>CAVVNE010000001.1:0-28758 GCA_963749245.1 Bryobacterales bacterium
TACCATTTGCTGATAGCCCGCCCCACACGTCCCTTGTGGTAGTTTCACACAGACTGTAGGCGCTCACTGCCTGATCCACTTCACGAACAACGACACCGCCATCGCGAATCCGATTCCGATCACGACTCTCCGCACCGCCACCCGGCCGATCCTTCGAGCTAGTCCCGCGCCGCCATATCCTCCCGCGACCGCGCCCGCCGCCATGATCAGCACGTACGGCCACACGACCATATGCGCGAACATGAAATACAATGCCGCCACGCCGTTGATACAGAGCGCGAAGAAATTCTTGAGGCCGTTCATCTGGTAAATGTCCGTCAAACCGAGAATACTCAGGGCCGCCAGCATCAAAATGCCGATCCCGGCCCCGAAATATCCTCCGTACAGCGCCACAAAGAATTGAAACACGATCGCCCCGGCCAGCCATCTCGCCGATTCATGACGCCCTATACCGGTCTTGAACATCCTCTGCACCGTTTCCTGAACCATGAACAGGATGGTCGCGAACAGGATCAGGAACGGCACCATCGCGTCGAAGATCGCAGGCGGCGTGAAGCGTAGCAGCAGCGCCCCGGAGATGCCTCCCATCAGGCTCGGCACAGTCAACGCCAGCATGCGACGGTCGGCTGTGCGAAGTTCTCTCCGGAATCCAGCCATCCCTCCGAGAGAACCGGGCCAGATCGCGACCGTGCTGGTGGCATTCGCGGCCACCGAATTCAGGCCCAGCCAGATCAGCGTGGGAAACGACAGCAGCGTGCCGCCTCCGGCGACGGAATTGATCGCTCCAGCGGCGAAGGCCGAAGCAAATGCGGAGGCGCCGTGTAAAAGGTCCATGCGGGCTGGTAACATAAAAGATTAACAGGAGACTCTCTGGCCGCGCCGCCATCGCACCTGATTGCTATCTATCCAGGTTCCTTTGACCCCATTACCAATGGGCATCTGGACCTGATCGCGCGCGGCAGCCGGGTCTTCGAACGTTTGATTGTCGCCGTTCTGAGGAACGACTCGAAGCAGGCGCTTTTCTCCGTCGAGGAGCGGGTCGAAATCGTCCAGGAAGTTGTCGCGTCCTTCGCCAACGTGGAAGTGGGATCGTTCGAAGGCCTGCTGGTGGATTACGCGGCGGAATGCGGCGCGAATCTGATTTTGCGCGGCATCCGCGCCATTTCGGATTATGAATACGAGTTGCAGATGGCGCTGATGAACCGGCGGCTGCGGCCGGAGCTGGAGACGGCGTTTCTGATGGCGGGCGAGGCGTACTCGTTCCTCAGCTCGCATCTAGTGAAGGAAGTGGTTTCGCTTGGTGGCGATGTTTCGGGCCTGGTGCCGCCCATGGTGGAGGCCCGGCTGAAGACCAGATTTGGACGGAAATAAAGATTATGCAAACACTACAAGCCCTGGCAGAGAGAATTTCGACGATCAGCGTCTCTTCGACCATGAAGGTCGCGGCCGACGCCGAGAAGCTGCGCCGCGAAGGCGCCGACGTCGTGGACTTTGGCGCCGGCGAGCCGGACTTCCCGACCCCCGACAACATCAAGTCGGCCGCCATCGACGCCGTCAAGAACAATTTCACCAAGTACACCAACGCCGCCGGCACGCTCGAACTCAAGCAGGCCATCTGCGACCGTCACAAGCTCGATTACCAGACTTCGTACGCCGCCAACGAATGCGTCGTGACGGTCGGCGGCAAGCATGCCATCTTCAACCTGATGCAGGCGCTGGTCGAGCCGGGCGACGAAGTGGTGATCCCCGTGCCCTACTGGGTGACATATAAGGACGTCGTCAATTACTCCGGCGCCAAGTGCGTCTTCGTCAACACCGACGAGAGCGAAGGCTTCGACCTTCGCGCGTCCATGATCGAGCGCGCCCTCACGCCCAAGACGAAGATGATTCTCATCAATTCACCCTCAAATCCGAGTGGTGCGGTGTTTGCGTGGGGCGAGCTCGAAAAAATCGTCGCTCTGGCCAGGGATCGCGGCATCTGGATCCTCACCGACGAGTGCTACCACCGCTTCCTCTATGATGGCGCGCCCGTGTCCCTGGCCTCGATTCCGGGAGTGAAGGACACCATCGTCGTGGCCGGGTCGCTCTCGAAAACCTACGCGATGACCGGATGGCGCATCGGCTTCGTTCTGGGTCCCGCGGCCGTCGCCGGCGGGATCACCAAGCTGCAATCGCACTCGACTTCGAATCCAACCTCGATCGCGCAAAAAGCCGCTGTCGAAGCGTTAAAAGGGCCTCAGGAATCCGTCGGCATCATGCTGGCCGAGTACAAGAACCGCCGCGATTACGTCATCTCGCGCCTCCGCGCGATGCCCGGCGTGAAGACGCAGGTTCCGCAGGGCGCTTTCTACGCTTACCCGAACGTCAGTGCGGCGTACACCGGAGGAATCGCCAATTCCCTCCAGTTCGCCGAGAAGCTGCTGGCCGACCAGTTCGTCGCCGTAGTGCCTGGCGAAGCTTTCGGGACCAACGAACACGTTCGCATCTCCTATGCCACCTCGATGAAGGAGCTGGAAAAAGGCCTCGACCGTCTGGCGAAGTTTGTTGCCGCGCGGGTGTAACCAGGAAGTGGCCGGTCTTTACTGGCCACCGGCCACTGACCACTTCTCATGCCTCGCCTCACCCCCAGTTTCAAGGAAAAAGTCTGGGGTTCGACTCACCTCGAGCCCCTTTTCCCCGACTCGCCTACCAAAATCGGCGAGGTCTGGTTCGAAGGCGTCCCCGATCTTCCTGTTCTAGTAAAATTCCTCTTCACCACTGAAAAACTCTCCGTGCAAGTCCATCCGGACGACGCCTATGCCCGCCAACATCATGATTCGCTGGGGAAAACCGAGATGTGGCACGTCCTCGCCGCGGAGCCAGGCGCGCAAATCGCGGCAGGCTTCCGCGAACCCATCACGCCTCAGCGCCTGCGCGAAGCCTCACTCTCGGGCGAGATCGAAAACCTGCTCCAGTGGTTCGACGCCGCCCCCGGCGACACGTTTTTCATCCCCGCCGGAACCGTCCACGCCATCGGCGCCGGACTCACCCTGTGCGAGATTCAGCAGCATTCCGACATCACTTATCGCCTATATGATTACGGAAGGCCCCGCGAGCTTCATCTCGATCGGGCCCTCGCCGTAAGCCACCTGGGCCCGTACAAAGCCCGCCGGCAACCCCAGGGCGACCTGCTGGTTTCCTGCCCCTATTTCACCACCTCGAAGTTGTGTATCTCCAAGCCGACACGGTACATACCGGCCAGGACCAGGGAGCTGCTCGTGTTGCTGGAAGGCTCCGGCGCCATCGACGGACAGCCCACGAAAGCCGGTGACGTATGGTATCTGGAAGCAGGCGTTCAAGAAACTGAATTACCGGCCAACACCACTTTCTTGCGTGTCTGGCCGTAATCCAGTATTGACACTAGGGGAAGATCG
Organism: Bryobacterales bacterium; assembly: GCA_963749245.1. GTDB lineage: Bacteria > Acidobacteriota > Terriglobia > Bryobacterales > Bryobacteraceae > Palsa-187. The sequence continues at coordinate 3,414 of CAVVNE010000001.1, forward strand.
GAATAATCTAGTTTAACATTGTTGCTCCGGCAACAAACTCGTTACTCGGACGAGTGTGCGATAGGGTTGTCGCATGCTCGTGGGTTGTTGTTCGTTGGGGTTTTATCTACATGATCTGGTTGTCCGCTTGTGTTTTGCAGTGAAAGGGGAAAGGTAGATATGAATATCGCGCGACGAAGTTATGTCGTTTTGTTTGCCATGCTGCTGGCCCTGTGCAGCGTTTCGGCTTGGGGCCAAGCTTCATCCGGCACCGTGTCAGGTCAGGTCACCGACCAGCAGGGCGCCTCCATGCCTGACGTGGACGTCAAGTTGACCGACCCATCGACCAACACCTCGCTCACGACGAAGACCAACGATTCTGGACGCTTCATCATTGTGAACGTCAAGCCTGGAACGTACGATGTAACGTTCTCCAAGACCGGGTTCTCGACGCGCAAGGTGAACAAGCAAGCGGTGAACGTGGCGGAAATCCTGAGCCTCAACGCCACGCTCGAAGTCGGCCAGGTGGCGAACGTCGTGGAAGTCACCACATCGCCGGGCGCGGAACTACAGACCGTGAACTCCACCGTTGGCACGACCGTTTCCGGACCGTCCCTGACCTACCTGCCGATCTTCGGCTCCGACGTTTCGAGCCTGGCCCTTTACCAGCCCGGCGTTTCGCCGGAAGGTGCGGTTGCCGGAGCGATGTACGACCAGAACACGTTCCAGTTGGATGGCGGCAACAACTCCAACGATATGGATGGCAGCATGAGGGATTACACCGGAAGCTACGCTCGCAACGCTTTTGGCGGCGCGGGTAACCCTCCGAGCGGCGTGCTTCCCACACCGCAAGACACGGTGGAAGAATTCAAGGTGGGGACTGCCGGACAAACGGCCGACTTCAACGGTTCCTCCGGCGCCCAGGTCAGCGTGGTGACGAAGCGCGGCACGAACCAGTTCCACGGTTCGGCCTACTATTTGTATTCCTCCAGCGACGTGGGCGGCGCCAACTCCTGGGACAACAACCACACGCCCAGCGGAAGCCTCGGGTACACGCCTATTCCGATTGCCCACAACAATCGATACGGCTTTACGGTTGGCGGCCCGCTGCTGCCGAAAATGGCAGGCGGCAAGACGTACTTCTTCTTCGGCATGGAGTATTTCCGCTTCCCGCAATCGGCGATTATCAACAAGCCGGTGCCGACCGCCACGCTTCGCGCGGGCATCATCCAGATCAACGAGGGCGGCACTTACGTTCCCTTCAATATCAATCCGAAGGCAGTGACGGTGGGTGGAACGACCTATGCCCCGGCCACTTGCGGCGGCGGCGCTTGCGATCCGCGCGGAATCGGCATCAATTCCCTGGTTTCGCAGATCTGGAACAACCAGATGCCGCTGCCGAACAACACGGCTACGGGGGATGCCCACAACGTGGAGGGATTCCAGGGGCAAGTGTCTCTTCCTGAAAAAACCGCTTTCCTGGTGGGACGCGTCGACCATGACTTCAACGAGAAGTGGCGATTTATGTCAAGCTACCGTTATTACGGACTCACGCAGTTGACCACCAACCAGATCGACATCGGCGGCGCGCTTCCAGGCGATAAGCTCGGCGTCCCGGTGGCCCGCGCTCCGCGTCCGCAAAAGCCGGACTTTATCGTAGGCGGGTTGACGACCAACATCACCCCGACCATGTCGAACAATTTCGTTGCCAGCTACACCAGGATCTGGTGGCAGTGGGCGATCGTCGGCTGCACCGCCGCAAGTGCGGGCCTCGGTGGAGCGCTCGAAATCGGCGGTGAGACTTCCAGCGCGCTTATCCCCTACAACGTGAACAACCAGAACACACGCCAGCGGTTCTGGGACGGTCATGACCAGCAGTATAAGGACGACGTCACCAAGATCATGGGCAATCACGTCATTCAGTTTGGTGGAAACTACGGACGAAACTGGGACTACCACGAGCGGAACGACAACGGCCAGGGTATCAACACCTCGCCGGTGTATCAGATCGTGAACGGTACCGGCATTCAATACTACTTCGGCGACCCAGCCGGTGGGTCTCCCGAGCAGTCAGGTCACCAACTGGAACAAGTACTATACCGAGATTCTCGGCATCGTCAATCAGCCGCAAGTTCTTGCCACCCGCAGCGGCCCCAGTCTCACATTAAACCCGCCGGGAACGCCAATGTTCGACCAGAGCACGATCCAGTTCTACAACCTCTATGTCACCGATTCGTGGCACATCAAGCCGACGCTCACCATAACCTACGGCCTGGGCTATCAGGTGGAAACGCCTCCGGTCGAGGCGAACGGCAAGCAGGTGGAGTTGGTGGACTCCTCGGGCAATCCGATCAATTTCACCGATTATTTCAACACCAAGGCAGCGATGGCATTACAGGGTCAGGTGTATAACCCGACCATCGGTTTTTCGACCATCGGTAATGTCACCGGCGCCAGCCACAAGTATCCATACAATCCGTTCTACGGCGGCGTGAGCCCGCGCGTGGCGGCTGCCTGGAATCCGAAGTATGCCGACGGCATTATGGGGAAGGTCCTGGGCGACGGAAAGACCGTGATCCGGGCCGGCTATGGCCAGATTTATAGCCGCCTGAACGGCGTCGGTCTGGTGCTGATTCCGCTGCTCGGAGTCGGTCTCGGCCAGCCGGTTTCCTGCATCGGCGCTTCCATGACCGGCCAGTGCCTGGGAACCGGCGGCGTGACTCCGGCCACGGCTTTCCGCATCGGAACCGACGGTCTGACGGCTCCTATACCCGACTCCTTCCACCACGCTTCCCCAGCCGTCCTATCCTGGCACCAACGGATCTGCGGCGGCGGGCGCGGCTTCGGTGCTCGATCCCAGCTTCCGGCCGGCGGCGACCTACAACTTCAACGTCAGCATCCAACGCGAAATCAAGCCGAGGGTGCTGTTTGAAGTCGGTTACATCGGCCGCATCATCACCCACGAATGGATGCAGCGCGATCTCGACGCCGTTCCGACCATGATGACGCTGGGCGGCGAGAGCTTCGCATCAGCATTTGCCGGGATGTATCTTCCCATGTGCGGAATCAGCCCGACCTGCGCCAACAACACCGCTGTTCCAGTGCAGCCGTTCCTGGAAAACGCGCTGGGTGGAGCCAATTCGTCGTTCTGCAAGGGCTTCTCCAGTTGCACAGCGGCGGTGGTCGCCAACCCGACCATGAACAACTTTATCACGCAGACTCAGGTGTTCCAATTGTGGAACGCGCTCAGCCAGGCTTCCTCCTGGACGCTGGGCCGGACCATCCCCAGCAGCACAAGCGCGGCGTTCCCCCAGGGCCAGGCGGCGGGCATCAACGCCGACGACAGCTCCGGCTATTCCAACTACAATGCGCTTTACACCACGTTCAGGACGCAGGATTGGCATGGAATCACAACGTTGTCGAACTTCACCTGGGGACGCGCGCTCGGGACGGGCAACCAGTCTCAGGCCACATCGGGATACACGGTGCTCAACCCCTATAACGTCCGCCAATCGATGTACGGTCCGCAGTACTTCGACTACAAGTTCACCTATACCCATACGTTCCTCTGGTCGGAGCCGTTCTTCCGGGCGCAGAAGGGGATTGTCGGGCACGTGCTCGGTGGATGGAGGTTGGCGCCGATCTTTACGGCCCGCAGCGGCGCGCCGAACATGGTCAACACCCTCAACGGCGACATCGAGTCATTCGGGGAAAGCCAAAACAGCAGCACGCTGGATGGAGCGGTCCTTGGCGCCAAGTTTACCGGCGGCAACACGGCGGTATACAACCTCAATGTTGCGAACAGCGCCACCGGCGCAGGCATCAACGGTAATCTTGCCAACGGCGGAAACAGTATCAATCAGTTCTCCAATGTGGCGGCGGTTTTCAACGAGTTCAGGCCTTGCATCCTGGGCTACGACACCAGTTGCGGATCGAACGGCCAGATTCGCGGCATGTCGCAATGGAACATGGATATGAACTTTGCCAAGGACATCAACCTGTTCAAGGAGCGGGTGGCGGCAACATTGTCCTTCCAGTTCGTCAACGTGTTCAATCACGTTATTCTCCGCGACCCGTACTTGGACATCAGCGATCCGGGCGATTTTGGCATGCTCGGTTCGAACAACCCCAACGGCAGCGGTCAATTTAACTCGCCCCGGCAGTTGACGTTCAACTTGCGCGTCGTGTTCTAGAGCATTTCGGAATCGGGGCGAGCCTTCGGGCTCGCCCCTTTTTTGTGCAATCCCCAGGCTGACGCCAGGGGTTATATAACCCCGTCCCGTCAGGGCGGGGATGGGCTGCCCAATCTATCCGAAAAAAATCTTCCACGTCGTGACCACCAGCGCATGCGTCACCATCGATGCCCGGATGCTCTTCGCGCGCCGAAAAGCCAGACCGTAGCAAATCCCGGCCAGCGCGGCGAGCGCCGCCAGCTTCCAATTGGGAAACGCCCGATAAAACACGTGGACCGCGCCGAACACCAGCGACGCCGACAGCAGCCCCGCCCATTCGCTGCGCGTCCAGGAAGTCAGCCACTGTTGCAACAGGCCCCGGAAAAAGAACTCCTCCGCCAGCGCGACCACCCATAAAATCCCAAAGAAAGTTCCAATCGCCAGCACCGACGTTTTCTCCCATCCCTGTGGAGGAATGCGCGGACCGGCAAATCCGATCGCCCATGCCAGCGCCGCCGCCAGCGGCAGAAAAATCGCAAAATGGACCACCCCGATTTCCCATTCGCGTTTTTTCGGCCAGAATCCGAAGCCGACGCCCTGCACCCGCCGGATCGAGAGCATCGCGAACAGTCCGGTGCGAAACCACATCAGTTGACCCAGCACCGGAAGATAGAGCTTCGGATAGGGACACACGTACCATTGCTTGAACAGCGCCGCGATCCATACCGTCGCCATGAACACCAGCAGCAGCAGATCGGAACCGGGCTTCTTCGGCAGCAGGATGTACCAGAAGGACACCGCCGAGGCCAGCAGTGCGATCCACCCCAACGCCGTCCATCGAAATGTCCCGAAGGCCAATGTCGCCAGGCAGTACGGCAAAATCGCGGCAGATCGACAAGCAAGCTCGCGAAAATCGCCGGAGGCATCCGTTCCAGGCGCGCGCGGACCCGTTCCGACGCCATCGAAGCGTAGAAAGTCACTTCCAGAACAAACGCCGGTAGCGCCTGGAGCCAGGGTATATTCCGCAGTTGTAACTTTCTCCTGAACTTACGGTATCCTCCCATAGAACGTGAACGCAACGGACAACGTTTTGATGGCGGCGGTGGGCGCGGGCGAAGTGCAGAAACTCGCCGTGCTCTTCGAGCGCCATCACCGCGGGTTGTTCCGTTATTTTGTGTCGATGAACCGGAACCGCGAGTTATCCGAGGATCTGGTGCAGGATGTGTTTTTCCGTATGTTGCGATATCGAGCCAGCTACGACGAGCGGCAGTCCTTCACGGCCTGGATGTACCAGATCGCGCGCAACGCGAGCGTCGATTCGGCGCAAAAGCGGCGGGGAGAAGTGATTGGGATTGACGAGTTTACCGAACACAAGCCGGACCAGGCTCCAGGGCCCGAGGAATCCGCCGCGCTGACCCAGGATCTGCGCCTGCTGCGTCTGGCTTTGGACCGTCTGCCTGCCGATAAACGAGAAATCCTGGTGCTCAGCCGGTTCCAGGGCATGAAATACGAGGAACTGGCGGGCGTTCTGGGATGCGAAGTGGGAACGGTAAAAGTACGCGTTTACCGTGCCATGCGCGCCTTGGAACAGGCTTATTTGACCATCAGTGGGGAGAAAACGGCATGAATTGCGACGAAACGAGGCATCATTTACCCGAATACTTGAGCGAATCGCTCGATGAGACCCAGGAACTCGCGTTCGCAGCCCATCTTTCCACGTGCGACGCCTGTCGCGCCGAGACGGAACGGTTGGGTTCGTTTTGGCGAAGTCTTGCGCTGCTGCCGGGCACCATGCCGGAGCCCGGCGCGAATGTACGGGACAGGTTTTACGAATCGCTGGCGGCGTTCCGCCACGGCATGGAATCGGCTCCGAAACATGGGTTTAGAGAAAAACTGGCTGCGTTGTGGCCCACGCAGCCGGCCTGGCAGATGGCGATCGGCGTCGCAATGCTGGCGCTGGGCGTCGGCGTGGGTTATGATCTGCGGCCGGAAAAGCGCGAAGTCCAGCCGGATGTGGCGCAATTACGTGAAGAGGTAAGCAATATGAGGCAGATGGTGGCGTTGTCGTTAATGCAGCAGCAATCGGCGGGCGAGAGGCTGCGCGGAGTGAGCTGGGCGTATCGCGTGGAACCGTCCGATACCGAAGTTTTGTCGGCGCTGCTGACAACGGTGAACAACGATCAAAGCGTGAACGTCCGGATGGCGGCGGTGGAGGCACTGCATGCCTTCGGCGCGAGTCCGGTGACGCGGACGGCGATCGTGCAATCGCTTCCGAGGCAGACCTCGCCGCTGGTCCAGATCGCGCTGATCGATCTGCTGGTGGATTTGAAGGTAACGGACGCCGCGCCGGAGCTGAAGAAGTTAAGCTCGGATCCAACGGTGGATGCAAGCGTGCGGGACAGAGCGAAATCGGCGCTCGGAAGGCTGCTGCAATGAAACCGGCGATGCTTGGACTGATTCTGACGTTCGCGCTGCACGCGGCGGAAGAAAAGACTAGCGAGCACAAGTCGTTTGCCGGAGTGCGCGAGCTGGTGATCGACAACGTTTCGGGGTTCATCGAAGTGACGGCATACGCCGGCGCTTCTGTCGAAATCGACATCGATAAAACGCTGAGCGGTTCCTCGGCCGACCGGATAGCGCTGGCGAAAAAAGAGATCAGCCTCGATACGACGCAGGAAGGTGGACTTTTGCGGCTGGTAGTCGACGGGCCTTTTCGCCGCTATTCGAACTGGCACGACGTTTATCGCTTCAACTACGATTTCAAGGTTCGCGTGCCGCGCGACGTGAAGCTGGAACTGCGGACGGTGAACAACTCGCACATCACGGTGGAAGGCACGGCGGGCGATTACACCATCAGCAATGTCAACGGTCCCATCGAAATGAAGGACATAGAAGGTTCAGGGACGATTCACACCGTGAATGGCGGAGTGAAAGTGACGTATGCGAGGAACCCACAGGCCGCGACCTCGTACAAATCGGTCAACGGGTCGCTGGATATTTCGTTCCGGGCGGGGCTGAATGCGGACGTGAAGATGAAGACGATGAATGGCGGGTTGTATACGGATTTCGATGTGTCTGCGCTGCCGGTGGCAGCCTCGGCGCCGGAAACGCGCAACGGGAAATTGGTTTGGAGCAGCCGGAGAATGACCGGCGTGCGCATCGGCCGCGGCGGGCCGGAACTCCAGTTCGAAACGCTGAATGGAAATGTCATGATCAAGAATCGGGAGAAGTAAGAAAATGTTGAGACGAGTGATTTTATTTGCGGCCGCTGGCGCGATCCTGGCCGCGCAGGATTCAGGGGACCACGTGACGGTGCCGTTTCGCGACGCGTCGGCCCCGAAGACGCTGAAGGTGTCGCTCCAAAACGGCAGCGTGACGGTGCGCGGTTACGACGGCAAGGACGCGCTGATTGAAACCAGCGGACGCCTCTCGTCGCGGACGCGGCGCCCGTCGAGCGTTCCGGAAGGCATGCACCGGATCGACAACCTGAGCATGGGGCTCGACGTGACGGAAGAGAACAACGTGATTTCCGTCGTCGGGAACGACAGTTCGGGGCACGTGACGATCCAGGTTCCGGTGCAGACGTCGCTGGTGCTGCGGTCGGTGAACGGCGGAGCGATCACGGTGGAGAACATCTCAGGCTCGATCGATGCGAACCATACCAACGGGGGCATCGCGATTACCAACGTCTCCGGGTCGGTGCTGGCCAATACGACGAACGGCAAAGTGACGGTGTCGCTGAACAAGGTGGCGGCGGATAAAGCGATGAGCTTCACGTCGTTCAACGGAACAGTGGACGTGACCCTGCCGCCGGACGTGAAAGCCAACGTGATGATGAAGACCAACAACGGCGAGATCTGGAGCGATTTCGACATCAAGCTAAGCGCGTCAGGAAAGCCTCCGGTGGTGGAAGATAGCCGGAGCAAGAACGGGAAATACAAGGTGCGTATCGACCGCGCCATGTACGGCACCATCAACGGCGGCGGGCCGGAGATGCAGTTTGTGACGTTCAACGGAAATATTTTGATTCACAAGAAGTAGTGGCGAGTTTCACCCTTGGTACAATCGAAGCAAAGTCGAGTCTCAAATGAAGCAGCCGTCAACAATTCAACCCGCGAGTGCGCCGCCGTTGTCCACGTTGGGCTCCGTTGATACCGCTACGCTCGAACTTCTCGCCGCCTGGAAAGCCGAGGATGCTACGACGGACCAGGAAAAGCTCCGTGAAGCGGACGAGGAAGTCGCCGAGTTCAAGAAAGCGATGAATGAGAATCGCGCAGCGACCGGCGCCCGGCTGCTCTTTCCGTGAGCCGTTTTCTCGTTCTCGATTCAGGTCCACTCGGTTTATTAACCCATCCTCAACGAAACGCCGAGGTCCTCGCGATCACCGAATGGTTGTCCCGGTGCCTGCTCAGCGGCCACCGCGTCATCGTCCCAGCCATCGTCTACTACGAGCTAAGAAGAGAGCTGCTCCGGGCCAATAAGGCTTTTGGCATTTCCCGGCTCGATGCTTTCGCCTCAAGAACGCCCGGTCGCTACCTTCCGCTTACAGACGAAGCGCTTCGACTGGCGGCAGACCTTTGGGCAGCGGCAAGGCAGCAAGGCCGACCAACAGCCGATGCCAGGGATCTCGACATCGATGTAATCCTCGCCGCCCAGGCGCTCTCTTTTGGACCCGCGCCATCGGATGTGGTGATTGCCACCAGCAATGCCAAACATCTTTCCCGGTTCATTGCCGCTAAGAATTGGAGCGAAATCCTCCCGTGACCGAGGGCCTCGCCCTGCGACCCAAATAAAGTTTCCGCAGACAAAACGATGAGCTTCACGTCGTTCAACGGAACGGTGGACGTGACCCTGCCGCCGGACGTGAAAGCCAACGTGATGATGAAGACCAACAACGGCGAGATCTGGAGCGATTTCGACATCAAGCTAAGCGCGTCAGGGAAGCCTCCGGTAGTGGAAGATAGCCGGAGCAAGAACGGGAAATACAAGGTGCACATCGACCGCGCCATGTACGGCACCATCAACGGCGGCGGGCCGGAGATGCAGTTTGTGACGTTCAACGGGAATATTTTGATTCACAAGAAGTAGAGGAGTGGGCGCCCGGACAACGCATGGAAACATGCGGGCTGTCCCCGATACGGGCGAGGGGGACAGCCTGAAGTGACTCCTTCGCGGATTGAGTCAGCCGGGCAGACTGCGAGCTGCCGGTTTTGCTTATGACGGCTTTCGCACTGGACCAGCGCGATCGCTTGACACGCGTAGGTCAAAATTGTTTCGCGATACCGGCTTGTCTCAGCACCGCGTTGGCGGTGTGCCGGGACAGAATTTTTCCGTCTACAGGAAAACGGCGTCGCGTGATCGCACTGTACCAGATTTCATGGTCACCTCGGCCCGGGCGCTCAAAAGTAACATCCATGCGCGCGAAGAATCTCTTTCACGCGCGGGGGTGTAACTGGCCATCAGAAGGTCAGCACGCCACGATCTTCGTGTTGGTACAGCACGTGGAAACTCGCAGTCCCGTTGCTGGGGACGCCGTTCAACTCCAACAACTCGGGGATAAGAGTCCTTAGTTTCTGAACCAGAACATTAGGCGAATCGGCCTCGGCAACAAGGCCGGGGACATCCTCGCTCTCGGCCACCCAGACGCCAGCCTCGCTGTCCCACTGCGCCAGAACCTCGTAAACGCCACGGGGGGTTGATTTTTCCACTGCACCTATTTTATCACGACACGCCCTTGTTGCCGTCTCAGTCAGAGAAACGAGGGACAGCCCGCATGTTTCCGGCCTCTCCGCGCGCTGTCGGGCCGGTCCTGAGGTTCGTCGGGACTGCGGTCCGTCGGACACTCCAACACGCCGGCTGAAGCCGACGCTGCAAGCTGAAGCTCGCGCCACCAACGCTTCTTCAACGTCGCGCGACTTCTGGTTCGAAGCTGATTTTGAGGCGCGTTCCCGTGGCTGTCGCCAGACGCTCCAGTGTGTGTGTGGACGGGCGAGTGCGGCCGCCTTCCAGCCTGGCGATTACGGATTGGGTAGTCTCCATGCGCTTCGCGAGTTGCTCCTGCGTGAGGCCTGCGGTAGCGCGGGCTTTGATTACCGCCCGGGCAACAGTGAACTCGGGCGCGAGTTCTTCATAGGCTTCACGATATTCCTTCCTCTTCATCCATTTCTTATGAAGGTCATCCACTTTAGTCATTGCGAAATCTCCTTTGCCCGGTTCAAAGCCAACTGAATCTCCCGGTTCGGCGTTTTCTGCGTTTTCTTGATGAACACCCGTACGACGACAACGCGCCGGCCAACGGCGGTGACGTAAAGAGCTCGGGAAATTCCGTCCTTGCCCTTCAGGCGCATTTCCCAAAGAGACGCACGAAGATGTTTCACGTGCGGTTCCCGAACCTGCTCCAATCCGAACTCCTCGATAAGCTCTGAGATGTGGCGGAATCGAGCCAGCATATCGGCGGGCAGCTCTTCGAGTTCAGCATCCACAACGTCGTTCAGGGTTTCAACGGTCCACGCCATCGCACCTCCCGTAGTATAGCATTTATGCTATGGGCGGTTAGCATCAAAGGAAATCCGGGACACGTTGTTGTCCCGGATTTCCCTCAGAGAACGCGCAAGGGCGGAAGGCAAGAAATATCGCCTGACAATGTTTCCCCGCCCAGCCCCTCAAATCCGCTTCACACCTCAAGCTCACCCCCAATTCTTCTCTTTTCAACCACATCCCATTTCAGCCCAAGCTCTCCCCACTCCCTCCCATGCTATGAACAAGGCGGAAGGACACACATGACACCACAACCCGAAATCAACCGCGCCCAGATCAACATCGCGAACGCTCAGCACTCCACCGGCCCCAAAACTCCCGAGGGCAAGAAGAAATCTTCCCTGAACGCTCTCCGCCACGGACTCACCGGCCAGATCGTGGTCATGCCGAACGACGATCTCGCTGCATATCGGTCACATGTAAAATCGTTCGCCGACGAGTGCGATCCGCAAGGCGCCATCGAAGCCAACTTAGTCCAGGCACTGGCCGACGCCTCCTGGCGCCTCAACCGAGCCGCCGCGCTCGAAGCCAATCTCCTCACCCTCGCTGCCGTCCGCCATCCCCTTATCCTCGACGATGCCCCCAGCCAGATCCGGGACGCCCTGGCCACCGCCGCCGCGCTCGAAAGTCAGACCAAAGCCCTGGCCAACCTGAGCATCCACACCCAGCGTCTCTCCCGCCAGTTCGAAAGGACGGCCGCGCAACTCCGCGAACTCCAGGAAACCCGTCGCGCCCGCGAGAAGGCGGAACTAGAGAGCCTCCTCGACATCATGGAAATGCATGAATCAAAAGGAGAACACTACCACCCCTCCGCCGATGGCTTCGTTTTTACGAACACCCAAATCGAGACCGCAACCCGTGCCCGACACCGCGCCCGCCTGGCCGAAAAAGCCCACAACCACCGCCTCCGCCCTGCCGCCTAGGGAAATCCGGGACAACGACCGAAGACGCCGACTGAAGCCGGCGCTGCAAGCTGAAGCTCGCGCTACCGCTCATCTTTTGGATAAGCGGAACTCACCTTTCATGACCTGAATTTCCCTTCGCGCCTGTTCGCCATCGATGAGTTCTCCGCGCTCGGCTTGCAGATAGCCTCGCTCGATGTGGGCGGACAATGCACGGCGTTCTTCTTCTGTCCAGTTTTCTTCTGCATCCTGAGCTTCGAGGGCCCGTCGCAACACATCTTCCGCGTTCGCATACGCTCCGCTCAAAAGACGTTTATTGATGAGTGTTTCCAGATCGGGAGGGACGTTCAGTTGCATCTTATATAGATATTATCGCAGTCCTAAGGGCCGCCTGCTAAGCGCGGCTGTATTCCGGCGAATCCCGTTGCTTCGCGCCATCCTGTGAACGTGTATATTGACTGAGAGACTTATGACGGAATCCTCTAAGCAGCACACCCCTCCGCCGCCGGAGAGCGCCCCGGTCGGACTCATGGAAAGCCTGAAATCGATCGGCGAGATCGCGGGTGTGTTAACCGGTATCGCGTTCATTACCGGCTGGCTCTACTGGTCGACATATTATTCCTCGTTCGGGTTGAATCCGTTGGAGCTGGGATTTTCGGTCGCGGTGGTTTCCGTGTCGCCGATTCAGGTGGTTCTGCGCGACTGGCAATTCGCCGAGTACGCCCGTCATTGGGGCGTGATGGCCACGCTCGGGGTGTATGTCGTACTGAATATCATCCTAGCCGTTTCGTTCGTTCACTTCCGCACCAGCCGGCACCCGCGCGGCCCGTTTCGGGCAAGAGTGATGCTGGGCGCGTTGGCGGTGGGGATGTTCGGGGGAGGATACATGCTGGGGCGTTATGACTCCGGCGTGGATGCCGGGTGCAGTTCCCGGCTGGCCAACGTCGCCTTCCTGACCAGCGCGACCAACCCGCCCACCGACGCCGACGCGGCCGCCACTTGCCTGGATAATGAGCTGACCTGCAAATTGGTGCTGCACGCCAACAATACCTATTACTACTTTCAGAGCCCGGAGTGCTCGGGGGAGGCCCCGAGCGTGGCGGCGGGGCTATCGACCGCCGCCTTGCCCGACAGCGAAGTGCGCATGATTCGCGTGCAGCGAACCATTGGCTGGTGAGATGGGATGAAAACCATGAATATGTCTCTTTTCAAAATCTGTGCGGCGATTCTGGCATGTGCGATGGCGTTGGCTGCGGATAGTGTGACGTCGCGCGATTCTCGTAGCTGGAATGGCAGGATCGTGCAACTGCAAAACGGTGTGTTGACCCTTGCGGCAACCTTCCCCGGCGGGCCGGCCTCCTTGCAGTTCGGGCCCGCCACTCTGCGGGCCATTGAGTTCAACCCGACGGTGTTTAACCCTGGCGCGGCGCCGCAGCTTGGAAAGGTGGGCGGCGGCATGGCATCGGGAACGATTTACCTCAGGGAGGACAAATCCGGCCACAAGTGCGCGAATATAGCGATCGACGCGCAGAACGTCTCCTGCAGCGCCGGATCGTGGCCGCGGCAAAATGTGATGCGAATCATCTTCGACGCGCGATGACTCAGGTAGAATAATCCCTGCATGGCGAAATTTCCCGGTGTGGATTACCTGCTGATCGATTCCCGGTTGAACGAGCAGGAAAAGATGGTCCGGCAGACGGCGCGGCAGTTCGTGGATGAACGGGTGATTCCACTGATCCGCGATTGCTTTCGCGACGGCCGGTTTCCCAAAGAACTGATCGGCGAGATGGGACGGCTGGGATTCTTCGGCGCGAACCTGGAGGGCTACGGCTGCGCCGGCATGAGCAACGTGGAGTACGGGCTGATCATGCAGGAGCTGGAACGCGGCGACTCCGGCGTCCGTAGTTTTGCCAGCGTGCAGGGCGCGCTGGTGATGTATCCGATTTACACATATGGCAGCGAGGAGCAGAAGCAGCGGTGGCTGCCGAAGCTGCAATCGGGCGAGGCGATCGGGTGCTTCGGGCTGACCGAGCCTGGGTTTGGATCGAACCCGGCGGGAATGCTGACCAGGGCACGTCGCGACGGATCGGATTGGGTGCTGAATGGCGAAAAAACGTGGATCACGAATGGGTCAATCGCGGATGTGGCAGTCGTGTGGGCGCGGGCCGAAGACGGGATTCGCGGGTTCCTGGTGGAGAAAGGCACGCCGGGATTTTCATCGTCGGAACTGCACGGCAAATTGTCCATGAGGGCGTCGGTAACGGCAAGCCTGGCGTTGAGCGACTGCCGGGTCAAGGAATGCGCGATGCTGCCGGAGGCGAGGGGTCTGAAAGGTCCGCTGGGGTGCCTGTCGCAGGCGCGGTATGGGATCGGCTGGGGAGTGATCGGCGCGGCGATGGATTGCTATGAGACGGCCCGGTCGTATTCGGTACTGCGGAAGCAGTTCGACGATAAACCGATCGCGTCGCATCAACTGGTGCAGGAAAAACTGGCCGACATGATCACCGAGATCACCAAGGCGCAGTTGATGGCGCTGCACTGCGGGCGATTGAAAGACGAGGGCAAGATCGAGCCGTGGCACATTTCGATGCTGAAGCGGAATAACGCGCGGATGGCGCTGGATTGCGCGCGGCAGGCGAGGGACCTGCTCGGCGGCAACGGGATCATGGACGAATATCCGATCATGCGGCACCTTTGCAATCTGGAAACGGTGAAGACGTATGAGGGGACGGATCACATTCATACCTTAGTCATCGGCGAGCGGGTGACGGGCGTTTCGGCGTACAAATGAGGTAGACTGTTTAGAAGAGAGCGTCTTAGGCCCCTGCGGAATTTCGTATGATTTACCTGCTGACAACGATTCATGTGATTGTGTGCTTGTTCCTGGTGGTTGTGGTGCTGCTGCAAAGCGGCAAAGCGGCCGACCTCGCCGGAGCGTTCGGCGGCATGGGCTCGCAGACGGTTTTTGGCCCGAGAGGGTCGGCGACGGTGCTGTCGAAGGCGACCACCATCGCGGCGACGGTATTCATGATAACGTCGCTAATGCTGTCGATTATGGCGACGCGGACAGGCGGATCGGTTCCGGCGATTTTCGAGAAGAAGGCGACGCCGCAGAAGACGAACAGCGCGCAGCCGCCACCGGTGGGTTCGACAGTGCCGATTCAAGTGACGCCATCGGTGAACGGTGAAAAGTCGCCAACCACGACGATCCCGATGCCGGTGCAGGCAACGCCGACGCTGCCGCCCCAGGGTCAGAAGAAATAAGAGTTTACCCACCTGCGGAGGTGGCGGAATTGGCAGACGCACTAGCTTGAGGTGCTAGCGGGAGCAATCTCGTGGGGGTTCAAGTCCCCCTCTCCGCACCATTTTTTCTCTTGTGTTTTCATTAGTTTACGGACCCCGTTTTTTCGTGTGACTTTTTTGTGACTTGGAATGTAGCGGGACCGGTCTCAAAGTGGCTGAAAATGAGGCGATCGATGTTGTCTTGTCGACCCTTGGCCCACTTGCCGTAATGCTTCCGGACCACCGCCGGGCTGTTTTCAAGAATATCGGCCACCTGCTCAAACGTTGCACCTCGCCTCGAAGTGAGTCCGCTCCAGAAATAGCATGGGCAGTCCTGGGCGGCGTTGCGCGGTAGTGGCACTGCGTCGAGCAGGAGCTTGAGGTCTTCGGGGATGGGAGGATAAACGGCGTCGCCTGTTTTCTGAGTTCGAAGCAGGACGCGCCACGTGCCACGTCCATCGTCCCAGGAAAAGGCGTCCTTTCGAATGGTTGCAACATCTGAGATCCGGAGCGCCGTGTAGCGTAATAACATGACCATTGCTCGCGCTCGGAGTTGCTCATATTTGGCGCCGCTCCGGTTGTAGATGCCACCCCCGATACGGTCACAGGCCGCCAGAATTTGACCTTCCTCCCTCAACGTGTAAGGCACTATCTCGTTCGGTTTTAGATTGCGGGGCGCCTCCAGGTCTCGCGCGGGATTCGTTGGAATCCACTTACGCTTGACGCAGTAGCCGAAAAACGTAACCAGGGTTTGCCGCTCGACCTTCCATGTCACCGAACCGATCTTACGGCTGCCGCGAAAATCCTCGAGAGCATCCACCTCGACCTGCGCCAGCAGCCGGATTGCGCGTTTGTCGCAGAACGACGACAGCAGCGTCAAGCTGGTGTTGTACTTCCGAAAGGTGTTGCGTTCAACATCGCCCTGGTAGGTGCCGTCTGGCTGGATGGTTCCCCTGCTGGCCAGAAAGCGTTCAACGGCTTGCTTTATAGTCCTTTCAGTTGCCGCCGAATCCATCGTGCCTGAACGGGAGTTCCGCGCCCTTTCCTCGTGTTTCGCGTCGAGCTTGCGGACGATTTCGGAAAGGTTCCTATCCGCGGTTTGGCGGCTCCGCGTCTTGAGAGACCTTCGGACCCGCTCGCTATGGTGTTTGCCGTCAACGTGAAATGGACAATTGCATCGGTCGGCACCTCGAGACTGACGCCCGTCGCGGCCGAACAAAGCACATGGTCGGAGGTGCCGACGGTACCCAAGCCGGCATCGGCGCGGTTCGGACGCGCCCGTGTTTACCCACGAGATCGACGATGCACCAGCGTCCGTCCCGCTGCTGAACGTGCGCGAACGTGAGCGCCGCCACTTCCGACCGTCGCAGTCCGCAACCGAGAAGAACGGCGAGGATGGCACGATCGCGCAGACCGGCGACCGTCGTGATGTCGGGCGCACTCAGGAGCGCCTGCGCCTGCCGCTGCGACAGCCAGTTCCCAACGCGAATTCCCGTCGATTTCACGCTTTTCACGCGGCTGATCCCCTGGGCCAGTTCCGGCGCGAGCAGACCGTTGTCGGCCGCCTCCGCCGCCAGCTTACGAATCGCGGACATTCTAATGATGATGGAGGACGACCCGAGGCGACGTTCTTCCAGCGATACCCGCCACGCGCTCACGGTGGCCTTGGTGAAACCCGGTCGCGGCGCCTGCTGGAACCAGGCCATGAACTCGTTCAGCGCCATGTTGTACACGCGTTTCGTAATCGGCGAGGAGACGCTGTCGAGTACGAGCGTCTTCAATTTCTCCCACTGGGCAATCTTTTCAATCGCAACTAAGTCGTTCATTTTCAGTCCTTTTAATGGGCATTAACGGCCACATGAACATTACCTCTGGCTGGGCGTGCGCATCAAGCAATAGGATATTCGAAAAGTAGTGGAAGGTTGCGCGGTAAGGCAGGACTTGACCCGTCGATTGGGCTGTCCGTGCGAACGTGGCTGACGGACACTCATCTGCGGACGTCGATGTTGAGCAGCCCCTACTTGCCCTCGTGGATCTTGCCGACCAGTGATCGCAGAAACGCCACCAGCGCCTGCTTCTCCTCGGAGCGGAGATGCAACGGCCGTAAGTCCGAGTCAAGACCAGGATTTGGATTGCCGCCCCGATCGTAAAACTCGACCACGTCTCCGAGTGTTGCGATACTGCCGTCGTGCATATAGGGTGCGGTTCGTGCGACCTCGCGCAGTGTCGGCGTCTTGAACTTACCATCGCCCGCGCCTTGGTCGACGAGTCTCGCATCGCGCCAGGCGACTCCCGTATTGTGAAACTTTTCATCGGTGAAGTTCGGCCCGATGTGGCAGGTATTGCACCCGGCCTTGCCTCTGAACAGCTCCAATCCGGCCTTCTCCAGCTCGCTCAAGGCGTTCGTTTTCCCCGCCGCATAACGATCGAATCGCGAATCGCCGGAGCGGATGGTGCGAACGTACGTCGCGAGCGCGGCCGTCACCTCGCCGATCTTGAGCCCGGTACGACGCTCCACCTCCGCCTCCGTCATCCCCAGTTCTTTGGGATTGAGGATCGGCTCCAGCGCCTGCTGCTCCAGCGTCTTGGCGCGTCCGTCCCAGAAGAACGACGCGCCATAGCCTCGATTGACGATCGCGGGAGCGTTGCGGCTCCCCTCCGCTCCGTTGATTCCGCGCGCGACCTTGCGGCCGTCCGAAAACGCCAGCTTCGGATCGTGGCAGCTCGCACAGGCGAGCGTTCCATCGCGCGAAAGCCCCTTGTCGAAAAACAGCTTGCGGCCGAGCGCGACCTTCGCCGGCGTCAGCGGATTGGTCTCCGGGACGGGCATGTAGAGATCGAGGCCAAGCGGCGGGCGAAGTACAACCGCGAATGGTGTCGCGGCCAGGAGAATACCGAAAAGGAGCCGCATCCGATGCCTACCGCGAGGCCTCCAGCGGCGGAAGAAAATTGCGCATGACCCATAGCTCGAATCTCCGCCGCGCGCCGGTAAACAATATGTGCCGTCCGTCCTGCGAGACCGATGGATTCGCGATCTTCGGCATCGTGGTCAGGACTCGGGGCTCGCCTCCTTCCACCGGAAGCGCCACCAGCTGATCCATCTGCTTTTCACTCATCACACTGCGGGTGGCCAGGATGTAGCGGCCATCGTTGGTCCAGGCCGCGCCCCACCAGTGCAGGCCCTCCTCATCGCCAGCGACCTCCTTGGCTCGATAAATTTCCTTGCGATCGCCGCCGCTCTCCGGCATAATTACCATCGTTCTGTCTCCTTCAATGGAGTCCATGAACGCGAGACGGCGCCCATCGGGAGACAGCGTCAGACTGAACAACCATCCTCGCGATTCATTCCGGTACAGTTCCTTCTCTGCGCCAGAGTCAAGATCCCTCCGCACCAGGCGGACGATATGCAGTCCCGCTTTTGCGGCGGGGTCGATAACGGAATAGAACAGCGTCTTCCCATCGTGCGAAAGCTCAGCGTGCGACCAGATTTCCCACGGTCCTTCAAAAATGGTCCGCGCTTCGCCCGTCTCAACATCGACGCGGCGGAATCTCGTCTTTTTCAGGCGCTCCTCAAGCAGCACGGACCGGCTGTCCGGGTACCAACGGATGCACCGGGAGTCATACCAAGCCTCGACCCCGCTCAACACTGATTTTTCGTCGCCGGTCGCGGTGGAGCGGATCAGGAGCGTGGCGGGCCGAGGCTCCGAGCCTCCAGGGTCGCGTCGCAGGAAGGCAAGCATCTTGCCGTCAGGCGAGAGCTCGGGCTCGAAGTTGGATCCGATGAACCGTTCCTTAATTCGAACCGGCGGGGCCGCGGTGACCTTCCCGGCGTCGAACTCGGCCGAGTACAGATCGGTCTCCAATTGTCTTGTCCCGTAGTACAGCGATCCGTCGGAGCTGAACCCCTTGAGGTCGATATTGCCGACCTGCGCGCGAACTAGCTCCAATGCGCCCTGTGGGCGGCCATCCTTAACGCGCACGCACCAAAGATCTTTGGTTCCAGAACGGTCGCTGAGGAACACGACCGCCCGGCCGTCGGGCGTCCAGAGCGGGTTTGTGTTATCCGTTGTGGTGACCTCAGCCAACTGCGCTTCGCGACTGCCGTCCACAGCGATGGCCCAGATTCCCTTATCCCGCAGCCAGTAAAGCAGGAACTTTCCGTCGGGCGAGAAGCCGCCGATCCCCGTGCCTTGCCATCCCGTCGACTTCAGCCGTGTAATGGAGCCGTCCGCGACCGATATTAGGACAATGCTATTGGTTTTGTCGCCCTGGGCATTGTACAGACGGGCTGCGATTTGCTTGCCATCCGGCGACCAGGAGAACAGAAAGGTACCATACTCCCGGACCGCGATGTCCCGCATGCGTGCGCCGTCGACGCCAATCGTCCGGATCGGCTGCGCTTCCAACTTGCCGGCCCATCGGAAAGCGACCTGTTTCCCGTCGGGTGAAAACAAGAGATCCTGCGCCTCGTTCCCGGAACCGCCATCGTGGGTCAGAAATCGCGTCTCGCCCGTCCTGAGATCGCGCACGGCGACGTTTCCGGCCTTCCAATCGGCAAACGCCGCATTCCGGCCATCCGGCGACACTCGAAGGTTTACAGCGCCCCAGAAATCTGTTCCCGCATCTTCCGCCGCCCACACCTGCTGCATTGTCTGACGCGGCTGTTGTGCCGAAACGGGACGAATCCCGTTGCCGACCATAATTAAGCACGCCAGCATCGTTACCCCAAATGCCAGCGAGCGGGGCGGGGCAAATAAACTCCGCCAAAGGGGAACGGGAGGCGGGGGCTCGGCGACCACCTTACGCGAGGCCCGCCATGCGTCGATCTCGCTCGGGTAGGCATACACACTGCTGCGGCTCCTATGGTTGTGCCGGTGGACCGGAAGCCCTTCCTCTTTTTCCCACCTGCGGGCCGTGACGGCGTTCCGTTGGAGGTATGTTCCAATCTCCTTCCACGACTCGATCGGCGTCTCGCCGGTTCGCGGCGCCGCCTGTTTTCCTTCGGATTCGTTCACGTTCATCTCAATTTACCCCCTGGGGAGACGGACTTTTTCCGCCCGGCCTGGTCCAGAGTAGATTCGATTCCCCCTTCGAGCAACGAACATTAGCGTTCAACTGGCCTGGAAACACCAATTTTCCTTTTATTTCAGCGCCGCGAGCACGTTATCGAGCGCCCAGAGTTCCTCCACGCTTCTTGACGTGGTAAAAGCGATGCGCGAACCGTCGGGGCTGAGTTCGATGCTTCTTGGGTAGAGAGTGGCGTCAAGTACCACGCCGGTCGATTCGGGTGCGCCACCCTCCATCGGGATCCGCATGAGCTGCCAGTTTTTATCGTCGTTCCGTCTCGCAAGTAGAATCCAGCGGCCGTCTTTCGTCAGTGTAAAATTGTCGTTGAAATCCTTTTGGGCGATGGTATAGATCTCGCGATATCCCGTGCCATCGACATTTAATCGATAAAAATGGATCGCTCGCGTTTTCTCATCCGCCCGCCGGACCACGAAGGTGCGGCCGTCCGGAGTCAGCAGAAACCAGGCATAGCCAGGCTCCGGCATGGTGAAAACCTCCTTCTTCTGCCCGCTGCCCAGATCCACGCCCTGAATGTGAGCTGGGAGGCTGGCCCAGTCCTTCGGATCGTTGCGGACGCAGTAGTGAATCTTGTCATCCGGGGAAAGTGCGCATGGAGCACTGAGGCTCGGCAGTGGCCTGAATTCCCCAGTCTTCAGATCGACCCCGTAAAGAGAACGCGTCTCGGCGGGCCCGATTCCCAGCGTCATGGTCTTGCCGTCGTGAAACCAAGCGCCCCTGCCATTGCCACTGGTGCCGAGATTGGTGAGATAGGTCCTCTCGTCTCCGGTTTCGAGCGAGTGGACCACCAGATCGTAGCCGTCCGGGCTTCCGGGATGATGCCTCTTGACGGCGATCGATTTGCCATCCGGGGACCACGCCGGCCTGATCCCAACAAAGCTTTCCGTCGCATGGGCGATCCGGTTTTGGTTGTCGCCGTCCGGCGAAAATTCGGCGATGTTGACGTATTCAGCGCCCGTTTGGCCACTCCAGTAGTAGTACGAACCGCCGTGCGTGCCCGCCGCGTAGACTCTTCCTATTTCAGGGCTGACAAGCGCAGCGGCGCCAACCGCCTTCCCGTTTTGGACGGCAACCGACCAGAGATCGAACTTGCCCGAGCGGTCGCTGGTGAACAGAATATGCTTTCCATCGGGCGTCCAGATCGGGGATTGGTTAAGACCCGCGGTCTTCACAATCTCGGTTTCGCTCGAGCCATCGGCTGCCAGGACATAGATGTGTTGGTCCTTCGGATCGGTCGCTGCCGGCGGGAACGTGCTGGGATTGACAGCCAGCGCCGAGTACACGATGTATTGGCCGCCGGGCGAGAAGCTTACCGGCCTGAAGATACTAGCGCGGCGCCACTCCAGGGACTTGAGCACTTTTACCGCGCCATCGGATGCCGACACTCGCGCCAGTTGCGAGGTGTGGCTAGGACTCTCGATCATCGTCAGAACGGACTTACCATCCGGAGACCACGCTGGCGAATCGTACCAGTTGTACTCGGGGTTATCGACCAGCACCCGTGGCTTCGCGCCTGGCTCGTTGGCCACAACGCGCAACTGGCCCCGTTGCTTATAGCCTAGATCCCACACATAGACGATCTGCCGGAGGTCGGGTGAAAAGACAGGCGTTTGGGCGTACGTGCCCGGGCCATCCTTCCAATTCCCCGGTTTGACCAGCAGCCGTTTGACCTGTCCGGTGGACATATCGCGGATGGCGACGTCGCCGCTATCCCAGTCCGTAAACACCATCAGTCGCCCGTCGGGGCTGAAGTTCGCTTCCGAATCGCCGCATCCCGTGCACAGCAGGCGCTTCGCAGGTGCCCCTGCCGACTGGGCCGACGCGGGGCGAATCCCGTTGCCGACCATAATTAAACACGCCACCATCGTGACGCCAAACGCCAGCGAGCGGGACAGGCTCCGCCAAAGGGGAACGGGTGGAGGCGGCTCGGCGGCCGCCTTACGCGACGCCCGCCATGCGTCGATCTCGCTCGGATAGGCATACACGCTGCTCCGGCTCCTGTGGTTATGCCGGTGGACGGGAAGCCCTTCCTCTTTTTCCCACCTGCGTGCTGTCGTCGTGTTTCGCTGAAGGTGCTCTGCGATCTCCTTCCAGGACTCCAGCGTTCCTTCATCCGTCCGGGGGACTTCAGGCTGATCGGTGTTCATGGCTGTTAGTGGCTCCTTTTGGCAGGGCGTCGATTCGGTCCCGTCCAGATTGCTCCGATTTACGATTCCGGGCAACAGCCATTAGCGTCCAACCCGCCCCGGGAAGCCGATTGACTGCATTTTCACCTCGCCGCGGATGCCTTGGGCAGGAAATTCTCCAGCACCCATACCTCCGAGGTTTGCGGCCGAGCCGTTTCGTTGATGGTGTAAGCGACCCGGTGCCCATCGGGATGCACGCTGAATCCGGAACCCCAGGCAACGTTACTCGGCGGCAGATCGAGTTTGCGGGGGGCGCTCCCGTCCAGCGGAACCCACCACAGCTCGTCCGTCGGCTTCTCGCCACGGACCAGCTTTCGCGTCATGAAACCCTGGCTGTCAGACGCCCAAGTGGCGCCCATCAGCGCTTGTCCCTTGTTGAAGTTCGTCAGGTCCGAGCCGTTGACCCCCGCTGCCACCCGTATTAGTTCGCGAGGCTCGCCCCCCGCGGTCGGGATCAGCAACATGATTCTTGAGTTGTTGGACGGATTTATTCCCGCCGTCGCAATATACTGACCGTCCGGTGACAAGTTGATCCCGGTGCTCAGGAACGGCCGCCGAATCAATTCCTTTTCGATGCCGGTGGCGATATCGCGCTGGACGAAGACAATTTCTTTGCCGTCCGAGACGCTCCTTCTGAAGTACAGATTCTTGCCATCCCGAGACCATGCCAAAGGCCTTCCTTTTGTCGGAAACAGGGCGACCGAAGAAGTCTCACCAGTCTGCACGTCGATCCGATGAACACCTCGGCGGCCCCTGAAGTCAGTCCCGGCCATGAGGACGGAGAGCCCGTCCGGCGCCCAGCTAGGAATGGGGTTCGAAGCGTTCAGCTTCATCTCGAACTCCCTAACCACGCGGCCGGTGTCCGCCGACCGGATCACGAGGGCCCTATCGCGCAGGCTGTGACCCTTGTTTTGAGCGTTCGCCGAACCCACTCGGCCGCGCGTTGAGGTGTACGCCAGATACTTGCCATCCGGGGACCAGGCAGGTTGACTGTCCGACTCAGGCCTCTCTGGGGCGATGTCGGCCGGCGCCGCAAGGAGCTTCCCCGTGCGGAAGTCAAGAGAAGCGACCTGGATGCTCAATCCTTCGCCGGAAAGGGGCGTGATTCCGTAGTAGAAGCTCCCGGAAGCGGTAACTCCCATCGGCTCGGCCCATCCTATATCGCGTTTGACCAGCTCCGGCGCGCCGGTCGGCTTGCCGTTTGCGAACGGCAGCGCCAAAAGGCTCATGGGGCCCGTAACGTTGCTGGCAAACAGGAGCCATTTCCCGTCAGGCGACCAACCCATCATGAAGTTCAGGCTGGGACGTGTCACGACGGGAAGTTCGCGTGCTCCGTCCACGCTCATGACAAAAACATCGTGCTGGCGGTTGGTGTCGGGCTTGGGCAAGTCATAGCCGATGTATTTGCCGTCGGGCGAGAAGAATATCCTGCCCGTGCCGCGCCAATCCACCGACTTCAAGACGTGCAGGGAACGGTCCCCGACCGAAATCAAACCGATCTGAGCGTCCGTATATCCTCCCCTCTGCACCTCAACAGCGATCGATTTGCCGTCGGGCGACCAGTCATAGGGCCCGATCCAATCGATATCCTGGTTGTCATAGAGCAGCCGGGGATTGGGGTCGCCGTCGACGTTCGCCAGCCGCAGTTCGTAGCGATTAGTCTTGTGATTGAAGAAGGAATAAGCCACCAGACGTCCGTCTTTGGAAATCGCGGACTCCTCGGGGGTATCGTTATCGTCCTTGCTCGGGACGAGAATGCGGTCCGTCCCGCTTACCAGATCGTACAGCGCCAGAGCGTCTCGCCAGGCGTTGTGCGAAATGTAGCGGCCGTCCTGCGAAACGTTCCCATAGGTGTTCACCTTAGGGCCGGTCCACACTTGCCGCGAGGACTGCCGCGGCTGGGCCGAGACAGGACGAATCCCGTTGCCGATCATAATAAGACACGCCACCATCGTCACTCCAAACGCCAGCGAGCGCGGCGGGGCGAACAGGCTGCGCCAAAAGGGAACCGGAGGCTGCGGCTCGGCAGTCACTTTGCGGGCCGCGCGCCAGGCGTCGATCTCGTTCGGGTAAGCGTAGACGCTGCTGCGGCTCTTATGGCTGTGCCGGTGGACGGGAAGGCCTTCTTCCTTTTCCCATCTGCTGGCGGTCTTGGCATCCCGTTGGAGGTAGGCCGCGATCTCTTTCCATGACTCCAGCGTCTGGATGACTCGCTCCACCGGCTCTTGGATGCTTCGATTCGGCTCCTGAAGGCTCACGCTGACCGCTCCTTGTTCGTCAAGGGTAAGGCTCGCAACGGCTCTTTAACAAGGGACATTAGTGGACAACGGGCCAGGAGGCGTTTATTTCCCTTCTTTCCTGCTTTAACGCTCAGAAATCGGCCCGATGTGCAACATTGAACAAAGCCTTCGGCAGGTAAAGCGCGAAGTCGGGGAGGTTCCAAGGGGCTGAGGGTTCCGACGAGCACTGATTTGTGATGTGGTCACAACGAAAGGAGTTTTGTTGTGACCGTACTTCGACAACGGATGCTGGAAGATCTCCAGGTCCGCCATTATTCTCCGGCAACGATCCGGCTGTACCTCTACGCCATCCGGGAGTTTGCCAAGTATTTCGGCAAACCACCCGATCAACTCGGTGCCGAGCATATTCGCCGCTACCAGTTGTTTCTGACCAAGGAAAAGAAGGTGTCGACATCCACCTACGTGATGATGGTCTGCGCACTGCGCTTTTTCTATACCCACACCCTGCACCGGAAGGTCGCCATCGAACGCATTCCGTTTCCGCGGCGCGAACGGAAGCTGCCGCTGATCTTGAGCCGCGACGAAGTCAAAGCACTGTTGGAAGCGCCGCGCGATCTGCGCCATCGCGCGATGTTGGCGATTCTGTATGGGTCCGGGCTCAGAGTCAGTGAAGTTGCCCGCATCAAAGTGGCCGACATCGATACCGCCCGCAACGTGCTGTGGGTTCGTTCCGGCAAAGGGCGGAAAGACCGGCAAGCACTGTTGTCCCCGAAGCTGCGTGAACTGCTGCGCTGCTACTGGCGAACCAGGCGGCCTACGGACTGGCTGTTTCCCGGGGCCGATCCGGGTCAGCCCATCTCAGTAAAAACGATCTTCCGGGCCTGCCGGCAAGCAGCTCACTCCGCCGGCATCGCCAAGTCCGTACATCCGCACCTGCTACGGCATGCCTTCGCTACTCACTT
>CAVVNE010000002.1:0-35637 GCA_963749245.1 Bryobacterales bacterium
CATCATCCTGCTGACCGGCGCGGCGCTCATGATCCGTACGTTCGCCGGCCTGCGCTCGGTGAAGTCCGGTCTGGACCCTGTGAACGTTCTAACGATGCAAACCGCGTTGTCCGGTGCCCGTTACTCAAGCACCGCGCTCGTGGAGAACACCGTTCGACAGGCGACGGAGCGGATCGAGAGCCTCCCCGGCGTTGAGTTCGCGGCCGCCGCGCTGGTGATCCCAATCGGAGGCAACGCCATTGACTTACCGTTCACGATTGACGGGCGCGTCCCGGCTCATGGCAAATTTGAAGGCGATGAGCAGTGGCGCTTCGTCTCACCGCATTACTTCGAGGCCCTCCATATCCCCCTGCTTCGCGGACGCACCTTCGACTGGCGCGATACCGGCAAGTCCGAACCAGTGGCGATCGTTAACGAAGCCTTCGCCAGGAAATACTGGCCCCAGGCGGATCCGCTCGGCCGGCGCATGACCATCGGCGGAGGACTTGGATCGGATTTTGCCGAAGGGCCGCGCCAGATCGTCGGCATCGTCGGCGACGTCACGGAAGCGGGACTCAGTAATGGCATGGTTCCGGCGATGTACGTGCCTCAAGGCCAGATCACCGACGGGCTGACCAAGCTCGCGAACGGGCTGCTGCCAATGAGCTGGTTGATTCGGACAAAAACCGGCCCTCTGTCGGCGGCCCCTTCCATCCGGCACGAATTCGAAACCTTGGACGGCCAATTGACGCCGTCGAAGATCCTCACGATGGAGGCGGTGATTAAGGATTCAACCACCCGCGAGAATTTCAATATGCTGATGCTCGCGGTGTTCGCCGCCGTAGCGCTGCTGCTGGCCGCGGTGGGGATTTACGGCTTGATGTCCTATGCCGTCGAGCAGCGCACGCAGGAGATCGGCATCCGGATGGCTTTGGGCGCCGGGCGCGCCGAAATGATGAAAATGATCCTGGGGCAAGGAATGCGGCTCGTGATCGCGGGAGTCGTCATCGGACTGGCGGCGGCGTTCGGGCTCACGCGGCTGCTGGCCGGGCTGCTATTCGGGGTCAAGGCGGGAGATCCGCTGACCTTCGGTGCAGTTGCCGTCATTCTCACCGCAGTAGCGTTGTTCGCCGCCTTTGTCCCGGCTCAGCGAGCCACCCGAGTCGACCCGATTCTCGCACTGCGACAGGAGTAGCCAAGAGCCGCGATGCGTCTCGACAGGCGAAAGCGCCTGCCCCACCTGGTTGTAACTGCTTAATGTGCTTTGGTGGGGCAGGCGGTTCCGCCTGCCAATCCCGACTTGAAACGACTTTCTCCGCAGCGTGGTGAGCATGCAGACAGATGAAAAAGTCCTGACGAACAGAATCGCTATGAGTCCACCGTACGAATTTGCCCCATCCGACTCGCCTCCGGCCGATCTTTGGACTAGGATAGATGGAATGGACCAAGTCGTTCGCAGTGCCATAACGCGATCCGCCCTCGCGGCGATCATGGCGATCGGGGTCGTGCCGCTGGCCGGACAGGTTTATCACGCACCGCGCCTGCACGACGGCAAGCCCGATCTGAACGGAATCTGGCAGGCGCTGAATGAAGCCAATTACGACCTGGAAGGTCACATGGCGCGCGCCGCGTTGGCGCTTCGCCCCGGGCCGCACGGTCCGGTTCCGGCCGCCGCGGTGCTGGCGCTGGGCGCGGTCGGCGCGGTGCCTCCCGGCATGGGCGTTGTGGAAGGCGGAGAGATCCCTTATAAGCCGGAAGCGCTCGCCATCAAGAAACAGAATCAGCAGGATTGGATCAACCGCGATCCGGAGATCAAGTGCTATCTGCCGGGCGTGCCGCGCGCCACCTACATGCCCTACCCGTTTCAGATTCTCCAAACCGCCAGCGCGCTGACCTTCGTTTATGAGTACGACGGCGCCGTGCGGAACATTTATTTGAAGAACCCCGGGCCCGCGCCGGCCGATTCCTGGATGGGCCAGTCGGTCGGACATTGGGAGGGCGAAACCCTGGTGATTAGCGTGACCGATATGAACGACCGGACGTGGTTCGATCGCGCCGGAGATTTTCATAGCGACAAGCTGCACGTGGTGGAGCGGTACACGCGCACCAGCCCGGAAATCATCTCGTACGAAGCGACGATCGAAGATCCGGCGGTCTTCACGCGTCCCTGGAAGATCGGCATGCCGCTTTACCGGCGGGTGGAAAAGAACGCGCAGCTGCTGGATTTCAAGTGCGTGGAGTTTGTGGAAGAACTGCTGTATGGCCCGTACCGGAAGCATCCGCTGAGCAAGTAATCGAGGAGATAGAAACATGCGAAAACGATTCATCTCAATAGCGCTGGCCTTGACGCTGGCGGCTCTCTCCATGACTGCGCAAGTGGCGAAGACCGCGCCGAAGGCGGCTCTGCCGCGCACACCAGCCCGCACACCAGATGGACATCCGGATTTGCAGGGCACCTACGATCTGGCCACCATGACGCCGTTCGAGCGCCTGCCCGGCGATCCGCCGGTGCTAACGAAGGAGCAAGCCGACAAGCTACAGAAAGCCGAGGCCGCGCGCAGGGCCGTCAACGCAACGCATCTGGATCCGAATCGGCCTCCTCTGCCGGTGGGCGGCGACAAGACCCAGGGGAAATCGTTTTTTGAAATTCTGGAGAAGGCGGGCGGCGGCGCCGTCGGCGGGTACGATCGTCTATGGCTGAACCAGGGCACGCAGTACATGGTGGTCGACGGGCAGATTCGAACCTCCATCGTCGTCGACCCGCCGGACGGCCACGTGCCACCGGTCAACGCGGCAGGCCGGCAGAGGGGCCGGGGAGGACGAGGGCTGCCGACCTCGGACACGGGCGAAAACGCGGATGTCCGGTCCGCGCCACGCGGCGAGTTCGACGATCCGGAGCAGAGGCCGCTCAGCGAGCGCTGCCTGCTGGGATTCGGTTCTACGTCCGGCCCACCGGCGCTGCCGGATTATTTCTACAACGATCTGCATCAGATCGTGCAGACGCCGGACTCGATCATGATCCTCACCGAGATGGTCCACGACGCGCGTGTCGTACGGATGAACGCAGAGCATCTTCCCAAAGACATCCGCCGCTGGATGGGCGATTCGGTGGGCCATTGGGAGGGGGACACGCTGGTCGTCGACACCACGAATTTCACGGATAAAACCCGGTATCGCGGATCGACGGAGAACCTTCACGTGGTGGAACGCTTCAAGCGGCTCGACGACAAAACGCTGCTGTACCGTTTCACGGTGGAAGATCCGAACACCTGGGACCGGCCCTGGACCGGCGAGATGACCTGGCCGGCGACCAGCCAGCCGATCTACGAATACGCGTGCCACGAAGGCAACTACGCGCTCGGCGATGTGCTGCGCGGCGCCCGTCACCAGGAGGCCGAAGCGGCGGCGGCATCGAAGACCAACAATAAGTAGTATGAGAAGCTTGCGCTGGGGTAAGGCGGCGCAGTAGACTCTCGCACATGCGCTTATCGAGAGTCACCGCGGCCGCGGCCTTCACCGCGATCGCCCTGCTGTGGGCGGGAACACCCGCACCCCGTAAAATCGCCTATGGCCGCGTATATCCGCAAAAGGGCCAATTGGCACTTTTCGTGAGCGCAGCCGACGGAAGCGGCGAGCGTCCTCTGCTTGGGTCCCCGGACATGGATTACGACCCTGTCTGGGCGCCTGACGGCGGATCGATCGTCTTCACGTCCGATCGAAAGGGCGCGGGGGATCTTTTCCGGGTCGATCCGGACGGCAGCGGGCTCGCGCAACTGACCACGGACCCGGCATATGACGATCAAGCGGCATTCTCTCCCGACAGCAAACAACTGGTGTTCGTCAGCACGCGCGCCGGCGGGACGGCCAAGCTTTGGACGATGGACCTTGCCACGAGGCGCGCCAAAAGCCTCACCACCGGAAAAGGGGGCGACTTCCGTCCGTCGTGGTCGCCGGACGGAAACTGGATCGCTTTCTCCTCGGTTCGCGGCAACCCGATGCCTTTCGCGCACGGCAGATGGGAGCGGCTTGAGCTGGCGGACATTTACATTATTCGCGTGGACGGCTCCGGCTTAAAGCAGATCACGAAGAGCGGAGATTTCTGCGGCAGCCCGAAATGGATGGGCGACAGCCGGCACGTCGTCGCCTATTGCATGACCGCTGAACAGACGCTGGCAAACCGGAGACCGAGCCCCGAGCCCGGAAACGATACGCGGCTCGTATCCATAGACACAACCACGGGCGCTTCCACCGATGTGACCGCTGGACCGGGTGTCAAATTTAACCCGTCACCGCTCGCGGGGAACGAGATCGGTTACATAAGGAAGGACACGGACCAGGCGGGCATCTACTACGCGAGCGGCCGGCGCGGGCCGCGCGGCAACATCCGCGCCGCTTCCTGGTCGCCGGACGGAACCCATGTCGTCTTTCACAAGCGCAACACCGTGCCGTCGCCGGTGTGGCACAGCGTATTCAGCCGCAATCCGAATTATCAGTTGTTCCAAACGGGAATACAGGCCGCGTTCAGCCCCTCCGGCAAGGAGTTCGTAACCGTCAGCAGGCCCACTGGCGGAACACTCTCCGCTCTCAGCGTGATCACGGTGGCCACGGGAGTCTCTAAAGTCGTCTTTCGAGACAAGACCCGGAATGTACTGGCAGGCGCGTGGTCGCCCGACGGCAACCGGATCATCTTCGGCGTTGGCGGATTCGCGGCGTTCTTCGACGCCTTCCACTCGCTATTCCTGAAACCCATCGATCGCGTTGAGGACGGCGCTCAGGTGGCGATGGTGAATGCGGACGGTACAGGGTTCCGGGAACTGACCGCGGGGTTGGGCAATAACGCGTTCCCCTCCTTTGCGCCCGATGGCAAGCGGTTTGTATACCGGACGTTCGAGAAGGACGGATACGGGCTACGCATCATGAACCTGGAAACGAAAGCCGTCACGAAGCTGACCAAGGAATACGATAACTTCCCGCTGTGGTCGCCACGCGGCGACCTCATCATGTTCTGCCGCCTGGTGGACGGCGACTATGAGGTCTATACCATCAAGCCCGAAGGCTCCGGCCTGAAACGCTTGACGTTCACACATGGTAATGACGCGCACATGTCCTGGTCGCCCGACGGCGAGTACATCGTATTCACCAGTTCGAGGATGGGTTTTAAGGACGAAGTGGTTTACACCGATGCACCGCAGCCTTATGGAGAGATTTTCGTGATGCGCTACGACGGCACTGGTGTCGAACAACTCACCGACGACCAATGGGAAGACGGCACTCCCGCATGGCAGCCCCTGCTGGCCGCCGCAGTCGCCCGCCGTTGAGAGCGGTATCAGTCGCCGGAAATATCCTTGTTCGTGTTGTCCTTCAGCATCGCCGTCGCGATCAGCGAAATCACCGCGCAGGCGAAGATGAAGATGGCGATCGGCGTGGCGGAGCGATAGCGGCTGACCAGCGACGACGCGATGAGCGGGGCGGGTCCGCCCGCGATCAGCGACGACAATTGATAGCCGAGCGATGCGCCGCTGTAGCGCAGGCGTCCTGGGAAAGACTCCGCGATCAGCGCGGCTTGCGGGCCGTACATCATGTCGTGCGGCACCAGCGAAAGCACAATCGCGATCGCGACCAGCGCCGCCACTTTCGTGTCGAGCAGCGCGAAATAGGCGAAGCCGTAGAGCCCCGTGAGCGCCGCGCCCAGCATGTACACCCGCTTGCGGCCAAAGCGGTCGGACAGATGCCCGAACAGCGGAATGGAGACGAACGAGAGCGTCGCGCCGGCGAGCACCGAGGACAGGAGAAAGTCGCGCTTGAGCTGCAACACGCCTGTGCCGTAGGCGAACACGAACGCGGTGAACAGATAGAACGGCGCTTGCTCCGCCATGCGGCAGAGGGCCGTCAGGATGATTTCGCGTGGATGTTTCCGGATCACGGCGAGGACGGGCGCGCGCTCAATCCGGCGCTCCGAGGCCAGCTTGACGAAGACCGGCGTTTCCAGGATCCCCAGCCGGATGTACAGGCCGACAGCGATCAGGACAATGCTGAACAGAAAGGGTACGCGCCAACCCCACGTCAGAAATTGATCGCCCGACACTGCGCTGACCGCAAGCACCGCGAGGTTTGCAAGAAACAGACCGGCCGGGACGCCGAACTGCGGCCAGGATGCGATGAAGCCGCGATGTTGGTTCGATCGCGCCCATTCCATGGAAAGAAGCACCGAGCCGCCCCACTCGCCGCCGACGCCGATACCTTGCACGAAGCGCAAAAACGTCAGCAGGACCGCGCCCCAGATCCCGATGCGGTCATAACCGGGGACGAGCGCCACTAGGAACGTGGCAATGCCCATCAGCAGCAGCGTCGCGATCAAGGCGGCCTTTCGCCCGAGGCGGTCGCCATAATGGCCGAAAATCGCCGCGCCGATCGGCCGGGCGAGGAAACCCACGGCGTACACGCCGAACGCCTCCAACGTGCCGACCAACGGATCGGCCCGCGGAAAATAGAGCTTGGCAAACACCAGGCCGGTGATGGTGCTGTACAGGAAGAAGTCGTACCATTCAATCGCCGTCCCGATCGCGCCGGCAAGAACCGCGCGGCGCAACTGGCGCCCATGCTCCGCCTCGTCGAACGTTCCCGCCTCTGCGCTGGTGGCCATTCTGTCAGTCTACTCGTTGTCAGACTCTAGGCGGTCCCTCGGGATCTGACCGCTCCCGGTGGTCGCGGCTCCATAAGCGAAAGTGCAAATTCGACGTTTTTAGAGATGGAAGCCGCGACCTTCGGGAGCGGTCATGCCGGGGACTTTTTCATCATCCTGCTAGGCGGTCCGTAAGCAGCGGGCGCTTCCGAAAGAGGAGCGGCGGTCGCGGTTCCATCAATTTTAGAACCGCGACCAGCGGGAGCGGTCCATCGGCAACTTGCACGTTGTGATAAAGATTCTTCGCGGACGGTCCACTACCGATAGGCCGCAGCCTGGATGCCGTACAACTCGGCATACTGTCCGCCCTTCGCCATCAGCGCTTCATGCGTGCCCACTTCCACGACGTGCGCGCCATCGAGCACCACAATCAGATCGGCCATGCGGACGGTGCTGAACCGATGCGACACAAGAATCGTGATGCGGCCATTGGACGCGCCTTCCTGTTTGCCCCCGCGCGCCACCGCCGCGTACCGCTCGAAAAGCGCGTGCTCGGTTTCGGCGTCAAGCGCGGCTGTCGGCTCGTCCAGCACCAGCAGCAGAGGGCGGTCGCGCATGAACCCGCGCGCCAGCGCAAGCTTCTGCCATTGTCCGAAACTCAAGTCGACCCCCTCCGGCCAGGTCGGACCAAGCTGCGTTTCGAGCCCCGCGGCCAGGCGCTCCACCACATCGCCGGCTCCGGCCCGCTCCACGGCCGCCACCACCGCGGGTTGATCGTCGAGACGCGGAACATCGCCCACGCTGACGCTATGGCGGGCGCGAAACTCGAAGCGGAAGAAATCCTGAAACGCCCCCGCGATGCGCAATCTCCATTCGTCGGCGCGAATGCGCGACAGGTCGACGTTATCGACGAGAATGCGACCCTGGTCTGGCTGATACATGCGGCACAGCAGCTTTACGAGCGTGCTCTTGCCCGCGCCATTCTCGCCGACAATGGCAACCACGGCTCCGGGTTTCAACTCCAGATTCACGTCGTCGAGCACGCGCTTTTCGGTACCGGGATAGGTGAAGGAGACGTGCTCGAAACGGATGCCGTCGACCAGGCGCTCCGGCGCGGGCGCGTCGGCGTGTTCCATCAGCGACGCGGCGTAGTCCTCCAGCCAGGCCATGCGGCGCGAACCATCCAGCCAGAAGCCCCGCAGGAATCCGATTTCGCCGGCCGTCGCGCCGATGTAGGCGGACAATCGCGCGCCCGCGGCCAGTACCAGCAACACATTTCCCGGCGATGCCTTGAGCACCGAAGAGACGAAAATAACCGCGCCCACGTAGCCCGCGCCAAAGATCGCCCAGGTCAGCGTTTGCCATCCCGCGGTGCCCCATCGCGCGCCTGCCACCGGACGATACCATCGCTCCCACGCCTCGCGGCGCTGCCGGACCAGTTGATCGCCGATTCTCGTGACGCGAACTTCCTTGCCCGGCGGAGCCGTCGTGGCAGTATTGAACAAATGCGCCGCCAAACGGCTGTGCGGGATGGCGCGCTCCTGCACTTCGCGCTCGACGCCGGGACGCCAGGTGGAAGTGAAAACCGTCGGCAGCGCGAAAACAACCAGCAGCGCCAGCAGAGGGTGAATCGAGACCAGCAGCGCGACCGTAACGGCCAGCCGCAGAATCCATCCGCACGTCGAAAACAACGACATGTACATGTGGTCCAGCACGAACACCTGATCGCGCAGCATCGCCAGCCGGTCGACATACTCCGGGCGTTCATGATGAGCGATGGTGGCCACCGACGCCTGCAATCCCGCCACGTGGGATTCGAGCGCCACCGCCACGCGGTCGCGAAAACGGCGCTGGGCGCGGTCGCTGGTGACCTTCAGGAACCACGTCGCCACGGCGGAAACGGCAAGTCCGGCGCACGCCCACATCGCCAGCGCGTGTTGATGATGCAGCACGCCGTCGGCCAGCAGCTTCATCCACAATGCGAGAAGCGCATCCGGCAGCGCCGCGAGCAACGATAGTCCCAAAGACACGGGAAGCAGCCGCGGTTCGGCATGATAAGCGCGCATGAGCGCCCGCCACATGGCCGACAGCGCCGGCGGTAGATCGTCGTTACGCCGGGGCATCGAGCGTCTCTCCTTCCTCAAACCGCGAGGCCTGCAATTCGAACATCGTGCAATAGCGGCCGCGAAGGGCCATCAGTTCCTCATGCGTTCCCAGTTCGATGACGCGGCCATGTTCCAGAACGCAAATCCGGTCCGCGTGCCGTACGGTCGAAAACCGGTGCGAGATCAGAATCGTCGTCGCGCGGCGGGTGGCTTTCAGGATGCGCTCGAAAATCTCCGCCTCGCCGCGCACGTCGAGCTGCGCGGTAGGCTCGTCCAGTAGAACTAATCCGGCGCCCATTTTCACCGCGCACAACGCGCGCGCCAGTGCGATCCGCTGCCACTGGCCGCCGGACAAATCGGTTCCCCCTTCGTAGCCGCGCGCCAGAATTGTGTCGAGTTTGGCCAGATGCGCGGCTCCGGCCTCGGCCAAAGCGGCTTCGATGACGAAGTCGGGCGCGCCCGCGGGCGCGACGTTATCGCGCAGCGGCAGCTCGAAGCGGATGAAATCTTGAAACACGGCCGTGACACGTTCTCGCCACGCGTCGATATCGAGCTTGCGCAGGTCGACGCCATCGACTTCGATCACGCCATTTTGCGGGTCGTAGAGGCGGCACAGCAGTTTCGCGAGCGTCGTCTTGCCGGCCCCGTTCTGGCCGACGATCGCCAGCGAGGAACCGGCTGGGATCGTCAGATCGAAGCCGTCGAGCACCCGCGCGCCGGTGGGATAAGCGAAGCTCACGCCGCGGAAGCGAATCTCTCGCGCGGGCATTCCCTTCGCCGCCAGCGATCCTTGCTCGAGCGCACCCTCGGGACCCATCGACTTTCGCAGCCGGAGAACGGCGGTGACGGGCGCGGACGCGCCGTCGATGGCCCACGACAATCCTCCGAAGGCGATCATGCTGACGCCCACCGCGGCGCTGACGAAGGTGACGGCCATCCCCAGCGCCAGCCTCCCCGCGGATGCGTCGCGCCCGATCGCCCAGAACACCAGAAGGTTGGCCGCGAGCACCACCAGCAGGCTCCACAACACCGGACGCTCGCGCAATCGCGTGGCGCGCCATTGCAGATCGAGCAACTGCCGGCGCCGCGACGCGAACCGTTCGACCGTCCACCGGGCGAGCCCGAACAAACGCAGCTCCTTGGCCGCCGGCGGCTGCACCGCCAGGCGATACGCGTAGTCGGCGTGCCTCTGCGCCTCGCGAACTTCCGGAGTATTGCGATCGAACCACACGGCGCTTTCGCGCAACAGCCAGTGCGTGGCGAACCAGGCCCCCACCAACAGCAGGGGCGCCCACCAGGCGTAAGCGGCCAACACCAGAGCCGATGCCAGCCCCCCGGCCATCTCCACCATCCCGGACGAGATGAAGCCCATCGCGATCGATAGCGGCGGCCCGCTGATGCCGAGATCGAAATCGCGCGCCATGGTCAGGTCGGTGGTCAGGCGCGGGTCTTCCAGATGCCCCATTCCCGGCGGCGCGACGCAGGCCGCCGCCAACTCGTCGTTGAGCCACGCAGCCAGGCGGTCGCCGAGGTTTGCACCAATCGCCTGGTGCAATGGCGAAAGGATCTGAAGCGTCACGAACACCGTGCCGACCAGCGCCAATGGCATGGCCAGGGAATCCCCGCGCTGCACGGCGCCGACCAGCACACCCATGGCGATGGTGAAGACCGCCGGCAGCGCTCCCCGCAGCAGCAGCGCCAGCCACCAGGCGAATGCAAGCGGGCGGTCGGCCTTCGGCAGAACGCTGAAGAACTTCCACTCATTGCGCGATGTGAGTCGCTGGATCACGGGTGCCCTTAGATAAATGATGCTACAGCCGCAAGCTTGTGGGGCGGGCATTCGTGCCGGCAGCCTGCTTCCATCAGGCTTGTTCGTCGTTTTAGGAGGTGCCTCCTGGAGGCAGCCCGCCCGCCTAGTGTCCCCTCCATGACTGTCGGGGTTCTGTTGGAAATCTGAGGCTGCTCCTAGTTCTGGCACAGAACCCCGACTGTGAAGGAGGGGACATGCTAACGATCTGGTTGTGATAGGCCACTGGCTAGACTATGATCGCGTGATCCGCCGGTGCGTCCTCACCACGCCAGAGGCGGCGCGACGTCCAGTCTTCCGGCGGTTGGCTCCAGAACGGGTCGGAAGGTTTCAACCCCAAGGGCAGAAACACGGCGGCGCAAAGATACAGACTGCCGGTGGAAATATAGCTCTCGCCCAGGTGCGGTTGATGCCCCGCGAAGCCGACCGTGAGCCAGCCCTTGTCGTCGAAAGTCCCCGGCGCATCGAGCAGCCGCTTCATCACCGCGGTCAGCGCGGCGCGTACGCGCGCGCCGGTCAGCGGAGCGGGCAGTTCGCCGAGGAGCGCCATCTGCGCCAGCAACTGCAACGCCCCGGTGCGATAGCAGATCGAGCGCCCGATCGCCGGGAACGTGCCCTCGGGCGAAATCAGCCGCTCCTGGATCGCGGCATAGCGCCGCGCGCGCGCCACAACGTCCGGCACCAGCGCCTGCCACGTTCCGCGCGTGATCGCCGATCGCGCGCAGCACATCCAGCAGCATGGGCTGAATCACGAAGCTGTTGTAGTAGTCCCAGTGAAAACGCGGCCCGTCGCCATAGAGTCCGTCGCCCACGTACCACTGCTGGTGCGCGCGCACGGCGTAATCGATCCGCATGGCGTCGAAGCGCTCCCCCATCATGGCCAGCGCGGCCTCCACCGTGGCGGCGAACAGCAGCCAGTTGCTCTGTCCGGGCGTGATGACGCGGGCCGACATCAGCCCGGCCGCCAGGTTCTTCTGCGTCGCGGAGTCCAGCTTCTTCCATAATTCATTGGGCGCGCGCAGCAGGGCCTGGGCCAGGAAACCGCAGTCCACCAGCGGTTGCGAGCCTGTCGTGAAAGTTCAGGAAATCGGGCGATTGCGGATCCGCGCCCGACTGGATCGCCCGCCGCGCCAACCCGGCGTAGCGCTGCTGCAGATCGCGTTCAGGGCCGGTGTCGAGCGGCGTCTCGAGCCACGGCGCGATGCCCGTCAGCAGCCGTCCGATGGCTTCCAGGTGCGTCACTTTTCGCCGCGCGTCGACGTTCCCGGTAACGCACTCCACCGGCATGTTCTTTCTGAGCGTCCCGGCGGCGAGGTTGGTCAACACGGGCTCCGCGACCTTCTTCACGGTGCGCAACCAATATTGACGGTCGGTTTCCGCGGCCTGCGGAGCGGATTGGGCCACCGCAGTTGCCGCGCTGATCCCCGTCACGGTTTCGAGGAATGCTCGTCGATGCTTCATAACGGTCCTATGGTTATCACAATCACCCCTGCTTTGTAAGAACCACGTGCGTGGCGTTCTCGGTAGCCACATGTTCCGAGCACCGGTACCCGAGCTTGGGCGCGTCGATGCCGCTCAAGAGGTGCTCCCCCGAGCCCAGCAGGACCGGCGAGATCGCCAGGTGCATCTCATCGATCAACGACTCTTGAAGGTACTGCCGGATGGTCGCGACGCCGCCGCCGAGCCGGATGTCCCGC
This sequence comes from Bryobacterales bacterium, assembly GCA_963749245.1. Taxonomy (GTDB): domain Bacteria; phylum Acidobacteriota; class Terriglobia; order Bryobacterales; family Bryobacteraceae; genus Palsa-187. The sequence continues at coordinate 12,211 of CAVVNE010000002.1, forward strand.
CCATGTGCGGCTTCGGTGGCGCTCGCCAGCGCGGCGTGAATCCCATCGGTTACAAAATGGAAGACGGTGCCGCCCTCCATCGCGATCGATGGCCGAGGATGGTGGGTGAGAACGAAGACCGGCGTATGATACGGCGGGTTGCCGCCCCACCATCCCTTCCACGTGTCATCCGGCCACGGACCGCGCACGGGACCGAACATGTTGCGGCCCAGAATCCAGGCTCCGATATTCGCGAAACCGCGCGCCGCAAAGTCGTCGTCGGCGCCCGTCGCGCCGCCGTCGCGCCCTTGCATCCGGTGAAACGTTCGGGTGGCAAACACCCAACGGTGCAAAGCGACTCCGCCGGCCCCCAGCGGGTTCGCAAGGTCCTGATCGCGGCCGGCGCCATAGCCGTCCAGGGAGATAGCAAAACTGTGAACCCTCAATCTGGTCATGAAATGCCCCCTCGCGATCCCGCCGCCGTCACCTTACTTAGTACCGAAAGGCCAATTTTAACAACACTGTAGACCTAGTTTTTTGTTGCAATAAACTATAACCCCTAGTACAATAATCCCGGGACGCAATTCGAAAGATTGCCGCCGGAAATACCAGGAGGACACGCCAAAATGTATAAGACGTTTTCAGCTGTAGCAGTGTGTTCGTTGAGTCTGCTGTTGACGAGTGCCGTTTCCAACGCGCAGAGTCGGACAGGCAAGCCGATTACGATTTCCAATCCAACTGTACATAGGGCCACGCGGTTCGACATTTCCAAGCCGCTTCGCGAGCTGATGAAAATACAGTCAGTTGCCCCGGGTGAGGAAGAGGATCATGGTGTGTTGCTTCCAAAAGGCGACCTGCAAACAGGACTTACCGCCGTGGGCCGCCCCACCGTCTCAGACCCGGTCTTGCAGTCCCACGCTGCCACTCCGACCGCCGCCACCATCGGCCTCAACTTGCTGGGAGTTGGAAAGGGATTCCACAGTTACACCGTTCCCGACGCTCCGACCGACTCCAACCTCTCTGTAGGCGACACCCAAGTGCTCGAATGGGTCAACACTTCCTATGCCGTTTTCAACAAGACAACCGGTGCCTATGAGGCCGGCCCGATCCTCGGGAATGCGCTCTGGTCCGGCTTCGGTGGCGAGTGCCAAACCCAGAACAGCGGCGACATCGTCGCCCAGTGGGATAAGGTTGCGCACCGTTGGGTGCTGCACCAACCCCTGTTTACGTCCCCCTACGGCGCCTGCTTCGCTATCTCGACGACCAATGACGCGTTGGGCACCTACTACCGTTACTATTTCCCCATCACGCAAGGCTTCCCGGATTACCCAAAGCTCGGCATCTGGACCGACGCGACGGGCACGGTCAGTGGCTATTTTCAGACCAACAACATGTTCAACAATGCGTTGACCGCCTACATCGGGGCGATGCCATGCGCCTATGACCGCAACAAGATGCTGGCTGGAGATCCCACCGCGTCGCAGGTCTGCATCCTGGACAACTCCAACGGAACGCTTTTCGATGACAGCATGATTCCCGGCGATATCGATTCGGAGAATAGCCTGCCGCCGACCGGGACCGACGAGGTCCTGCTGGGCAGTATCGATAACTTCTCGACTGGAACAGCCGTCTACGAATACGTATTTCACGTGGACTTTGTGACTCCGGCCAATTCCACCTTGACGGGAACCAGTGGTTCGATGCCCATCACAGTGCCAGCGTTCGTCGGAACCTGCAACTTCGGAAGCAGCGGTTGCATCCCGGAGCCGGGTGTCTCGGCTGGCGCAGACTACTTGGACTCCCTCGGCGATCGCTTGATGTACCGCCTTGCGTATCGCAGATTGCCCGGGCCGTCCGTTTTCGCACCAAATATCCAGTCTTGGGTAATCAGCCACTCCATCGTGTCGGGCGCCAGTGCGGCCATGCGGTGGTACGAGTTCCGCTCGCCCATCGCCAGCCCAACGGCTCTAGCGCTATACCAGAGCGGCACGTACGCTCCTGACGCTTCGTGGCGGTTCATGGGTTCCCTTGCCATGGACAAGGTCGGTAACATTCTGCTGGGTTACAGCACATCCAGCACAACCGTCTACCCCTCCATCAACTTTGCGGGCCGTGCGTCGGCGGATCCCCTTGGAACCTTGGGGGCGGAAGGAACGATCCTCACAGGCACCGGATCGCAGCAAGGAACCTCCCACCGCTGGGGCGACTACAGCAACATGGCGATCGACAATGACGGCTGCACGTTCTGGTATGTGAATCAGTTCTATACTGTCACCGGGACCTTCGGGTGGAGCACGCAGCTCGCCTCCCTTAAGTTCCCGAATTGTCATTAGGCAAGCCGGGGGTTATAACCCCGTCCCGTGAGGGCTGGGATTGACGGAGTTTTAGTCGGCAGCGATCAAGCCTCGGGGACTGACGCGAAAAAGACTGTCTGTCCCCCGGTTTCCTCGGATGTAGGTCGCAGCGCGTTTTCATTCCTATCGTCGTGCGTGCCGCACGAGTGCCACGGCACGGCCCTCGCACGTCAGTCTCACCCCCGAGCCGCGACCGCAGGGAGTCCGAATGAGCCTGGGGCTCCACCGACGGTCAATCCCGCACCCCCGCCTACTCCCAACTCCCGACTTTTCGACCACCTCCCACTTCTACTCACCCACTCCCTGCGACGCCCAATGGTATCTCCTTATACGAAAGGACACCAAGTGTCGTCAAACGCCGAAATCAACCGAGCCAACGCCCAATACTCCACCGGCCTCCGGCTCGGCCCTCCTCGCCTTTCTCGATCACCAGGCCAAGGCCGTCGCCGTCTTCGGCCTCCACGCCCTCCAGAAAACCCGCCTGTCGAACGAATCCGACGAACTGGACAAAATGCTCTACATTATGGAAATGTATGAAGCCAGAGGAGAAACCCACGACCCCTCCGAAGATGGCTTCGTTTTTACGAAAGCCCAAATCCGCCGACACCCCCGATGAATAGAGCCATGAAAGTCAGATTGTCTTGTGGGGCAGGCCCCCCGGCCTGCGGCCGACGCCCTCGTCGGCCTGCGCGTGGAAGCCGGACCAGGGGTCCGGCGCGGACGAGGGCGTCCGCCCCACCCTAATCGTTGATCGTGTATTTTCGACCGAGTGTCCATGGGCCGATGGCCCAGGCTAGAGCCATGAAAATAAGCGCGAATTGTGGCGCACGCCCGTGGCGTGCCGCGTCGAGACTCTCTCGACGCCTGTTCCGACCCCGGCACAAGCAGACTTTGCGGTCTACACAGAATCAATAGTTTACCCCCTATTTTTAGGAAAGCGGGGTTCGCGAGCATCATGCCTGGGCGTAAGACGAGTTAACACCAAGCCCTCATGGTACTACTCGCTGCTGTTGGCTAAGAGCATGTAACGTCAGGTGATTTTTCCGATTTCGCTGTAAAAAAGCTGGCCAAACGAGACAGTTGTTGGTATAATTTCTAGACCTGGGAAGCGAAAGCAGAGATCCCAGCTTGAATCTATCAATCGGAGGCTATAGTGAAATTCAAGATTGGCTTGATAGCTGGTTTTTCTCTCTTCCTGCTCGCGGGGACCGCTTCGGCGGATCTCCTTTACTCTAACGGGCCGATCAACGGTGGCGATGGGCCCGGCCTGGGCGACGCGTTTACCATCAACTATGGTTATTCAGTCAGCGACTCGTTCACGGTCGGAGCGGCCGGCACCGTCACTGGTTTTGACTTTGGGAGCTGGAATTTCTCTGGCGACGTTCTCACTCAAGTTGACTGGGCCATTGGCTCGACGACCTACGGGAACGACCTGGGTTTCGGCACGGCAACCGGCCTCTCTGTATCGACTGCGCTTCAATACACGAACGGTGATGGATATGACATCTATCTGAATACCATCAGTGGATTGAACGTGGCGCTCGGCGCGGGCACGTACTGGCTCACGCTCCAGAATGCGGTTGTCCCTAATGGAGATCCTCTTTTCTGGGACGAGAACGACGGTCCTTCAACGGCATTTGCCAGCGCTTACGGTAACCTTGCCAACGCGGCTGGCGGCCAGCTCCCTTATTGCGCGAATGGCGCTGCGAATAATATCTGCACGGGCTCCGAGTCGTTTGACGTCTTCGGGACAACCAGTGCGACTCCTGAACCTTCCACCGAGTTGTTTGTTGGCGCGGGCCTGCTGCTGACGGCGGGTATCTCCCGTTTTCGCCGCCGTTACTCTTCGGCGTTCGAGCCCCCTGCGTCAAGCTTGGGGCTGCCGCGCGGAAAAGCCCCAAGCTGATGCATGGGGCTTCCTGACAGGCCGAAACGGAGAACCGGTCCGCCGAAAAGAGCTATAATGATAAGCGATGGTGCCTCTCCGCGTATCTCTGGGGTTGCTCCTCCTCAGCCCGGCCTGGGCGGGAAACCTGGACTTTACCCTCCAAGACGCCAAGGGAATCGCGCACACGGCAGCCGGATTGAGCAGCGAGCGCCCGACCGTCTTTATCTTCGTCGCCACCGATTGCCCGAACTCCAACACATATGCCCCGGTCCTGGCGCGCCTGTATCGCGAATACTCACCTCGCGGCGTGGCTTTTTTCAACGTGTATTCGGACCCGGCCGAAACCGCATCCACGGTCGGCAAGCACGATAGCGATTTCAAGGTCCCATTTGACGCCCTGCTCGATCCCCACCAGACGCTCGCCCGCGAAACCGGCGCGAGGTCCACGCCCGAAGCCGTGATTCTCGGCCCCCAGGGGCAGGAGCTTTATCGCGGACGCGTCGACAACCGCTTTGTGGCCTTCGGAAAGACGCGCTATCAGCCAACGGAAAACGATCTCCAGGAGGCGCTGGACGCCATTTTGGCGGGCAAGGCTCCGCCGCATCCCGTCACTCGGACGGTCGGTTGTGCGATCCCAGGAATAGATTAAATAAGGGCTTAATACAATGCGACTCTCGATGGTGCTGTTCGCCGCTGTCGCGCTTGCCGGATTGGCTCCGGCCGGCGACGCGAGCAAGACCCCCACAGTTCCGACGTTCAATCGCGACATTGCGCCGATCCTCTATCAGAACTGCTCCAACTGCCACCGGCCCGGTGAGGTCGCGCCGTTCCCTCTGCTCACCTACCAGGATGCGGCGAAACGCGCTGGGCAGCTCGCGCAGATCACCCAGTTGCGCGTCATGCCTCCCTGGAAGGCCACACCCGGCTACGGCGATTTCTTAGACGTGCGCAGGCTGACGCACGAGCAGATCGCCACCATCCGGGATTGGGCAGCGCACGGCGCTCCCGAGGGCGATCCGGCCCTGAAACCGGAGCCGCCGAAGTTCCCCCATGGCTGGCTGGCCGGCGAACCGGACCAGGTGTTCAAGATGACGCAATCTTATACCGTGCCGGCCGAAGGCGCGGATCAATTCCGCTGCTTCGTCATCCCCTTGAACGCCAATGAAGACGAGTATGTGAAAAAGGTGGAGTTCCGGCCGGGCAACCCCCGCATCGTGCACCACGCGATTCTGTTCCTCGATACCAGCGGCGAGGCTCGGCGTCGCGAAACCACACCGGGGCAGGGCTACTCCTGCGTCGGCGGCCCCGGCCTCGATATCACCGGATCGCTGGGCGGCTGGGCTCCCGGCGCCATGCCCGCGACGGCCCGCGACGGCGTCGCCCATACTATCAAGAAGGGCTCCGACCTGGTGATGCAGATCCATTATCACCTCGATGGCAAACAGGAACAGGATCAATCCACCGTCGGGTTGACGTTCGCGAAGACCCCTCCCACCAAGGGATTGACGCTGATGGTCCTGGGTAATGAGAAAATCGACATCCCCGCGGGCGACCCGAGTTACGTCGTAAAGGCGTCGGGCGTGTTGCCGATGGACGCCGAGGCGGTCGCGATTTTTCCGCACGCGCACTATCTCTGCAAGGACATGAAGGTGGACGCGCATCTTCCCGACGGATCGGTCGTCCCTCTGATCTGGATCAAGGATTGGGATTTCAACTGGCAGGGCGCCTACCGCTATGCGAGTCCCGTGAAATTGCCGGCTGGCACGCGCCTCGAAATGCAGTACACCTACGACAACTCCGCCGCGAATCCTCATAACCCGAGTAATCCGCCGCGCGAGGTCAAGTTCGGGGAGCAGACCACCAATGAGATGGCCTTCGCCTTCGTCTCCCTGACGCTCGCCAGCCCCGACCAGGTTTCCGAGTTTCGCCGCGGAACCCGCGCCGAGTTTATCGCCGACATGCTCTCGAACGGAGTGGACAGCGAAGGGCTTGGGGCGCAGCGCGCCGGTCAGTTGACAATGCTGCTGAACGCGTTTGACCGCAACCATAACGGTAAAATCGATCCGGAGGAGCGTCCCGCGCTGGTGCAATTTCTAATCAAGCGCGACGAGCGCCCGCAGCGCTAAAATTGGGGACTGCCTACTCTGTCCCAAGGCGCCCCGATCGCTCGGAAAAGCGCACTCCCCTTCGCCGCCGCGTGGACAGAGCGGGCTGTCCCCAATTTTTCGCCCCCTCCACTCAGCCGGTTGTTTTCATACCCATCGTTATGCGGAACGCAATGGGAACACCTCGAAAATACCCGCGAGCCCTTCGTCGCCAGCGATCAAGCGTCGGGGACTGACACCTTTTTCGCCCCTCACAGTGCGGACAACAAGAAAACCTTGGCGGCGAAAAAGGCTGTCTGTCCCCTGGCTACCACCGCTTTGAGGTCGCAGCGCTCATCCAAGCTGTTTTCATTCCTGTCGTTGCCCAGCCGCTGGGCAGGGGAACACTCGTGCGTGCCGTGTCGAGAGGCATCTCGACACCATCCTCCATGGAGGGAATTCCACGGTAACATCCGCACTTTACTTCACATCGATCGTGAACGGCATTAACCGCAGGATGCCTCCACGCGCCAGCGCCCGCAGCGGCAGCCTTCCGATGAACGGCCGCAACCGCGATTCCATTTGCGCCGTCTCATCGTTGCGGTTGAACAGCACGTCCCACACCGTCCGTTTTGGCGGATAAGTGACCAGAACAATTTTCTCAGACGACGAAATCTTCGCCCGGTCCTTCACCATCTCGATCGCGCGATCCAGGCCGCCTAACTCATCCACCAGCCCGTTCTGTTTCGCCTGCTCGCCGAGCCAGACGCGGCCCTGCGCCAGGGGCTCGACCTTATCGTAAGGCTGCTTGCGGCCCGCCGCCACGCGATCCACGAAACCTTTGTAAAAAGTCTCGATCTCGCGCCGCAGCTTCGCCCGCTGCTCATCGTTCAGCGGCGCCGTGGAGGAATCGATGTCGGAAAAGCGCCCGCGCTTCAGCGTGTACGTCACAAGTCCGACCTTGTCGAACAGGCCTTTCAGATTCACCTTTCCGAAAAACACGCCGATCGACCCGGTCAGCGTATTCGGATACGCCACAATCGGATCGCCGCTCATGGCGATGAAATAGCCTCCTGACGCGGCCAGATCCGACATGGAAATCACCATGGGCTTCTTCGCGCTCAGCTCCTTCGCCGCGTGCAGAATATCGTCCGAGGCGATGCCGTCGCCGCCCGGAGAATCGATGCGCAGGATGACGCCCTTGATCGACGCGTCGTCCTTCACCTGCCGCATCACCTTAACCATGGCGCTCGCCGTGATTCCGTCGTTGCTGATCGTATCGTTGGTCTCGCCGCGAGTAATGTCCCCCTGCCCGACAATAAACGCGATCTTGGTCTTTCCCTCAAAGCCCGAGACGTCCGCCCTCGAATAATCTCTCCCGCCGATCTTCCTGATCGATTCCAGCTTCGCCGCGTCCTTCAACCGCGCGTACATCTCGTCCTCGAACAGCAGCGCGTCCACCAGCCCTCCATCCAGCGCGCTCTTCCCGACAAAAGGCCCTTCGTCGATCAGCGCCTTCACGTCTTCGGGCTTCTTCTTCCGTCCCTCCGCGATCACCGCGATAATGTCGCCGAAGTATTGGTCCAGAATCTGATTCTCCACTTCCAGCGTCTCGGGCGTCGGCGTGGTGCGCGTGAACATGTCCGGCGCGTCTTTATATTTGCCCACGTGCTCGAACTCCAGGCCGACGCCCAGCTTGTCCAGCGTCCCTTTGACGAACATCAGCTCCGCGCGCAGCCCCTTCACATCCAGCTCGTCTTCCGGCGACATGAACACGCGGTCCGCCGCCGTCGCGACATAGTATTCTTTCGTCCCCGCGCCGCGCAGATACGCGTACACCGGCTTGCCCGTTTTCCTGAACGCCAGAATCGACCCGCGCAGTTCTTCCAGCTTCGCCCACCCGACGGTCAGATCCCTCGGCTCCAGCACCAGCGCCTTGATGCGCGCATCTGCCGCCGCTTTGCGCATAAGCTGCCACGTCTCCACCATGGTCATCGGCTGCTGGTCTTCGAGAAACGGAATCGGCAGCGCCACCTGCGGCTGCTCCGGTAATTCTCCTTCCAGGTGCAGCACCAGCGTCGACCCATCGGATACCGCCGGCGGACGCTCCGTGCCGATCCGCATCGCCCCCACGCCGATAATCAGCACCACCAGCCCAGCAAAAACAATTCCAATCACGAATCCGAGCGCGAATTTTTTCATGCTGTTCTACTCTCCACTCAGAATCTGTTCGAACCTCCGATTCACTTCCCTCAGATAATCTCCGTCGCCCCCGGCGAGTTCCACGCTCGCCGTGCCCTTGTACTGGATCTCCTCGAGCGCCGCGTGCACCGCGTGCCAGTCGATCTGCCCCTCCTTCAATCCCACCCACGACGCGACGCTCTTCTCGAATTTGAAATCCTTGATGTGAAGCTTCACGATGCGCTTGCCCAGCACCCGGATCCAGTCCTGCGGATACCCGCTGATGGCCACGTTGCCGACGTCGAAATACGCCCTGATCCACGGGCTCTCAAACGTATCGATGTAATGCGCGAATTCCAGCGGGCTCAGCAAAAACTTGTTCCAAACCTCTTCAATCCCGATGATCACCTTCGACTCCTGCGCAATCGGAATCAGCTTCCGGATCTGCCGCTGCGACCGTTCCCACGCCTGCGCGTAGCTCACCTCGGCGGTCACTACCGCCGGAACCAGCAGCACCGTGTCAGCGCCCCAGAATTTCGCGTTGCGGAGGCTCGTCCGCATCCCTTCCATGCTTTTCTCCACCACCGCCGGATCCGGCGACGATAGCGGAGAGGACCAGTGCGCCTGGTTCATCACCGAATGAATCCGCAGCCCGGCCTTCTTAGACGCGGCCAGCATCTCCTCGGCCCTGGCCTGATCCGGCGTCGTGGGGCATTCGATCTCCTCGAACCCGCAATCGCGAGCCAGTTGAAACGCGTCGGCCACGCTCAGCGACTTTGGCAGCATGCTGAACTCGACGGCCTTTTTAATCGGCAAACGGGTTTGCCCGTCCAGGAAAGGAGCGGCAATCGCCGCCGCGAGAAGAGTACGTCGAGTCATGCTGCGATTTTACCAGCGAAACCGACTACAGCGTCCGCAAATGAAACCCGCCGTCGACGTTAATCACCTGCCCGGTGGAGTAATCGAGCATCCCCGCGGCGATCGCCCGCACCGCCCGCGCAATGTCCGCCCCCTCGCCCATCCGCCTCTGCGGCAACAACCCGTCGGCGATGCGTTTCTCATAAACATCTTCCACAGTGGAGATCATGTCCGTCCGAATAATCCCCGGCCGAATTTCGAACACCCCAATTTTGTGAGCCGCCAACCGCGCCGCCCACAACGCGACCGCCATGCTCAACCCCGCCTTCGAAATGCAGTACTCCCCGCGATTCACCGACGCCGTGTACGCCGAAATCGACGTGACAAAAACGATCCGCCCGCTCCCTCGTTCCACCATCCCCCGCGCGATCTGTTGCGTCAGAAAATGCGGGCCTTTCAGATTGACGTTGATCAACTCGTCGAAACTTTCCTCGGTGGCATCGAGAAGATCGCGTCGCTCCCGCGGCGCCATGCCCGCATTATTCACCAGCAGATCGACATGCCCGAAGCGTTCTTTCGCAAACTCGAGCAGCGCCCTCCGGTCGCCCCCCAATCCGATATCGCAGCCGAAAATCTCCGCCCCCGTTGCCGCGCGCAACGACTCCGCTGCGTCCTTCCGCCCGCGGTAAGTCGCAAGCACCTGGTGCGTCGACGACAGTTCAATAGCAATAGCGCGGCCAATCCCCCGGCTCGCGCCAGTAATAAGAGCAACCGGCTTCACGTTCTCAGTTTAGGGGATCGGCTCTGCGATCAAGAATCCCCGGACTGACGCCCGGGTTATAACCCCATGCGTGAGCGTGGGGATGGCGAGGCCCACTCTCAAACGGCTCTTGAGTGTACCTACAAACAAGGTACACTCAGGAGCGAGTTATACGACGTGATCACGATGCCCAATAAACAGCCATCCTTTAAGACCGAAGCACAAGAGGCCGAGTGGTGGGCGAAAAATCAGAACATGATCGCGGACCGCCTCGAGCCAAAGCCGCCGGCAAACTCGGCAAAGGAACTGTGGCGCGAGTCGCCCAGGAGCGGGCTAAGCAAGCGGGGCGTCGCCAGCGATTACGATCCGGCTGGCGGAAGAGGACCTCACGCGAGCCAGAACCTTCCCTGCCGAGAAGGGGTTGCGGTACCAGACGTACCTAAAAATGCTGCTGCATCAGGCTCTGAACTCCGAGGAGAAAAGCGCGGTGCGTCGATGACGCCGCGCAACGTGGGTCGGCCTCGTCCGTCCCGGTGTCTTCTCGTTTTCCTGCAATATTATGCGGGATTCAGTAGTTCTTGCCCGCATTGATCGCTGCAAGGCCCCTGTCTGCGTAACGTGTCGCAATGCCACACCTTGCCTTTATAGTGATAAGGAAGGTCCTCGCGACCGGATCTGCGATTCGGCTGATGGCAAATACGGCCTCGATTGAAGAGTCGATGGGCAGTCGCGGCCACTCCCTCATCAGGGCTCGTGACGCCGGCTGCCCGATCTTCACCAGTGCACCGACAGCCGGGAGCTGGTCTTCTACTACTTCTGGTGCCTTCATGAAGATATCATCCAATACTCTGGTCTGCCCAGGGGCCAAACGGCGCATTTTGATGTTTGTGATCAGAAACGGGATTGCTTCCTCCATCTTGAGCTCACCGAACACGTCCGCTAGCCCCACAAATAGGTCCTCCCTGCTGACCTCCTGAGGGGGGTCTCCGCAAGGGCGAGGAACACTTTAGGGCTTGCCGCAGTCGCGTTCGCGACGATCTCCGCGACGGCCGAACGCCTCTCCCCGCGATTTGCGAGCCTTCGCGCCAAGTCATCACCCTGGCCCGCTTGGCCCCAAGCCAGACCGTGTAGGAATAACACCCCAGAGAAAAAGCCCGGGATCGATCTAACCATCATATAAAGGCACCTAGTTTAGTTGGCAGTCCATGACGAAACCTCGGCCGCGTTCACGCTCAGGCTGAGCTGAGTCTCGCTGTGCAAAAGTCATCGCCGAGGGACAGACTAAAGGTTCCAAAGGTTCCAGGGACAGTAACCCCTCCCGGGGAAAACCAGTCCCATCCGCGTGTCTCCTCGGGAAACCCAGAGTTCCGCAACCGTGCAGGAGATCTCGTTGTTTTGCGTCACGCGGCATCCTCGAACGAAATCGTTAGCCGCTTTCCCACGGCCAGTAGCGCTTGCTCAATCTGATCAAGGCGCGATCCATGACTGAGGTCGAGGAGCCGGTCGATTTGCGGAAGGTGGCAGTGAAGCCGGCGTGCCAGCTCTGCCTTCCCGACGCGCGAGGCGAACATCTGCCGGTATAATTCGATCTTCGCCTCTGTCAGAGCGGGAAGGGTTATGCGCCTCTGCCCGCGCTTTGGGCGATGCGGTGCGGGTATCGGCTCCCGGTCCGCGATCATGCTCATCAGGTAGGTTTCGAACGCATCCACGGCGCGGGTGAGAGCTTCCTCTTCATCGTCCCCGTAGGTGTGGACGTTCGGGAAATCGGGGAACGATACCAGAGTTTTCGAGCCCTCGCGGACCAAATGTACCGGGTATTGCATCATCGTCGTAGCCTCACTTCAGCCCCAGGGCCTTCTTGATTCCGTTCACCGTGCCAACCGGCAACTCGTGACTCTTCCCGTGCATTGGAAGGACGGATTTCCTCTTACCGAGTCGAACCAACAGGTGGCCGCCCTTGCCAGAAGAAAAACTACACCCTCTCTTCTCGAGCCATCGCTTCAGCTCGGTGCTTGTCACGAACTGATTGTAACACTTGTGTTGTGTTGCGACGAAGCAAACCGCCGCGGACAATTTGAAACGATGAGCAGGATTTCTAAACCGCCCTACGTTGCCGCACCGAATCGAGCAGCATTCCCGCGATCTGCTTGCCGTGCTGGAAGGCTTCTTCGTAGACCGCTCTGCGCTCATCGCGCGTGAACCCGTAGCCCAGGCGATACAGCCGTTCCAGCGACAGCCCCACCGCAAACGTCGCCGCGTAGGCGATGCCCGCCTTCGGAATCAATCCTCCGCCGAAAGGCACCTTGCCCACCAGCTCCCTCGCCAGCGCGCGCCAGCCGAACGCGCCCGCCACAATTGACGCCACTTCCGACTTTTGTTCGCGATATCCAATCGGACGGTCGCTTACCGCCGCCAGCAGGAACGCCATGCGGATCTGGTTCATCGTCAGAAACGCCGTGTCGGAGCCGAATTCGCCCACCGCCCACGGAATCGACGCCAGACTGGGCACGACGTCGGGAATCGCCGTCGCCAGGCTGAACATCGCGTTCTCCTTGGCCACCGCGCGGATAATTTTATGAGCCGCCGGTCTGCGGAACGGGTATAGATGACGCGCCAGCGGCAGCATCAGATCCTCGCGCTTTTTCAGGATGCGGCGGATGCAATCGTCCGGCGCCTCCAGATCCAGGGCAAACCCCTTGCTGGGCCGCAGCAGGGAGGAATCGTAGACTTCCAGGTCGCATCCCAGCGCCGGCCCCCTCACCAGCAGCCGGACCGCCTCCGCTCTGCGTTCCATCGAAAAATGAGGCGGCGCGAAAAACGTTTCCATCCGCCCCAGCGTTTCGGGCGAAGCCGTCACCAGGCAGATGCGAACGGTTCGGTCCGCGTCCTCCCTCACGGCCCCTGGGTTCAGGCTGGAGAGCGCTCCCTTGATTTGGCGGAGGACAGCGAAGGCCATGGCGCAGATAGGAACCGGAACATTACCCGCAGCTCCTTTCTCCATTCTAACCCCACGCCGACCCTTTCCACGGGCACATGCCGGGAAAAGTACTTTAAGATAGTTTCGTTCGTGGGATGATACTCGAGCGAAGGCGCGACCAGAAGCAGCCTGGGCGCCGCGCCCGTCAGCGCGATCCCCGGAAAATAGCCGCGCGCCGAAAACTCCTGCCGGTCGAGGTGCCACTTCACCCGCATCCAGTAATCGAGCGCCTGCAACGGCAGATGAATGTCCTCCTCCGCCTTCAGTTCGATCACCGCCAGTCTCCCCTCGCGGTCCACGCCCAGCAGATCGATGATCCCCCGTTCGCCCGCCGCGAACTGCGGGACCTGCCCATATAAAGGATGCGGATGAATCATCGCGTCCACGGTTTCTATCTGCGCCCGCACTTGCGATTCCAGCCACGCCTCTGGATGCCTCATATAAACAGGATTCGCCCGGTCCATTGCCCGCCAGTTGCGCATCCTCGCCAGCTCCTGGGCAATCCGCTCGGCTTCAATGACGTGCGCCTCGCCGCCCGCCGCGTGTTTCCTGTCGAACCCGAAGAGCAATTCGTCGCCTGCAACCCTCGCAAACTCCAGCCCCCGCACCGCGAGGCTGACCGACCCGTCCGGCCTGTCGCGCCGTTCCACTCCTTCGATGGCCGTCAGCCTTCGCACCCAGTCCACCGTCCGCCGCGAGGCCCCGTTCAGAGGCCGCATCGCCACCGGCAGCCGTGTTTCGAAGTTTTGATAATCCCGAGGATCGACCAGCGCCTCGTCGTTCGCGTGATGCACGAACACCATGTATCTCGCGTTGCTCAAATAGCGGACGCGGTGGCAGGTGGTGTTCTCCAACCCCGACGGCATGAAAATCGCCAGCGTATCGATCGCGATCTTCGGTTCGCGCCGCCTCAAATGGTCCAGCCAGATGAGGCCAAAACTCAACGCATCGTTGGGCGACAATGCCTCCTCGGACGCGCCGATCGCCGCGATTCCCGAAGTTCCCCGCCGCAACAGCGCCCGCGGAAAACTGGGGGACAAGGTGTGATGCAGGTCCTGCTCCGTGCTCAGCTCCGCGATGCGGTATCCGGTAAACTGCCTTTGCAGCGAGCTGCGAAACCGCTCGCGATACTTCAGCCGCGCCCCCCGCCGGTCCGCGTCGCGATTCGAAGGGTCGGCCAGATCGAGGAACGTTAAAGTCCCGGCCAGCCCTCCGAAGCGTTCAATCTCAACTTCCAGCCGCCCGCGCCGCTCGCTGCGAATCCCCCGGATCCGCCGCACCAGGTTTTTCGCATTGTTCCAGCATTCCACGGTAACGATATTCCCGCGAGCCGTCAGCGAAAACGTTTCCGCCGTCACCGCCAGAGGATCGTCGCCGGCTTCGAACAGCACCGGCTGACGGCTTTTCTGAACAAACCTCTCCATCGCCGCCAGCGCAGCCAAAGGATCCGATTTCGCCCGAGCGGGTTGCAATGCTTAGTTAGTTGGAAGACTCCCCTAAAAATCTCACAACGTATCCCGCCTCACTCCGTCTTCGTCCAAACGATCATCATGCCGCCCAGCAGCGCCTGCTTGGTCCACTGCCCGGTAAAAGCCCCGCTCACGCCCGACCACGTATCGCCGACGCCATATCCGTCGTTCGCCACCGCGCACCGGAAAACATCGCCCACGTAATTCGGCTGCGCCGGCGTCTGCGCGATAATGCGCACGCCCACCGGATTCACCGCATGCGGCGTCGGAGGCGTCACAGTGCCGCTCACCGGAACCGGATACGGCGGATAATCTTCGAGCATCGTCGATACCTTGATCTGGCCCGGAGGCACCGGCCCCGTATACTCGCCCAGCGTCAGCGCTTCGGTCGATTGCGTTTCGCCCAACCCCGCCGGTTCCCAGGTCTGCCCATACAATTCGCGCATGAACATCGTGGTGTACGGGTCCATCCCCTCGGCGTCGATCTCTTCATCGACCACCCACCCCTGCGCGATCAACTGCGCTACCAGCGCCCACGCCTGATCCTGCGCTAGCCCCGTCGTGACCGGACATCCCGGCCGCCCCCCATAAAGTGGCTGAAACGCCGGTGGTTTCGACGCATAATATGCGGAATTAAACGCCGCCTGATAAGCATTCGCCGCCGAACTGACGCCCGGCGTTGTAATCTGAGTTCCCATGTCGTTTCCCCTCGACTGAAGCGTAGGCCGCAAAAACGAAGCCATCCGTCGCGTGAAAACGGTAAAGCTCGGAAAAGGAAGGAATAACATTCCACGGATGGAGCGTTTCGCGCGTCTTGCTGTTTATGTTTTGGCTGATTGCGTTCCTGACGTTGGCCCAATCCCAATTCGACGTCGTGTCGGTCAAACCCAGCGCGCCCGACGAACACAACAGCTTCATGATGCGTAACCTGCCCGGTGGAGCGATCCGGTTTTCGGGAATGCCCCTCCGCATGATGATCATGTCCGCCTACGACGTGAAAGCCTTTCAGATCTCCGGCGGACCGGACTGGATCCGCACGGACCGATGGGACATCCAGGCCAAGGTCGAGGGGGTTGAGGGCCACTTAACCATGGCCCAGGAGCGCCCCATGCTACAAGCGCTGATGGCCGATCGCTTCCAACTGAAAATCCACAAAGAAACCCGTGAAATGCCCGTTTACGCGCTGGTCGTGGACAAAAAGGGATCGAAACTGGTGGAGCATACCACCGGCGAGTCGCAGACCCGCAACGGCAACGGCATGCTGAATGTCAAGAACCACAGTACGGAATGGCTCGCGTTCTGGCTCGCGCAGCAACTGGGACGAGTGGTCATCGATCGGACCAATCTCAAAGCCGAATACGATTTCCAGCTCGAATGGTCGCCCGACCCCGGCCAGGGTGGCGCAGAATCCATCGGCTTGCCGCCGGAAATGCCTCGTCCGCGCCCGGAAACCAACGGCCCGTCGATCTTCACCGCCTTGCAGGAACAACTAGGCCTGCGCCTGGTTTCGCAGAAGGGCCCGGTCGAAATCGTAGTCATCGACAGCGTAGAAAAACCCTCATCAAATTAGGTGGCGCGAGCTTCACAGGTTGCGGAAAAAGTCGTTGCAAGCCGCGATTGGCAGGCGGAACCGCCTGCCCCACCAAAGCAAATCAAGCAGTTACGGGAAGGTGGGACAGGCGCTTTCGCCTGTCGAGCGACTTTTTCCGCAACCTGTTCAGCTTGCAGCGCCGGCTTCAGCCGGCGTTTCCCGGACATCGGCTGAAGCCGATGCTGCAAGCTAAAGCTCACGCCACGATGCAATTACCCCCAAAATCGCCTTGCCGAACCGCTCCGCCTTCTTCTCCCCGATCCCTTGCACCTCCATCAACTCGGCGATGGTCGACGGCGTCTGGCGGCACAACTCGTCGATGGTCGAATCATGCAGAATCACGTACGCCGGAACCGACATTTCCTTGGCCAGCTCCCTCCGCCACGCCCGAAGCCTTTCGCGCAACGCCGGATCCCCAGGCAGCGCCTCCATCATCTTCTTGCGCAGGATCTTCCGCGACTCTGCCTTAGCCAGACGGCGACGCCACCGCGGGCTCCGGAGCCTCCAGCAGCCACTCCGGCTCCGCCCCGCAGATGTCGCAGGCATCGCAGCGCGCCCATTTCGGCGTCTCCCCGAAATATAAACAGATCTGGCGGTGCCTGCACTCTTTACCTTCGACAAACCTGCGCATCACGCGATACCGCTGCCAGGCCCGGCTCTTTTCCGCTTCATCCTGCAACTGCTGAATGAAATGCACCAGCAGCCCGGCATCGCGCTTCTGCCATAGCAGGATGCAATCCGCGGCCAGCCCGTCGCGACCCGCGCGCCCCGCTTCCTGGTAATACTGCTCCAGCGATTTCGGCAGCGCCAGATGAATCACCGCCCGCACATCGGGCTTGTTAATGCCCAGCCCGAACGCCAGCGTACCGACCAGCACGCGTTTCTCGCCGGTCATCCAGGCTTCCTGATTCTTCCGCCGCGCCGAATTTTCCATCTGGCCGTGATAGGCGACCACTGGCAGCCCCTGACGTTCGAGCGCAACCGCTGTGGCCTCCACCGCTTTAATCGTCGGCGCGTACACGATCACGTTCCCTTCGCTATACCACTCGAGCGCCGATTCGAGGCGCGCGTCCTGCTCCCTCGCCGCGCACTCGTGGACGATGTAGCGCAAATTCGGGCGATGAAAACTCATCGCAATTTTCGCCGGATCGTGCAGGCCCAGTTGCGCGACAATGTCGTGTCGCACCGGTCTGGTCGCACTCGCTGTAAACGCGGCAATGGGAACGTCGGGAAACCAGTCGCGCAGAGCGCGTAATTTGCGGTATTCCGGCCTGAATTCGTGTCCCCACTCGGAAATGCAGTGGGCTTCGTCGATGGCGAAAAAGCCCAGCGGAACACGTTTCAACCATTCCAGCGCATCGTCGCGCACCAGTCTTTCGGGCGACAAATAAATCAGGCGTAATTCATTGTTTTCGGCCCTCCGCATGATGTCGCGTTGTGCGCTGAAATCGATGGAACTGTTCAAAACCGCCGCCGGAATGCCCGCTTCGAGCAACTGCGCTGCCTGGTCCTGCATCAGCGCGATCAGAGGGCTCACCACCACCGAAACGCGGTCCATCGCCGCGGCCGGCAGTTGATAGCACAACGATTTTCCGCCGCCGGTGGGCATGATGGCGGCGACGTCCCGGCCTTCCAGAATGCTGCGGACGATGGCTTCCTGTTTCGGACGAAACTGCGAATAACCCCAGTGTTTTTTGAGTAACTTGAGAAGATCCATCAACGGGTGGCAATTCCCGCGCCGGCGCCGATCAACAACCCTCCGGCGACACGGTTCGTCCACCTAGCATAGCGTGGTGTGAGAGACGAGCCGGCGATACCGTAGGCGAGCAAAATCATAAACTCGATGACCACGGAAGTGAGCCCCAAAATCACGATCTGCGGAACGATCGCGGAGCGCGGATTCAAGAACTGCGGAAGCAGCGCCGCAAAGAACAAAATCGCTTTTGGATTCGATATTTGCAGCGTGAAACCGCCGAAAAACAGATGGTGCGATTTAGGATCGACGATCGACGGCTCCTGAGCAGCGTCATGGCGTCCGAATATCAACCGCAATCCATAAACAACCAGATACGCGGCGCCAATCCACTTCACCGCCAGGAACAATTTCGACGACAAAAGCAGCGCTCCAATGCCCGTGGCGGACACGGCGAAATAGACTGCGTTTGCCGACAGAATTCCCAGGTTCGACGCCACGCTTTTACGAGCGCCGGCCTTAAGCGCGCTCGACAGGATATAAAGCACGGCCGGACCAGGCGTCAGGCACAGCACCGTCTCCGTGCAGACGAAAATCCACCAGGTTGTCCAGGTCATGGCGAAGAAACGACCAATTTGCCGTTTGTGTGGGGCGGGCTATCAAGCCGGCAGCCGCCTTCTAGGCGGCTTTCGTGGATTGCAAGAAATAGCCGCCCTGAGGGCGGCTGCCGGCACAAATGCCCGCCCCACTCACGCGCGGCTCCGCTCATGTTCCAGCACACGCCGCGATGAGAGCGGTTTTCAGCCGGTCTTCCTGCTCTCCCGAAATCTTGTTGACGTAAAAAACGTCGAGCGCCTTGTGCGCTTCCGTATCGATGAGCACGACTTCGATGTTACAACCCTGCTCGGTGATCGCGCGCGCCAGGTCGTAGAGCAGCCCGGGACGGTCCTCGGCCACGATTTCGATGAGCGTCGCGGTTTCCGACGCGTCGTTATTGAACGCGACGCGCGGCTTGAGGCGGGCGCGGGAAGAGATCAGAGGCTTGGGCCGGCCCCGCAGCAGTTTGGTGGCATCCTGTTTGCCCTCTACCACCTTGCGCACGATACCGCGCAGGCGGTCGACTTCGGGAGGATTCAATTCCAGTGTCCGGTTCGGATCGGAAAAGGTGAAGGTATCGACGACCACGCCTTCGGCATTCGAAAACGCTTCGGCCTTCACGATATTCAGGCCAAAACTGGAGATGGCTCCCGCGACAGGAGCGAACAGGGCGGGGCGGTCGCGAGTGAGCAGCGTCAGGCGATAAGTGCTGCGTTCATGGACAATCTCAATGGCCACCGCTCTCGATTGAAGCTGGCTTGCAAGGGCGAAATGGCCGTCGACCTCAGCCGCGCTGTGAGTGCGCAGGTAGCGCGTCGGAAGGCCTTCAAGGAACTGAGCCTTTCCCGGATCGACGCCGGTAACGTCGTGAATACGCGCGGTTCCCAGCTCTTTGGTCAGTTCCTCGTGGGCCAGCAGGTAGGCGCGCCAGAGCTGCTCCAGGCGCCAGGGCGTCATAGCCTGGGGATTCACGGCGCTGATATCGGCGTAGGTGAGCATGGTGAGCAACTTCAAGCGCTCAATGGTCTCAACATTGGCCGATAACAGGCGCGCGGTGGAGGGTTCGGAAAGGTCGCGCGAGCTCATGACGCTGGAGAGGACAAGATGTTTCTCGACCAGGAATTCGATGGCTGCGCGATCGGCTTCCGGAGCGGCCAAACGATCGAGCACAATGTGGGCGATGCGCCGCGATTCGGCGACATGCTCATGGCCGGAGCCTTTGCCGGCGTCGTGCAGCAGCAGGGCGAAGCGGACCAGCGCTTTATCCTGAATTTCGTCGAACAGCGCGGAAAAGCGCCCGTCCTTCACCGATTCCAGACCGTCGATGGCGACCAGCGTATGTTCGTCGACCGTATAGCGGTGATAGAAATCGCGCACGACGAGGTATTCAATATTGCGCCATTCGGGCAAGACCGCGGCGAGGGCTCCACACTCCTGCATCGCACGCAAGCCGTAAGAAGCGTGGGGCAGGGAGAGTAGCTGTTTCCAATTGTCCCAGGTGGCTTTGGGCGCGAAGCCGTGCAGACGGTCGACGGTATCCGGCGCGAGGCGCAGACTGTGGCGCGCGGCGAAGACGAACAGGCTTAAATCGGCCGGCAGGATGTTGCTGGAGCGCAGGAACACCTGATCGCGAACGACGCTGAACTCGGTGTTGGAAAGGCGGGACCGCCAGTCGTGAAAGCGGCCGAGGAGGCTGCCGGGCTGTTCAGACGAGCGCTCAATAGCATAGCGCGCGGCGCGGTCCACCAGGCGCGCGTGGCGGTAGTAGTCGCGCATGAGGTCGGCGGGCCGATCGCTTAAAGAATCCTGGGCTTCAAAGGTGAGTATGCTCTGATCGCGGCCGGAAAGTTCGTGGAGGCGGATGCGGATGGCGCTCAAAAAAGAAAACGCTTCGTCGAGCCCTCGCGGAACGTCGCGCGGATGAAGTGTCGCGAGCCAGCGGACGGTTTGCAGGTCGCGCAAGCCACCGGGTGTGTCCTTGACGTTCGGTTCCAGGTGATAGATGGTGTTCTGGAATTTCGCGCGGCGCTCGACGGCCAGGGTGGCGAGCCTCCGGGCGATGGCTTCACCGCGTTTGTGGATGAATGCGTCGAACTTCTGATCCAGAGCGTCAAACAGGGCGGCGTCGCCCGCAAGGCGGCGGCGATCGAGAAGGCTGATGGTAAGCTCGGCGTTTTGTTCGTGTTCGGTGACGCAATCGGCGACGGTGTGGACCGAGTGGCTGGGGCGGAGGCCGGAATCCCAGAGGGCCTGAAGAAACGCCGACAGAGTTTCCTTCACGGCGGGGAGCTGGGGTTCGGATTCGACGAGGATCAGGAGGTCGACGTCGGAGTTCGGGAAAAGTTCGCGGCGTCCAAAGCCACCGACCGCCAACAGCGTGAGCGGCGGTGGGGAATTTGGGTTCGAGGGTGGAGGAGTAGGAGTCAAGAACGCGCTGCTCCACGGCCGCCGAGCGGGTGGAGAGGGTCGCGTCGACTGCTTTAGGGTTCACGACTGATCAAATTTGGCATTCTTAAAGCGCCGATTCGCCGCGGTCGTCGTTGCGGATGCGGATGGCTTCGGCGACGTCGTAGACGAAAATTTTGCCGTCGCCGATTTTGCCGGTTCGGGCCGATTTGACCAGCGTCTGAATTACTTCATCGTAACGGCCGCCGGGCACGACCATTTCGATTTTGATTTTGGGCAGCAGGTCGACCTGATATTCCATGCCGCGATAAATTTCCTTGTGCCCCTTCTGGCGGCCGTGGCCTCGGACTTCGGTAATAGTCATACCGTCGATGCCGATGGCCTTCAACGCTTCCTTCACTTCTTCGAGTTTGTGAGGCTGGATGATCGCTTCGATTTTTTTCATGCTTATGCCTCGAAATTATATCCTTCCTCGCCGTGCATGCTGAGGTCGAGCCCTTCGATTTCCTGTTCTTCAGAGGCGCGCACGCCGATCAGGGCGTCGCAAATCTTAAGGATGATGAACGTTCCGACGACCGCCAGTCCGGCGGCAATGGCGCAGCCGACGGCCTGATTCGCCACCTGCGAGGCGTTTCCATCGGCCCAGCCGAGCGCTTTGCCGTTCAGCACGTCGTTGATTTCCTTGGTCGCGAAGACTCCGGTAAGCAGAGCGCCCAGCGTTCCTCCGGCGCCGTGTACGCCGAAGGCGTCCAGCGAATCGTCGTAGCCGAATTTCTTCTTGACCGCGGTCGACATCAGGAAGCAGACGACGCCGGCGGCCAGGCCGATGATGATCGCGGGCATGGGTTTGACGAACCCCGAGGCGGGCGTGATGGCGACCAGGCCGGCCACCGATCCGGAGATCGCGCCGAGGACGCTGGGTTTGCCCGTGTGCATCCATTCCGCGACCATCCAGCCCAAAGCTGCGGCCGCGGCCGCGAAGTGCGTGGCGACGAAGGCGCTGGTGGCCAGCGAGGAGGCGGCCAGAGCCGATCCGGCGTTGAATCCGAACCATCCAACCCACAGCAGGCACGCGCCGACGGTCGACAAAACCATGCTGTGCGGGCGCATCGGTTCGTTGGGATATCCTTTGCGTTTGCCAAGATAGAGCGCGCACACCAATGCCGAAACACCCGAGGTGATGTGGACCACGGTACCCCCGGCAAAATCGAAGCAGGGGATTTTTCCACCCAGCGAGGCGTTCAGCAACCCGCCTTTACCCCACACCATGTGCGCCATCGGGAAGTAAACAAAGAACATCCACAGCGTCATGAACAACAGCATGGCGGAGAATTTCATGCGCTCGGCGAAGGCTCCGCAAATGAGCGCGGGGGTGATGATGGCGAACATCAACTGGTAAATCATGAACGTCGACTGAGGGATGGTGCCGGCGTAATCGGCATTGGGCGCGGCGCCGACGTTATGGAGGAACAGGTCGTGCAATCCACCGAGAAACGGCGTGGGGCCTTCGCCGAACGCGAGACTGTAGCCGACCACGGCCCAGATCATGGTGACCAGGCACATCAGCACGAAACTCTGCATCATGGTGCCGAGGACGTTCTTGCGGCGGACCAGGCCTCCGTAGAAGAGGGCGAGGCCGGGGCCCGTCATCATGAGGACGAGAGCGGCGCTGACCAACATCCAGGCGTTGTCGCCTGCGCTTTGGGCGGATTTGGCGGCTTTATCGAGGTCGGAAAGACGTTTTTCGAGATCAGCCGGCTGCGCCGATGCAAGCGCGGCCAGCAAAAAAAACGGTATCGAGAGATAGCGCATTGAGACGCCCCCAGAAGAGTAAACAATCAAGTATAGGGGAGTCGGCGGGCAGCGGGGGTCAAACCTTTTGATGGGTTCGATTGAAGTTTTCTATATCGAGGGTGACGATAGGGTTGCCTTCGAGCTCGGCGATTTTGGCGGCGGGCATGGCCTGGGCGAGTTGGAGACCTAATAGGTATTTTCCGCCATAGCGCTCGGCGTGACGGACCGAAGCGGCGCCGGAGATTTTCAGCCGTTCGGCGGCGATAAGAAGCCGGGCGCCGGGGCGAACCTGGCGGGTGACTTCGACACGCATGCCGTCTTCGGAAAGATCGATGCACCTTCCGGCGGCGAAGCACGCCTGGCCCTGATCCTCCCAGGAAATACGCATCGGCGCCACGTAGGGGATCCGGTGATGGCGGCGATTGTTCTTGGTGGTCACCAGTTACAGCTTATGGGTAAACGCCTTAAGCGTCTATCAACCAAAAGTGCCATAAGGTGTAGCACTTTGGTTCCCGCTCCCAAGGGCACGAAATGTCGTCATCCGCCGAAACCAACAAGCTCCAAATTATGGAAATGCATGAAAACACAGGATAATTCTATAACCCGTCCAAAGATGGCTTCGTTTTTACGAAAGCCCAAATCAACCATGCGAACAGACGCGAGAGACGTGGCGCACGCACTGGTGCGTGCCGCGTCGAGACTCTTCTCGACGCCCGCTCCGACCCCGCCACAAGCATCGGCAAAGTGTCGGCGCGGCGCCCCAAGCGCAAGTGTTCCCAAAGCGCTCCTCTGACCG
>CAVVNE010000003.1:0-8926 GCA_963749245.1 Bryobacterales bacterium
CTACTCTATCGCTCGCAAGGCGCTTGGTCCGACCCGTTATTCAAGCCGCTTCTCGAAGACGCGAAGCGGCTGGCGGGCTTGCCTGAATCGTGGTTGTCGGAAGAGCACTCGAAGAAGCCCGTGCTGTTCGTGCTGCGCTACCGCGACGGATTGCGAGCCGCCGTGCTAGTGCTGACGCAGAACGTCGGCTGGAGCGCCGCGATCCGGGTGAAGGGAGAAGACCGGCCGCAGGCCGTTGCCTATGTCGTTCCAGTAGAGCGTCCGCTGCCGAACTGGGACGGCATGGCTCGCTGCGTCGACCGCTTCCTGGCGACCGGCCAGGCGCCGAACCCTGTGGAACGGACTTTGCTGGTCACCGGTGCGCTGGCGTTTTG
Organism: Bryobacterales bacterium; assembly: GCA_963749245.1. Taxonomy (GTDB): domain Bacteria; phylum Acidobacteriota; class Terriglobia; order Bryobacterales; family Bryobacteraceae; genus Palsa-187. The sequence goes on from CAVVNE010000003.1 coordinate 375, forward strand.
TTTCGCATCGAAGAAGGCTGGAAAACCCGTGGAGACACCTCAGCTCCAGATCAGCTATCGCGGACCCGTTCACAGCTGGTTTCAGACGGCGTAACAGTCGTCAGCCCAACAGATCGGCGACGGCAGCTTTCGGCGCCCAGCGAACAAAGCCCTCCGCGTACTGGCGTCCGCACTCCAGGCCTCGCCAGCGGTTGCAGGATGTGTAATATTCCACCAACTGTGGCTGTGCAGTCAGGGTCTTTACCGCTTTCATTTTTTGTTCGAACACGTCGGTGATATCGATGTAGTGGTCCGGCACGAATCCGACGCGCGTAGCGGTGCCGATGGTCGGCTCGAAAAAATGAATGTCCCAGGAAACACGAGCCATCTGCGCCGCTTCCACCACGCTGCGCGACGTCCTCCAGTGCGTCGGGTATGTCAGCTCGTCCTTCCAGTGAGTCAGGATGAGGCTGGGTTTGAAATCGGCCATTTCGCGGGCGAGCATTTCCATGCGCTCCGGAGTCATGCGCAGCGGGCCGTCGCCGAAGCCGAACATCTTGCCCTCGATTCCGATCGCGGCGGCCGCGTCGAACGCCTCCTTCTCGCGAATGCGCCGTATTTCGTCGACGGAAATCCCCGGCCGCTGCCGAATGAGAAACGCGCTCTCGTCGGATTCGCCGTGCGTCAGCCAGATGACCTTGGCCTTGGAACCGGCGCGAATCTGTTTGATCAGCGTTCCACCGGCGCGGGAACAAAAATCCGCCGGGTGCGCGCTGACGACCAGAATCCTCGGCGCAGGTCTGGACGGCGCGCCCGCCTGCATGGCTTCCAGGGCCGCCGGTGCGGCAAATGGCACGGCGGCCACGAATTCGCGGCGTTTCATCAAATCACCTCCCGCGGAAATTTCCGCGTTTTCTAATCTATCATCACGATATGCGCCAACATAAAATTGCAGCGATTCCGGGAGATGGAATCGGCAAGGAAGTGATTCCCGCAGGGCTTGCCGTGCTTCGCGCTCTTGAACAACAGTGCGGCGATTTCTCGCTGCTGGTCGACGAATTTCCGTGGGGCAGCGATTACTATCGCCAGACTGGCCGCATGATGCCGGACGATGGACTCGAGATCCTGCGGAATTACGACGCCATCTATTTTGGCGCGGTCGGCGATCCGCATCTCCCCGACGATGTCACGCTGTGGGGCCTGCGTCTCCGCATCTGCCAGGGATTCGATCAGTTCGTCAACGTGCGGCCTACGCGCATTCTGCCGGGCATCGTTTCGCCTCTCCGAAACGCAAAGGTTGGCGATTTGGACTGGGTGATTGTCCGCGAAAACAGTGAAGGCGAATATGCCGGCCACGGCGGCCGCGCGCACCGCGGCTTCCCCGAAGAGGTCGCGACGGAAACCGCGATCTTCACCCGCGCCGGCGTCACCAGGATCATGCGGTTCGCCTATGAACTGGCGCTCGCGCGTCCGCGCCGCAAGTTGACTGTCGTGACCAAATCGAACGCGCAGCGCTATGGCTTGGTTTTGTGGGACGAGATCGCCGCCGAAGTCGGCCGCGAGTTTCCGACGGTGGAAACCGACAAGGTTCTGGTCGACGCCGCCACCATGCGGATGGTCACCAAGCCCGCCAGCATGGACGTAATTGTCGCCACAAATCTGCACGCCGATATTTTGAGCGATCTCGCCGCGGCACTGGCTGGGAGCATGGGCATCGCTCCCACGGCGAACCTGAATCCGTCACGCCGGTTTCCTTCGATGTTCGAGCCGATTCACGGGTCCGCCTTCGACATCATGGGGAAGGGAATCGCCAATCCCATCGGCAGTTTCTGGACCGCCGTCATGATGCTCGGACATTTAGGCGAGACAGCGGCGTCCTGTCGTTTGATGTCGGCGATCGAACATGTCACCGCAACCGGCGAGCTTCCTGCCGATTTGGGCGGCACGGCCAGCACGGAGCAGATCACGGCGGCGGTATGCAACGCCATTTAGTTTAACGAAGGCACTCCCGTCTGTCGCATGCTCACCAGGTTGCGGAAAAAGTCGTTGCAAGGCACGATTGGCAGGCGGAACCGCCTGCCCCACCAAAGCGAATCAAGCACTTCCAGCCAGGTGGGACAGGCGCTTTCGCCGGTCGAGCGACTTTTTCCGCAGCCTGTCACGCATGGCGGTTCCGTGTGGATACTGTATTAGCATAGGATCAGTATTCGGAACCATGAAACTCGCAGCGTTTCTCCTCTTACCACGTCTGTTGACCACTGAGCCCCCGGCGGGCGCGGTCAAGCTTAATACGCCGCATGTGCAAATGCGTCCCAACGAAGCCTCTGCTACGCGCAGCCCGTGGATCGACGCCAACGGCTGGCGCATGTTGCGGACGCCAAGCCAGCAGTTCTACTACCAGGTGACCGGCGACGCAGCGATGCTGGCGGCGGCCGAGTCGTTCACCTACGGATCGGATTCCCTCATCTCCACCGATGCGGCGGGCACGCAGGCGTTCGAAAAAATGATGGCGTTCCTGCGCACCGTTCCCGATGCCAAGGACTTGCAATCGGTGGCCGACTTCGGGATGATCGACGATGGTTCCGAGCAGACCGGCGAAGTGATGAATTTGCTCACGCGCCAGAATCTCCTGTTTAAGATTGAGAAGGCGGCCGACAAACGGTTCAGCGTGAACGTCCGCGTCGGTTCGAGCGACTACCCGGCCGCCGAGGCCTCCAACCCGAGCTTTGTCGCTCACAAGGTCCGTTCTCAACTGGGCGACGATCACCGCTCGATTCGTTTGTATGGGAGCGAAGTGGTCGTTTCCCACTACGTCGCGAAAGGCGGCCGCGCGCGTGTCTACTTGATCAATTACGCGAGCCGGCCCGTCCGCGGCCTGCGCGTTCGCGTACGAGGCAGGTACTCGAAAGGCGATCCGCACGTTTATAACATCGCCGGCGCGAAGCTTGAAGATTGGGTAGAGGACGGCGGCGCGACCGAGTTCTCGATTCCCGAACTCAGCGTCTTTGCAGTGATCGATCTTAGCCGTTGATGCCACTACATGTGCGCATTCACGGGGATGGCGTGGCCGCCCGTTGCTGCGCTCATCTGCTCGGAAAGCAGGCGTCGTTAGAGCCCACGAACCGGGCGCGTGTACCGGTGATCATGCTAAGCGAGGCGGCGCAGGCGCTCATCCGCGACATTTTTCAAAAGGACCATCTGTTTCGGGACCTGCCGCGCATCCGCCGGCGCATCGTCGCCTGGGGCCACAACGCGACTCCCGTGGAACTGGATCATTCCGCCGCGATCGTCTCCGAGGAAGAGCTTTTAAGCCGCCTCGGGGTCGAGGAATCCGCGATTTGCGACCCGGATTGGACGATCTGCGCCGCCCCGCCTCTGCCCCCGTCGGCGACGGAGCATCGTTTCGGAGAGCGTATGGCGACGCCGATACCGGTGAAGGTGAAGGGCGCGGCCGATACGTGCTGGATGGAGTCGGTTGAGGCCGGTTGGTTGTTCCTCAATTCCGGCTGGCTGATGGCGGTGGGCGGAAGCCCGCAAGAACTGTTGAGGCAGAGCACGCTCGTTAAAGAACAGATTGACGGCTTCAATCCCGGCACAGCGCATTTCGCCGCGTCGCCGCGGATGGTTACACCTTTGGGCGGCGAACGGTGGATTTGCTGCGGTACCGGCGCCATGGCCTTTGACCCGCTGTGTGGGGACGGGACAGCCCATGCCGTGCGCGAGGCGATTCTCGCATCAGCCGTCATTCGCGCGGCGGAGGGTGGAGAGGATGCCGCGCCGCTGTTGGCGCACTATGAGGCCAGACTGACCGCCGGATTTCACCGTCATCTGGCGCATTGCCTGGCGTTTTACTCTTCCGGAGGCGACGGGCCATGGTGGCGAGCGCAAACGGAGTCGATCGAACAGGGCCTCGCATGGTGCCGGCGTAGGCTCGACGATCACGGTCGCTTTCGATACCGGCTCAACGGGCTTGAACTGGAAGCAATCGGCTGATTACGCGCGAAAACTAAAGCACTGGCCGCCCTCGGCGCGGACGTCGCGCCTGATCCGCGAAAACTGGCAGACCGCGTCGACGTGGTGAAGTCCACCTTGGACCGGACGAGGTAATGGAGATCAGTCAAGGGACACGACAGGCGGCTTGAAAATCCAATCCGGATGATGCCGCACATCGGTCCGAATCTAAGCCGCTCGCTCGTGGCTCGACGACGCGATGCGTTTGGGTCGAGCCACCTTATTGCGCGGTGATTACGAGTCAGCGCGGCGTCAGCAGGTATCCGTGTGTTTGACCGGTGCTGGTCTGCAGCGCGAATCCGACGATCTGTCCGAAGTCGTTAAGACCTTCGGCAAGCTGAAGCTGCAATCCCGAGTTGGCGGGAATCAGGGTGTTGAGATCCACCGGCACGCCGGGGTTCCCTGGTTCAGGGTGCTGCCACAGAATCGCCCGCAAATTGAAGCTGGCATCGATCGACGTCCCAATCACCTGGCCTTCGTCGTTTATGTTGAACGCGAGGCTCGCAAAATCCCCGGGAAACACACCCAGGTCGATCGTCGCGCCGTTCTGCCAAAGGACGCCATGCCCGGTTGTGTCGCCGGTCAAGTCGGATTGACCGACGGCCTGACCACGGTTGTTGATCGCACAAGCGCTGTTCCCGAACACGTTTCCCGACCCGCCGAGCGTGGGCAGATGCGTCACCGAACCGTCGCTCTGCCACAGCAGCGGATGCACGGGCGTGAAGTAGACCTGGGCATTCGGATTGAAAGGCGCGCAGGGACCTGACGCGCCGGCAACCTGGCCAAAATCGTTGATGCCTAGCGCGTATCCCTCCAGGTCGCCAGGAAATGTCGGGAGCTCATGGATCTTGCCCTGCTTCCACACCACCGGCTTGAATTCATAGATCTGCGGCGACGGGCAGGTTGGGTCCTTGGTCAGATTTTCGGCATAGCCGGTGATCTCGCCCAAATCGTTGATCACGTCGGCGGACCCGTTCGGGCCGCCCAAAGTCGGCAGCGCGGTCATCACGCCGTTTTGCCAGACGAACCCAAGGCAGGTGGTCCCGTTGGAAGGAAGCCCGAGCGCCTTGAATCCGCAGAAGTCTTCCCCGTTCGGATCCTTGATCGTAGTTTGCGCCTCACCTGACGCCTGACCGAAGAGGTTGATGCCGAATGTCTCACTGTTTTGTCCGCCCAGGCCGGTAGCGCCGATGTTCTTCATCTGTCCGTTCAGCCACACAACGGCGCGCCAGGTGCCATCCGCGGGGCTCGAATAACCGCCGATCTGGCCGGAATTCGAGATCACCCCCGCGTAGCTGAACGTCCCGCCCGGGACGACGCCGAGGTCGGTTACAGTGTAGTGCAGGTTTTTCGCCGGCTGGGCGTTTGCGAGCGCGGCGAGCAAGGTGCTCGCGGCGATTAATGTCAGAGTTGGTTTCATATTGCCTCCGTTCAGGAAGGCGCAGGACGAGCCGAAAACCTATCATTCAAGGGACTTGTATAATTCACATACGCGATGCCGGAGCTGGAACCATCCACGGATGTGAGCGCTCTTCTGCGCGCGTGGGGCGGCGGAGACCAGCGCGCGCTCGAAAAACTGACCCCCATCGTTTACGACGAACTCCACCGTCTGGCCAGTCGTTACATGAAGCGCGAGCGCGCCGGCCACAGCCTTCAAACCACGGCGCTGGTCCACGAAGCTTACATCCGGCTGATCGACTATAAGCGCATGGAGTGGCAGGATCGGGCCCACTTCTTCGCCGTTTCCGCCCAGTTGATGAGACGGATCCTGGTGGAGCACGCGCGGCGCAACAACCTGAAACGGGGAGGCGGCATCCAGCACATATCCTTGGACGACGCCGCGATGGTGGGCGGCAGCCGCGCCGCGGACCTCGTCGCGCTCGATGACGCGATGAACGCGCTGGCTCTGATCGATCCGCGCAAAGCGCAAGTGGTTGAAATGCGCTTCTTCGGCGGATTGAAAGTGGAGGAAATCGCGGAAGTGCTCAAGGTTTCAGAGGTCACCGTCATGCGGGACTGGAGCACCGCCAAGGCTTGGCTTTATCGGGAATTGACTGGCGGGAAGGCCGATGAACCCGGAACGATGGAAACAGATCGATAACCTGCTTCAGGCGGCGCTCGCGCGTCCGCCCGCAGAACGCGATGCGTTTCTGCAACAGGCGTGCGCCGGCGATCGGACGCTCGAAAGCGACGTCCGCTCGCTGCTTGCCTCCGCGCTCAAGGCGGGAAGTTTTTTGGAAAATCCAGCCATCGACGTCGCGGCGCGAGCCGCCGCCCAGGAACAACAGAATGCAACGCTGGCCGCCGGCGTGCCGTTTCCACGGACCGTCTCGCACTATCGAGTCCTTGAAGTATTGGGGCGAGGCGGAATGGGAGTCGTCCACAAGGCCGAGGACCTTCGTCTGGGGCGATTCGTGGCTCTCAAATTTCTGCCCGACGAATCCGCCGGCGATCCCAGCGCTTTGATCCGGTTCCAGCGCGAGGCGCGCGCCGCCTCCGCCTTGAATCATCCCAACATCTGCACCATTTACGACATCGGCGAGGATAACGGACGCGCCTTCATTGTCATGGAATTCCTCGAAGGCGTCACACTGAAGCAGCGGATTCGATCCGGCGCCGGCATGACCATGGAGACGCTGCTGCCGCTGGCGATTGAAATTGTCGACGCGCTCGATGCCGCGCACGCCGCGGGCATCGTGCATCGGGACATCAAGCCGGGGAATATTTTCATCACCAATCGAGGACACGCCAAGATTCTGGATTTCGGTCTGGCCCAACTGGAGTCGCCGGACCGCACCGAGGAGCACATTACCAGGCCGGGCACCGCACTGGGAACCGCCGCCTACATGTCGCCGGAGCAGGCGCTCGGTAAGCCCTTGGATCAACGCACGGACCTATTCTCCTTCGGACTGGTGCTGTACGAAATGGCGACCGGCGCCCGTCCCGCGTCCGGCGTATCTCCGCGCCTGGAGGCTGCGCCCGAGCTGGAACCCATCGTTTCGAAATGCCTAGAGAACGACCGTGAGCGGCGATACCAGCACGCATCGGAGATTCTGATCGGCCTCCAGCGTTGGAAACCGGGCTCCGCTTCGCAGCCCGTAACCAGCCGCAGCGCGCCGAGGACGGTCGCGAAACACTGGAAGCTGGCGCTTCCCGCCGTCGCGGTCGTGGTCGCGATGGCAGCCGGAACATACTTCTATCGTCATCGCGCACTGAAGCTGACCGACAAAGATACCATCGTTCTGGCCGACTTCAAAAACACAACCGGCGACGAGGTTTTCGACGGAACGCTGCGGCAAGCCTTGGCGATACAACTCGCGGAGTCGCCCTTCTTGAGCCTGATCGCGGATCAACGCATCCAGAAAACGCTGCGCCTGATGGGCCGCGCGGCGGATGCGCCGGTCACGGCGGAAGTCGCTCAGGAAGTCTGCGACCGCACCGGAAGCGCAGCGGTTCTCGAAGGCTCCATCTCCCTGCTCGGAACCCAGTATGTAATGGGATTGCGCGCCAGAAACTGCCGGACCGGGGACGTTGTGTTCGAGGAGCAGGCACAAGCCAAGAGGAAAGAGGATGTCCTGAATGCGCTCAGTCCCATGGCCGGTAAATTCAGAACCAAGGTCGGCGAATCACTGGCCACCGTTCAAATGCACTCCACACCGCTCGAAGAGGCAACCACGCCGTCACTCGATGCGTTAAAAGCCTTCACCGTCGCAAGGTCAGAACTTTCCCGGGACCCGCAAGGCCTCTTGCCCAAACTGAAACGTGCGATCGAGATCGATCCCAGATTCGCGCTTGCGTATGCTTACCAGAGCCGTGTATACGGCGATATCGGAGAATACGCGCTGTCCAAGGAGAGTGCCGCCAAAGCGTACGAGTTGCGGGATCGCGCCAGCGACCGCGAGCGGTTCTTTATTACCCAGACTTACGATCGCCAGGTAACGGGGAACCTGGATCGGGCGCGGCAAAACTGTGAATTGTGGACTCGAACGTATCCTCGCGACGCCAACTCCCACTCGTATTGTTCGGGATATACCTCGATCGGAACCGCCCAGTACTTGAGATCGATCGAAGAGGCAAGAAAGGCGATCGAACTCGATCCGGATCGCGGCCCTCCCTACGCGAATCTCACCTTCAGCGAAGTTTACATCGACCGGATCGAGGATGCCGCGGATACGCTGAGGCAAGCTGCCGCGCGCAAAATCGAGATTCCCGACCTTTTGATCATGCGCTACTACATCGCGTTCCTGAGAGGCGACCGCGCGGGGATGGAGCGGGAAATTGCCGCGGCCAAGGGCGTGCCCGGAGCCGAGGACTGGGTCGCCGACTCCGAAGCCCTGTTTCGGGCGCGTAGCGGTCAATTTCGCCTGGCCGAGGAGTTGTCGCAGCGCGCGGTCGATTTGGCGCGGCAGGCGGGCCAGCGCGAACGCGCGGGTTTATTTGAAACCGCGGCGGCCATGTCGGAAGCCTACGCCGGGCATGGGCCGGAGGCCAAGCGGCTCGCGTTGGCGGCGCTCGAACTTTCGAACGGCCGCGACGTGGAATATGCCGCTGCCACGGCTATG
>CAVVNE010000004.1:0-20751 GCA_963749245.1 Bryobacterales bacterium
TTGAAATACGCGCCGTCCTCGATGCTGAGCTGAAGCACGCGCGGCTGGTCGCCTTCGGCGCGACGCGTTTCGCCCGCAACCCTGTGGAGCAGGACGCCAGCGTCAACGCGCTGATCGAATCCGGAACGCCGGTCGTGTCGATTTTCGGGAAGAGCTGGGATCTGCACGTGCATCGTGCGCTCGGCATCACCGAAGAAGAGAATCTCAAATTGATCGCCGACACGGTGCGATATCTGAAAGATCACGGCAAGGAAGTGGTCTACGACGCCGAACACTTCTTCGATGGCTACGCCGCGAACCGCGACTTCGCGCTGCGCACGATCGAAGCCGCGAAAAAGGCGGGAGCCGATGTTCTGGTCCTGTGCGACACCAACGGAGGCACCGTCACCAGCCGCCTGACGCAGATCTGCGCCGACGTCCGCAAGAACTTCGAAGGCGTGCTGGGCATCCACACGCATAACGATTCCGATGTGGCCGTCGCCAACTCGCTGGCCGCCATCGAGCAGGGCTTCGCCCACGTCCAGGGCTGCATGAACGGTTACGGCGAGCGCTGTGGCAACGCGAACCTCACCTCGATCATCGCCAATCTCGAATTAAAGCTGGGCCATACGACCATCGGCCGCGAGAACCTCGGGCATTTAACATCGACCGCGCGTTTCATCGCCGAACTGGCCAACCTGCCGCTGCGCAGCGACCAGCCGTTTGTCGGCAACAGCGCCTTCGCCCACAAAGGAGGCGTCCACGTCGCCGCGGTTTTGAAGGACGCCGCGACCTACGAGCACATCAACCCCAAAATCATCGGCAACCGCCAGCGCGTCCTGCTGAGCGATCTTTCGGGGAAGGGAAGCATCCTCTATAAGCTGAAGCAGCACGGTCTGGAAGAACGCCTGGACGACGCAGCGCGCCGCGAACTGCTCGACCGCATCAAGCAGATGGAATTTCAAGGCTACGAACTGGAAGCAGCCGAAGGAACGTTCGAGCTTTTGGTCCGCGAAGCCCTGCGCCCCGGTTTGCAACTGTTCGAAGTGGTCAGCTACGAAGTGACGACGCGCTCCACCGGCTCCACCGCCACTGTCACGCTCAAAGCCCAGGACGGCGTCCACTCCGCAACAGCCAGCGGAAACGGCCCCGTCAACGCACTCGACCTGTGCCTGCGCCAGTGCCTGGCAACGCTCTATCCCTCTATCGCCGACGTGAAACTGACAGACTACAAAGTCCGCGTCCTGGACTTCAAAAAAGGCACCGCCGCCCGCGTCCGAGTGCTAGTCGAGTGGTCGGATCATCGCCGGAGTTGGTCGACGGTCGGAGTGTCAGAAAACGTCGTGGAAGCAAGCTGGTTCGCTTTAGTCGACGCGCTGCGCCTGGAGTTAATGCGGATCAGCGAAAAAGATCCTCAAATCGACAGGGCAGTCGAGGATTATTGTTGGGGTGTGTAAGCGACGCTAGAGCAGTTCCTGTCCGACGTCGATAGGGATTCGGATACTGTGCAGTCTGGCCGACCAAGTCACGCCACACCGACGGAAGCAGTGCTCGATTAGTTTGGCGTCCACGACATTCGAGACCCACGCTTCCGACAAGCCGATTCCTTCCGCGAACGAGGGATGAATGAACGCCTCCGAGCTGCGCCCATTTAGGCGGTCCTTAAACGCCCCGAGGAGCTTGCCAAGCTGACTCTTGAATTCTGGGGTTTCCAAGTGTCCGCTGATTTTTAGAGCTTCCCGCCATCCCAGCCCCGTCACCTCGTAGGCGATCGACGTCGTCGTCGGGTGAGGTTTGACGATTCCCCGGTCGATAAGGTATTTCCAGTCGTTGGACGGACGTTAGAAAACCCTTGCCATTCGGCGTTTAAGCGAATCGAAATACCTCTGTTGCCGAGTGCCAAAAGAATACTCCGTAGCGCTTCATCGATATTTTCAAGCCGCTCAGATTTGGAGAGAGTCATGCGCGACGAACGGATTAAGCTCGAACGGTTTGCCAGCTCCGGGCGAGATTCGTAAAGGCTTGCTCATTTGCAGGCCAATCGTGCAGCGTAGCTGGATCGAAGTCGGCTCCATTGGGCCAGACAAGCGTCTGCACCTCTGTATCAAGTCGAACCTGATTAAAAAGTCCCAGATCGCTGAGCGGACCATATAACTCGCCCGCGAGAATCGGACGGAAGTTGATCATCTGTTCCGTGGCGTCATCGAATTGGACGCGCAATGTAAAATCGTCCACAATCTGGAACGAGCGAACTCGGCAAATAGGATGAATCATAAGAATCTACTTCAATGGTTCAATTGGCGTCGGTTTTCGTCCTTGTTGTAAACGCTCCCAATCCGCCTCCAGTTCCGCTTGGTGGAGTTCTGCCCACGCTTCAACCAATCGCTGCTGCCTCAGTGGCAGGGAACCCGCGATCAGCTCCACCGGATCGATACCAAAGACTCCAACTTCATCCTGACAGTATGCGTGGAAATGCGCAACGTGATGTTTGGCTCCAGCCTCGATAAACATGCGAATGATGATACCGAAGAATCGGCTTAATTCCGGCATCGCAGCGACCTACAAGAACAGCGGCTTAATATGTCTCTCAAACAGATTCTCCGTCACATTCCTCGAAATCTCGGCCTTATACTCATCCAGCAAATCCAAATAGCTGTTCCCCTTCTTCGCCGCGATCTTGAACCCGACGTGCAATAACTGCCGCAGGCTGGGATTAAACTCCGGGCACTTCTGGTCATGTCTCAAAGCATTGACATACTGCTCCGACGACCACCCGTTCACCGTCTCCGGCGTCGGCAGCTTCGCCGGATCGATATCGATCACCGCCGCGTATGGCTTACACAACTCGGCCTCATGATCGTACGCTTCGGCGTAGATCTCCTTGGCCATGACCAGCCCCTCGCCGCCGCCCTCGGCCAGGCCGATCAATTCTTCCAGCCAGTTCGTCCCCGCCGTCTTCACATGAACACCGGCCCCGGATCTCTGCAACGTCTTCCGGATCGGTTCGTAAAGAGAAAATTTGTCGCTGCCCGAATGGACGCTCAGCTTCAATGTCGACGGCAGCCCGTAATTCTCGACCGCAAACGCAATCGCCGCGATGTCGTCGGAGAACTCTTCCGTAAATTTAGAAACATCCCCGACGTAATCGACGCCCTTATTGAACCGGCCGGTGAACTTCGGCGCGATGGTCTGAATCGGGATCCCTTCATCGGCGATCGCCACCAGGATAATCAGGAGCTCCACCGGCGTCTGCGGATAATCGGTCTCGTCCATCGAAACTTCGGTGACGAAATTCCCCTCGACCTTCGCCGTCTCGATCTTGCGATAAATCCTGCCCGCCTCCGTCACCGCTGCCAGATATTTTCCCGCCACCTTCGCGACAAACTCCCTGGACGTAGTCAGCGTCCTCGAAACCCCTGGAATCGATAGCTCCCCGATCAGCTCCGGATGCTCGGCCACGAACAACGATGCATCCACCGTCTTCCCGATCCAGTCCGCCACGTCAATCGTATAAAAATCGCACGCGCCGATAAACCGATCCACCGTCTCGAAATTAATATGATCCGCGTCGCAGAAATACGGCTTGTGCCAGCCCAGTTTATGCACCGCCGCATCCGCCGCGTGCCTCACGCTCTCCGGCGCTGACCCGATGATCGTGTGTTCCCGGTTCGACTTGTTCCACACTGGAATCACGTCGACTCCGTACTCCGCCGCCATCATGCACGCCTTCAATTGCGCCTCGGCCTCGTGCGCGAAACGGTCGCCCACGCCGAACGTGTATCTAGGGAGAAAAATCGGCATAACTTTTCAGGATACAGTAGTGAGTTATGCTCAAGTCGCTGGATTTGACGGGCCGCGTCGCCGTCGTCGTCGGTGGGACGTCTGGAATCGGGCGCACTCTGGCCCTGGGATTGGCCGAGGCCGGAGCCGACGTGGTCGCGACAGGCCGCCGCGAAAATCTGGTCCAAGAAGTCGCTGCCGAGGTCGAAGCGCTCGGTAGAAAATCGCTGGCCGTCGCTGTCGACGTGCTTAATCGCGCCTCGGTCGACGCACTGCGCGACGCCGTCATGAAGCATTTCGGACGCGTCGACATCCTGCTGAACGCTGCCGGAAAGATCGGCCGCAAGCCGACCGCTACGCTTTCAGAATCCGAGTGGTACGAGACGTTCAACGTCAACGTCACCGGCGCTCTGCGCGCCTGCCAGTCGTTTTACGAGCCGTTGAAAGCCTCCGGCCATGGCCGCATCATCAATATTGTGTCTCTAAATTCCTACGTCAGCCTGCGCGAGGTCGCGGCGTACGCGGCGTCTAAATCGGCGCTGCTGGCCTTGACCCGCAGCCTGGCCGTCGAATGGTCGGCCGAGGGGATCAACGTCAACGCCATCGCGCCCGGCGTCTTCCGCACCGACCTCAATAAAAACCTTCTCGACTCCACCGATCGCGGCAAGGAACTGCTCCTTCGCACCCCCATGAAGCGCTTCGGCCAGACGGGCGAGCTCAACGGCGCGGCAGTACTGCTCGCCTCCGACGCCGCGAGCTTCATCACCGGCCAGTGCATCGTCGTCGACGGAGGGTTTTTGGCCTCGGGAGTGAACACGTAAGAACATAATCGGCCGCCGATGAACGCGGATGAACGCTGATGGAAAACAATTGTCTTATCCGCGTTCATCCGTGTTCATCAGCGGCCAATCGTTTTTTCTGACAGACTGCTCTCATGCGCCTGTTTTTCCTGGCCACGTCCATCGCCCTCGCCCAGACCGCGACTACCCCGTCAAGCCCGTGCCCTTTCACCGCCGTTCATTTCCACGACGCCTTCTGGGCGCCGCGCATCGAGATCAATCGCACAGGCACCATCCCCGCTGCGTTCGACAAGGATGAAGAAACCGGGCGACCTCGGCAACTTCGTCCGCGCCGCCGCAGTCGCTTCGCGGCGAGCCGTTCGACAACAAATATCCCCGTAATCCCTTCGACGATACCGACGTCTACAAGGTGATCGAAGGCGCGTCCTACACGCTCAGCGTTCATCCCGATCCGCAAGCTCGACGCCTACTTCGACGGTCTGATCGCCCAGAATCGCCGCCGCGCAGGAACCGGACGGCTATCTTTACACCGCGCGCACCATCGATCCCTTGCACCCGCATCCGTGGGCCGGCCCCGAGCGCTGGATGCTCGACGGCGTGCTGCAGCCACGAACTTTACGATCTCGGCCATCTCTACGAAGCCGCCGTGGCGCACTACCAGGCCACCGGCAAGCGCACGCTGCTCGATATCGCGCTGCGCACCGCCGACCTGCTCGACCGAACCTTCGGCCCCGGCAAGCGCGACCATCTGGCCCGGCCACCAGGTCGTCGAAATGGGCCTGGCCAAGCTGTACCGCGTCACCGGCGACGAGCGCTATCTGAATCTCGCCAAATTCATGCTCGATTCGCGGGTCCGGAGCGGCAGCCGGGTGCCGGACGCGTACGTACAACCAGTCCCACATGCACGTCGTCGATCAGACCGAGGCGGTGGCGGCCACGCCGTGCGCGCCACCTATATGTACTCCGGCATGGCCGATGTCGCGGCGCTCACCGGCGACCAGGCCTACATCCGACGCCATCGACAAAATCTGGGACAACGTCGCCGGCAAGAAGCTGCTACATCACCGGCGGCATCGGCGCCCGCGCCGCGGGCGAAGCCTTCGGCGCGAATTACGAGCTGCCGAACATGACCGCGTACAACGAGACCTGCGCCGCCGTCGGCAACGATTTCTGGAATCACCGCCTCTTTCTGCTGCACGCCGACGCCAAGTACATCGATGTGATGGAGCGCACGCTTTACAACGGCGTGATCTCCGGCGTCTCGCTCGATGGCAAGACCTTCTTCTATCCGAACCCGCTCGAATCGAACTGGCCAGCACGCAGCGCAGCCCGTGGTTCGGCACGGCCTGCTGCCCCGGGAACATCACCCGCTTCGTCGCGTCCGTGCCCGGCTATGTCTACGCGCAGCGCGCCCGCGAAATTTGGGTGAACCTGTTCGTCGCCAGCACCGCCGAGATCAAACTCGATAACGGCCGCACGGTGAAGATCGCCCAGGAGACGCGCTATCCCTGGGACGGCGCGGTGAAGATGACCGTCACTCCGGACCAGCCCGGACCGTTCCGGATCAAAGTCCGCATCCCGGGCTGGGCGCGCAATCAACCCGTCCCCAGCGATCTCTACCGCTTCGCGGGCGACGCCGGCCCTCGCCCGGCTCTCAAGGTGAACGGAAGACCCATCCCGATCGTGCTCGACAAAGGCTATCGCGATCATCGACCGCGTGTGGCAGCCCGGCGACACCATCGAGCTGAATCTCCCCATGCCCGTCCGCCGCGTCCTCGCCAACGATCAGGTCGCCGCCGACCGCGGACGCGTCGCCCTCGAGCGCGGCCCGATCGTCTACGCCGTCGAATCGCCCGACAACCCGGACGGAAAAGTGCGCAACCTGGTCGTCCCGCGCGATGAAAAACTGACCGCCGAATTCAAGCCCGCGCTGCTGAAAGGCGTCGAGGTCGTCGAAGGCCGCGCGACCGCGCTCTCTTACGACGCGCAGGGCAAAGTGCTAAAAAACCAGCAGCCGTTCACCGCCATCCCCTATTACGCCTGGGCCAATCGAGGACGAGGCCAGATGATCGTCTGGGTTCCGGAAACCGAGGCCGTCGCCAAACCGGCGCCCTTTCTCACACCCAAAGTCACCGCGTCTCCGTCCCGCCGCAGCCCTTTGACCGTCAACGATGGCGATGAGTCCACGTCCTTCGACTGGTGGCCGCAAAAGGGATCGACCGTTTGGGTCGAGTACGCGTTCGACAAACCCGCCACCGTATCCTCGGCCGCCGTTTATTGGTTCGACGACACAGGCCGCGGCGAAGTGCGGGTCCCCGCATCATGGAAGATCGTGTACCTCGACGGAGGCGAATGGAAACCGGTGCAAGCCACGTCACCCTACGCCGTCGAGAAAGACAAGTACAACAACGTGACCTTTAAACCAGTCACAACATCCGCCCTGCGCCTAGAAGTAACCATGCAGCCCAACTGGTCCGCCGGCCTCGAAGAATGGAAGGTTCAATAACCGCAATATGTAAACATCAGATTCTAAAGGAGAAACATGCCGTTCGCCCTCGATGGCTTCGTTTTTTCAAACTCCCGGCCCGCGCCCCGCACCTGCCTGATAGAATCGTTAGCTAACCATGAAAAAGTACCTTTTTTCAGCTCTCGGCGCGATCCTCCTCATCGCCCTCTCGCTCACCGCCGACCCTGTCGTCTACAATCCCCAACTCTGGTCCGGACTCCGTTACCGCATGATCGGCCCCCTCCGCGGAGGCCGCGTCACTACCGTCACAGGCGTCCCTTCGGAACCCTACACGTTCTACATGGGCTCCACCGGCGGAGGCGTCTGGAAAACCACGGACGCGGGTCATTCCTGGTCGAACATCTCCGACGGCTTTTTCTCTGTCGCCTCCATGGGCGCCGTCGAAGTCTCTCTCTCCGACCCCAACATCGTCTTCGCCGGCACCGGCAGCTCAAAAATCCGCAGCAACGTGTCGATCGGAAGAGGCATTTATAAATCCACTGACGCCGGCAAGACCTGGCAATTCTCCGGCCTCCGCGACGCCGGCCAAATCTCCACTATCCGCATTCATCCGACGAATCCCCAGATCGCGTATGTCGCCGCGCTCGGCAATCCCTTCATCGGTAGTCCCGACCGAGGCGTGTATAAGACCACCGATGGCGGAACCACCTGGCGTAAAGTCCTCTATCTCTCCGATGTCATCGGCGCAGCCGACCTCGAACTCCAGCCCGGCAGTCCAAACGTCATCTTCGCCTGCATGTGGTTCGGTGAGCGCAAACCCTGGACCATCCTCAGCGGCGCGAAAGAAGGCGGCATCTACAAAAGCACCGACGGCGGAGACACCTGGAACAAGCTCACCATCGGCCTGCCTCACGAACTCTTCGGCCGAGCCAACGTCGCCATCTCCGACTCGAAACCGGATCGCATCTACGCGCTCATCGAAGCGAAACCCGGCTCCGGCCTCTATCGCAGCGAAGACTCGGGCGCGACCTGGAGCCCCATCAACAGCTCCGCTAATCTCATCACGCGGCCCTTTTATTACGACACCCTCGGCGTCGACCCCAATAATTCCGACGTCGTGTGGATCGGCAACGAAGGCTGGTTCAAATCCACAGATGGCGGCAAGTCCTTCCGCACCTCACCCGTTCCTCACGGCGACAATCACGACGTCTGGATCAATCCCAAAAATTCCGATTACATGATCCAGTCCAACGACGGCGGCGCGAACGTCTCGCTCGACGGCGGCCGCACCTGGAGCGTCCAAACCAACCAGCCCACGGCTGAGATCTATCAGGTCGCGGTCGACAATCAATATCCCTACCGAGTCTACGGCGCGCAGCAGGACAATACCACGGTCATCGTTCCCAGCCTTCCTCTGGGCGATAGCGAACTGTTCCGCACGGGACCGGGCTGCGAAACTGGGCCAATCATTCCGGACATTTCGAATCCGGAAATCGTCTACGGCAGTTGCAAAGGCCAGTTCAGCCGACGCAACATGACCACCACCTACGAAATGCGCTACTGGGTCGGCGCCGAATCCCTGTACGGCAACGGAGGCGAAACGCTCACGTACCGTTTTCAGCGCGTTTCTCCCATGGAAGTATCGCCGCACGATTCGCACGTGGTCTATTACGGTTCGCAGTACGTCCATCGCACCCGCGACGGCGGCGTGACATGGACGCGTCTGAGCCCCGACCTCACCCTTCATCCGCCCGGCACTCAGGAAGCCTCTGGCGGCCCCATCACGCGCGACGCCACCGGCGAGGAGATGTACAGCACTCTTTATTCGATCCGCGAATCGCCGGTGCAGAAGGGCGTCATCTGGACCGGCTCCAACGACGGCCTGGTCTTCGTCTCCCGCAACGACGGCGAAAGCTGGACCAACGTCACGCCGCCGCAGTTGGGCCAAGGCGGACGCGTCCAGAATATCGAACCCAGCCCGCACCGTCCCGGCACCGCCTACGTCGCTCTCTATCGATACTTATTAGGCGACTTCGCGCCCTACATCTTTCGCACTGACGACTACGGCAAGACGTGGACCCGTCTGACCGACGGCAAAAACGGCATCGCCGCCGACGAGCCCACTCGCGTCGTGCGCGAGGATCCCGACCGTCCCTATCTCCTGTACGCCGGTACCGAGTTCGGCATCTATATTTCGTGGGACAACGGCGGGCAGTGGCAAAGCTTCCAGCTTAACCTTCCTGTCACGCCCGTAACGGACATAAAGGTCGCGCACAAAGACCTGATCCTCTCCACGCAAGGCCGGAGCTTCTGGATTCTCGACAACCTGACACCGCTGCATCAACTGAAAGATGGCGCCGGCGCCCAAAATATCCTGTTCGCCCCACGCGAAGCCGTCAGGACGCCCGGCGCGCAGGCGCTGGAAGGACTCACGCGCACGGAAACCATCCGCTACCCGCAAACCGGCGCGCAGATCGATTACTATTTAGCCGCGGCGTCGCCGGCAACCATGGAAATCCTCGACGCATCCGGCAACGTCGTCCGCAAATTTTCCTCCACCGCGGCCCCCGCCGCCCCGGCCGACGAAGAAGAAGGAGGCGGCGGAGGCCGCCGGGGCAGGGGAGCCGTCCTGCCGCTCGAATCCAAACCCGGCATGCATCGTTTCACCTGGGACCTCCGCTACCCGGGCCCCTGGCAAAGCGCGACCCGTCCGGAAGGCCCCAACGGCCCCGCCGCCGTCCCCGGAAAATATCAGGTGAAAATCACCGCCGGATCGTGGTCCGCCACCGAACCCTTCACGCTGATCGAAGACCCGCGCATCACGAAAGCGGGCGTCACGTTGTCCGATTTGCAGCAACAATTCGACCTGAACATAAAAGTCCGCGACCTGGTCAGCGACGTAAACAAACTGGTCGCGAAACTCCGCGGAAACCCGAAGCTGGCGGACCTGGCGTCCCACGTCATTACGCCGTCGATCCGCTACAGCAAACCGGAGTTGCAAACGCACATCACCTATCTCTACACCCTGACCAACGGAGCCGATCAAAAACCCGGCCGCGACGCAATCGAGCGGTACGAGATTTTACGCAAAGAACTGGACGCCCGCATCGCTGAGCTCAATAAGCTTTAACGTCCATGTGCAATGCCTTGAACTGAGGTTGTTCCGGTGTATAATTGACTCCGGTTCGGAGGCAATAACAAGGAGGACATTGATGGATTACAACGTCTTGAAGGGCCAATTACGGGGTGAACTGATTCAACCGGGCGACGCGAACTATGACGACGCTCGAAAACTCTACAACGGGATGATTGACAAGAAGCCGGCGGCGATCGCGCGCTGCGTCGATGCCGCCGATGTGATGACGTGCGTCAACTACGCGCGCTCCAACGGAATTCTGCTGGCCGTGCGCGGCGGGGGACACAACGGTCCGGGCCTCGGGAGCTGCGACGGAGGACTGGTCATCGATCTGTCGCGGATGAGGGGCGTGCGCGTCGATCCGGTCGCCAAAACGGCCCAAGTCGCGGGCGGATGCGTGTGGGGCGACGTAGATCATGCGACCCACCCCTTCGGCCTCGCTGCGGCCAGCGGCATTATTTCGACTACCGGCGTCGGAGGCTTGACCCTCGGTGGTGGAATCGGCCATCTGTCCCGGAAGTGCGGCCTAAGCATCGACAATCTGCTGTCCGTGGATATGGTCCTCGCCGACGGCAGCTTTGTCACGGCCAACGAGCATCAGCACCCGGATTTGTTCTGGGCCGTGCGCGGAGGCGGCGGTAATTTCGGAGTGGTGACTTCCTTCACCTTCCGTTTGCATCCGGTAAGCACGGTGATGGCGGGTCCGATTTTCTATGCCGTGGAGGACGCGCCTGCCGTCATGAAGGCGTACGAGGAGTTCATCACCACTGCGCCGGATGAAATTAACGGGTTCTTTGCGTTCCTGGTAGTGCCGCCCGTGGACCTGTTCCCCGCGGCGCTGCATATGCGAACGGTCTGCGGAGTCGTGTGGTGCTCGACCGCCGGTCAGGAGCGGACGGTGGAGCTGCTGAAGCCCGCGGAGAGTTGGGCCACGCCGCTGCTGGTGGGGGTTGGGCCGATGCCGTTTCCCATACTACAGAGCCTTTTCGACGGGCTCTTCGTTCCGGGACTGCAGTGGTATTGGAAGGCGGACTTCGTGGATCACCTGACGGATGAATCCATCGCGCGGCACCTCGAACACGGCTCCAAGCTGCCGAGCATGTTCTCCACGATGCATATGTATCCCATCAATGGCGCGGTGCACCGCGTCGGGACCGCCGACACCGCGTTTAGCTATCGGCACACAAAGTGGGCCGAAGTGATTGTCGGCGTGGATCCGGATCCGGCAAACAAGGACAGGATCGTGAATTGGGCCAGGGCTTACTGGGACGCGGTTCACCCCTTTTCGGCGCCTGGAGCCTATGTCAACTTCATGATGGAAGAAGGGACGGCGCGCGTGGAGGCGACCTACGGGGCCAACTATGCCCGGTTGCAGGCGATCAAGGCGAAGTATGACCCGGGCAATCTGTTCCGGGTGAATCAGAATATCGCGCCCGCGGCGTAGCAGGCATGCTGCTGTGGGGAAGGGATAATATCGAGGGTATGCGGACTCTCGCGTTCCTTTCCCTCGCCGCTCTCGCTTTTTCTCAACCTCCGCCCGGCCGGCCGCCGCTTAAGGAACGGGCGGCTGCGGGCGATCCCGATGCGCAATTTTCCCTCGGCAAAAACTATGAAGCCGGCCGCAGCGGCCTCAAGCAGGATTATGCCATCGCCGCCAGTTGGTACCGCAAGTCGGCGGAACAGGGAAATGTGTGGGCCCAGGCAAGCCTCGGCATTCTCTACCACTCAGGCAAAGGCCTCCCGCACGACGACGTGCAGGCTGAGATGTGGTTTATCATTTCCGCCGGCCATGCTCCGAAGGACGACCGCGACACAATCGTGGAAATGCGCGAATCCGTTGCCCATCGCCTCACGGCGCAGCAACTCGCGGAAGCGCAAAAACTCGCGCGCGAATGGAGGCCTGGAAAGTAACCTTGACAAGACTTCGTACGTTCCTGTAATGTCAATCCTGAATCGTTTCAAGCCCGTTTAGGAGTCGCAATGCGAACATCCCGTTTCGTGATCGCAATCACGCTGAGTTGCGTGGCAGGTTGGGCAGCCGACTGGCTCACCGACGGAGGCGGTCCCCAGCGCAACGGCTGGCAAAAAGACGAAAAAATCCTCAATAAGGACAACGTCAAGAACCTCAAGATCGTCTGGAAAATTCAGCTCGACAATAAGCCGATCGAAATGCACTCGCTATTTCCTCCGCTAATTGTCGACAAAGTAAATACCTCGAGCGGGCCGAAGCAGATCGCCATCGTAGCCGGCGTCTCCGATAACGTCTACGCCATCGACGTCGCCACGGCGAAAATTCTTTGGAACAAACACTTCGAATATCCGCCGCCGGCGCGCCGCGGACGTCCGACCGATCCACTGTGTCCCGCGGGCCTCACCGCGACCCCTGTCATTGGTCCTCCCAACCCCAATGGCAGCCGGACCGTCTACGCGATGGCTGGCGATGGTGAAGTTCATTCGCTGAACGTGGCGGATGGAGAAGACGTCGCGGTGCCGTTCAAGTTCGGCTACCCGTACGGCAAATCGTACGCGCTCAACATGTGGGACGGCGTGCTTTTCACCACCACGGCGCAGGGTTGCGCTGGGAATCCGAACCAGATGTGGGCCGTCAAGATCAACGATCCGTCACACAAAGTAATGACCTATAGCCCGAGAAGCGGAGGCCTGTGGGGCAGGGAAGGCGCGGCGATCGACGACGACGGTGTGGCGTGGGCCCCGACCGGCGACGGACGCTACGATCCTGCGACCCAGACCTACGGCAATGGCTTAATTGGCGCGAAAGTCATTGGTGACGAGCTGAAACTCCAGGATTATTACATCCCGAAAAACTGGGCCTGGCTCCAAAGCCGCGACCTGGATATGCAGGTTACGCCGGCGATTTTCACGTATAAAGGCAAGGAATTAATGATCGCGGCGAGCAAGGAATGCCGCATTTATCTGCTCGATCCGAAAGCCGCCGGAGGGGACGATCATCAGACACCCCTTGATCGCACGCCGCTGATTTGCAACGAGGAAGTGAACTTCGCCTCAGCCGGAATCTGGGGTTCCCTGGCGACCTGGCAGGACTCTCAGGGCACGCGATGGATTCTGAGCCCGTTCTGGGGACCGTCGCATCCCGATTTCAAGGTGCCGGTGTCTTATGGACCGGTGACGCATGGGGCCGTCATCGCCTTCAAACTTGAAGAAAAAAATGGGAAATACAAGCTCATTCCCGCCTGGATGTCGCGCGATATGGACCAGGCCGAACCGCCCGTGATCGCCAACGGCGTGGTCTACGCCTACGGCAGTGGGGAGAATACGGAACAGGCTTATCCGGACAGGGGATTGGATGATAACTCGCCGGAACGCATACACGACTCAACTCACGCGGTTTTGTACGCGTTAGACGCCGAAACGGGCAAGGAATTATATTCCAGTGGCGACCAGATCAAGTCCTTTGTGCATTTCGGCGGATTATCCGTCGCCAACGGGCGGGTCTACCTCGGAACGTACGATAGCATCGAATATTGCTTCGGATTGGAGGGGAAATGACCGCTAAATACATAGCCTTAATTGCCCTTTTCGCGTCCTTCGCGCACGCCCAATTCGGCCGGGGCGGAGGAGACTGGATGGCGGCGGGGGCGGATGCCCAGCGCACCAACTCAGTCCGTACCGATCCGCACATTTCTGTCGAAGCGGTGAAATCCGGGGTGATGCAGTCGTTGTGGAAGATCAAGCTGAGCGGAGTTCCGACGCCTCCCGTGGTTGCGTCGCGGCTGATCACTTATAAAGGCTTCAAGGATCTGCTGTATGTCGCCACCAGTTCCGATACGGTAGCCTCGATCGATCACACAGTGGGGAAGCTTTTCTGGGAAACCCATCTTCCCTACGATTCGCTGCTGGTCCCCGTGAAAACCGGCACGGCGACCTGTCCGGCGGGCATGACGGCAGCACTTTCACTGGCGGCGCCGCTGGTTCCTCCCGTTCCGGGCGCGGGGCGAGGCCGCGGGCCGGGCGGACGTGGACCGGGCGGGCCTGGCCGCGGAGGGAACTTTGATCCGGCGACGGTGCCGACGCTGCCTCGGCCGCGCAGGACTCCGGGCGCGGTGTATGCGTTGTCGAGCGACGGGTTGATTCACGTCCTGAATCAGCACACGGGAGCGGATATCGTTCCGGCCGCGCGATTCATTCGCGGCAACGCGAAGGCTCACGACGTCATCCAGGTTGGAAATGTAGTTTACGCGGTGACCAGCGACAATTGCGGCGCGGCGCCGAACGGGGTGTGGGCGATTAATCTTGAGACGAACGGAGTGAACGAGTGGAAAACCAGTGAAGCGTCGGTGCTGGGACTGGCGTTCTTGACCGACGGCACGGTGATCGCGGCCACCACGAAGAGCCTGGCGGCGCTGGAGGCGAAGACGCTGAAGGTGAAGCAGCAGTTTGACGCCGAGTGGGCGTCGACACCGATGGTGATCAAGGTGAAGGACAAGGAATACGTCGTTGCGTCCAACGTCCACGGGCATGTGTTCCTGCTGGATCCAGTGAGCCTCGAGCTGGTCGTGAACGTTCCGGGCAACGGCGCGGCGATCGGAAGCTCTTTTGCGAGTTGGGAGGAGCCGGAGAGCAAGACGCGGTTTATTGTGGCGGTAAAGAATGGCGCGGTTGTCTCGTACAAGGTTGTCGAGAAGGACGGCAAACCTGGGCTGGAACAGGCCTGGGCTTCAAAGGAGTTGGTTTCGCCCGCGCCGCCAATTGTGGTGAATGGCGTGGTATTTGCGCTGTCGTCCGGATCGCGTTCCGCGTCCGCTGTGTTGTACGCGTTCGACGGGATGACCGGCACGGAGTTGTGGAATAGCGGGAAAGCGATCGCGGGCTATTCGACTTCGGGGATCTCCGCGGGGGCCAGCAAAGTGTTTGTCGGGACGCACGATGGAACCTTATATGCGTTCGGGTATTTGTTGCCGAGGGAGTAGTGCGTTCTGTCCGCATGCTGACCAGGCTGCGGAAAAAGTCGTTGCGGGTCCCGATTGGCAGGCGGAACCGCCTGCCCCACCATGGCATATCAAGCAGTTGCGGAGTGGTGGGACAGGCGCTTTCGCCTGTCGAACGACTTTTTCCGCAGCCTGTGACGCATGGCGGTTCCGTTGAACCTCGACCGTGAGGGAGCGGATAAAGGGATAAAATTGAACTGATGACGCGTCTTCTTGTTCTGACCGCGCTCTGTGCGAGCATCGCACTCGCGGATATTCCCGCCGGGCCGGGGAAGGACGCGACGGTGAAGTATTGCGCCAATTGCCATTCGGCCGAACAGGCGGTTTCGCTGCGCCAGGGGCAGGAAGAATGGGCGGCGACCATCGACAAGATGGCCGGGATGGGCGCGAAGATTCCCGATGACAGCTACGGCCCGATTCTGAGCTATCTGACGAAGCATTTCGGTCCGGATGCGCCGCTGCCGATCCTCGTGAATAAGGCGTCGGCCGTGGATCTGGAGTCTCTGCTGTTGTTGAAGAGGTCGGAAGCGGCGGCGATTCTCCAATACCGCGCCGCTCACGGCGATTTCAAAACAATCGACGATTTGCGAAAAGTACCGGGACTGGATTTTAAGAAGATCGAAGCGAAGAAGGATCTGCTGGTTTTTTGAAATATTTACTTTTTGCCGCCGTGTTTCTTGCAGCATGCTCGTCCCCCGTGCACGTGCAGGGGACGCCGGTGGCCATCGATACGCCTCTGGGACTGCCTCCGGTGCCGATTCCGGCCGACAATCCTCCCACGCGCGACTCGGTCGCATTGGGCAGAAAACTGTTCTTCGACACGCGGCTGTCGGCCGATAACACGGTCTCCTGCGCGTCGTGTCACGATCCGAAAACTGAGTTTGCCGACGGCATGCCGACCTCGAAGGGAATTCGAGGGCAGCTCGGCAAGAGGAATGCTCCCACGGTTGTCAACGCCGCGTATTACGGGGTCTTATTCCTGGATGGTCGCGCGGCGAGCCTGGAGCAGCAGGCGGGAGCGCCGATTGCGAATCCGATTGAGATGGGGCAGTCGCACGAAGTGACCGTCGCCAAGATCGAAAAGATTCCGGAGTACAAGCAGGAATTCGCCGCAGTGTTCGGGAGCGGTCCGGTGACGATGCAGAAAGTTGAGATGGCGCTGGCGAGCTTTGAGCGAACGAAGCTCAGCGGGGATTCGCCGTTCGACCGATACCTGTATAAAGACGACAAGACGGCGCTGAGTCCGGCGGCGATCCGGGGACTCGCGATTTTTACGGACAAGAAGAGAGGGAACTGCTCGACGTGCCATACCATCGGCGAGTCGTACGCGCTGTTCAGCGACGGGAAGTTTCACAACATCGGTGCGGGGATCAATTCGAGTGGCGAGATGACGGACCTGGGACGCTACGAGCAGACCAAGGTCGAGGCGGATAAAGGCGCGTTCCGGACACCAGGGCTGCGGAATGTGGCGCTGACGGCTCCGTACATGCACGACGGAAGTTTGAGGACGCTGAAGGACGTCGTGGATTTTTACGCGGGTGGGGGAACGTCGAATCCGCAGTTGGATTCCGAGATTCATGAGCTGAAGTTGAGCGGGCAGGAGAGAGCGGATCTGGTGGCGTTCCTGGAGTCGTTGACGGGGATGCTGAAGAGATGAACGCAGATAGCGCAAAGATAAGTGCCGCCATGGTTGCCTTGGTGTGGCTGGCTGGGTGTTCCACGCCGAAGCCTGCTCCCGTCGAGCCTGTTTATTTCAAGGTCGATTCGGCAACGGCGGGGGTCATTGCAGGGAAGATTTTGTTCACCGGCAAGGCCGGGCCTTCGAAGAAGGTCGACATGGAGGAAGATCCGCAGTGCAACAAGCTGCACAAGACGGACGTGCTCGATCAATCGGTCGCGGTCAATAAGAATGGCACGTTGGCGAACGTTTTTGTCTACATTAAGGGCGGGCTGGAGGGGAAACACTTTTTGCCTCCTTCGACAGCGGCCGTCATGGACCAAAAGGGGTGCTGGTTTGTGCCGCGCGTGCTGGGGATTCAGACTGGGCAGGAGTTGCAAGTCACCAATTCCGATCCGGTAACGCACAACATCCATCCGCGCGCGCATGTGAATCGCGAATGGAACCAGAGCCAGGCCGAGGGGACGCCGCCGCTCCAGAGAAAATTCTCGCGCGAGGAGATCATGATTCGCGTGAAATGCAATATCCACGGCTGGATGCACGCGTGGATCGGTGTGGTGGATAATCCTTACTTTGCAGTGACGGGAACGGACGGAACGTTTGAACTGAAAAATGTTCCCCCGGGAGAATATACGATTGAGGCTTGGCAGGAAGATCTGGGAGTCGAGGAACAGCATGTGACCGTTGTTCCGTCGGGCAAGGCTGAAGTCCAGTTCACTTTTAAGGGAGAGTAGATGAAATATTTGTTCATTGTTGCGGTGCTGCTGGCTAGTTGCTCGCGCCCGGTGGAAAAAGAGAAGCCGTCGGGATATCGGATTTACATTACCAACGAGATTTCGGGCGATTTGAGCGTAATCGATTCGAACACCATGGAAGTGGTGTCGACGATTCCTCTTGGAAAGAGGCCGCGGGGCATCCATGCTAGTCCTGATGGCCGGACGATTTATGTCGCGTTAAGCGGCTCGCCGCCCGCGCCTCCAGGAGTGGATGAAAGCACGCTGCCGCCTCCGGACCGGACCGCGGACGGCATTGGCGTGTTCGACGTGGCGACCAACAAGTTGGTGAAGCTTTTGAAGGGCGGACCGGACCCTGAAAACTTCGACGTCTCCTTCGACGGCAAGACGATTTACGTTTCGAACGAAGACGCGAGCGGCGTGAGTTTTATCGACGTTGCATCGGGGACCATCACGAAAACGATCAAAACGGGCGAGGAGCCGGAGGGCGTGAAGCTCACACCCGATGGCAAGTTGATTTATTCGACCGCCGAGGGCGACGGCACTGTTTCGGTGATCGATCCTGTGGCGGGGACGCTTCTGACCACGTTCAAAGTGGGGCATCGGCCGCGCAACGTGGTGTTCATGCCGGACGGAAAGCACGCCTACGTAAACACGGAGAACGACGGAGCCATTGTGTATCTGGATACGGTCAAAAATGAAAAAATCAAACCCATCGAACTGGGCACGCCCGGCGAGATCAAGCCGATGGGACTGGCCTTGTCGTTGGACGCGTCGAAGTTGTATGTGACGTCGGGGCGGGGGCACAAGGTGTTCGTGGTGGATACGGCGACCAATCAGCCAGCGGGATCGTTTGAGGTGGGACAAAGGCCATGGGGGCTGGCGCTGTCGCCGGACGGGAAAACGTTGTTCACGGCGAACGGTCCGTCAAACGACGTTTCGGTAGTGGACCTGGCGACGCAGACGGTGACCAAGAAAATCAAGACCACGGGAGGGCCGTGGGGCGTGCTGGTGTTGGGGAAATAGTCAAAAAACGCGGCGGCCGCTTAGATAGGTTTCCAGCACCTGAATGCGTCCATCGTTCAACCGGAACTTCACGATATCCGCGCGCGAGCCCGGCTGGAGGCCGCGAATTCTCCCGCCGACACGGCCTGCGCGGGCGGGGTTCGTGGTCGCCATGGTGATGGCCTCCGCCAGGGTCAGGCCGGCGATTCTCATTAGATTTTCCACGCCCCGGTCCATGCGCAGGCTCGATCCGGCCAGGCGTGTGCCGCCCAGCATGCGGACGCTCTCGTCGGCGTGCAGCTCCACTTCGACTTCGCCTAACAGGTAGCGGCCGGGCTGGCACATCGCCGGCATCACCGCGTCGGTGATCAGCACGCTGCGCTCGACGCCCTTGGCGCGCAGGGCGACCTTTAAGAATGCCGGTCCGAGATGGATGCCGTCGACGATCATGCTCGCGTTCAAACGATCCTCGGCCAGTTGCTCCCAAATATAATTCGGATGCCGCGACATGACCGAGTGCGCGCCGTTGCCGATATGCGTGGAAAGCGTCGCCCCCGCGCTGACCGCATCCTGGATCTGCTCGCGCGTCGCCTTCGTGTGGCCGATACTCAGGACCACGCCGTCGCGCGACAAAATTTCTATATAGCGCATGGCCTCCGGCCACTCCGGGGACAACGTCACCAGGCGGACGCGGCCGTTCGAGGCTTCCTGCCAGCGCTTGTACTCGTCGACATCCGGAGGCCGCACCCAGCGCTGAGGATGCGCACCGCGCGGTCCATCCTCAGGTGATATGTGCGGACCCTCGACGTGGAATGCCTCCATCGCCGGACCTTCCGGAAGAGCCTCCCGCGCGCCGGCAAGATTGCGCAGGGCGCCGAGCATCCTTTCCGGATCGCCGGTGATCACCGTCGGGAAACATCGCGCGACGCCGGTGGAAAACATCACGCGCAGGGAGCGGGCGATGTTCTCAACGGGCGCATCAGGGGCGTTGTAATCCACTCCGGCGAAGCCGTTGACCTGTATATCGATGAAGCCCGGTGCCACGTAGATATCGTCAGGCACTTCCTCTGAAAACTCAGGATCCAGGTTCTGAATCACGTCGTCGAATTCCAGGGTGATGCGGTCGCCGGAGATGGCGTCGCGTCCGCTACATTTGATGCGCGTCATGGTTTATTCACAGAATACCCACAATAAGGCCTCCGTAAGTACGCGAAAGCATGAGGGAAACAACTGAGGAAATTCACAAGTTCACGCTTCCTCCACGTTCCGATTCCTGGTACAAACGTTCTAGATTTCTGCGCGGGATCGGGCTTGTGTGTCAGTCTCGGGGGAGGTGGCCGTGGGTCAGGTCCCCGCGCGGAGTCGTTTAGTGTCGCCCTCCGACCGATGTGCGCGGGGCGTCCCTTCCTTTACAGGAATGCTGGCGCCCTCCGCTCTTACTTCTTTCGGAACCGCCATGCGTCGGACACCAACTAGCTGACCGCCACCGCCTGCGGCACCGGCGTAAGCCAGTTGAATTTGTCCGGCGCCTTTCCTTCCACGATTCCAAAAAACTCCTTCTGCAGCTTTTCCGTGATCGGGCCGCGCCTGCCTTTCCCGACCACGATCCGGTCGACCGAACGAACCGGCGTAATCTCCACGGCTGTGCCGCAGAAAAAAATCTCGTCGGCGATGTACAGCGCCTCGCGCGGAATCAGCCCTTCCACAATCTCGATTCCCAGCGATTTGGCCAGTGTAACCACCGTGTCGCGCGTGATGCCGGGAAGGACGCTCGCGCCCAGAGGAGGCGTCAGCATCTTGCCGTCGCGGATCACGAAGATGTTCTCGCCGGAGCCCTCGCTCACATAACCCGCGGCGTCGAGCGCGATGCCTTCGCTGTAGCCGTTGGCCTCGGCTTCCATGCGGATCAGCTGCGAGTTCATGTAATTGCCGCCGGCCTTGGCCATCGCGGGCAGGGTATTGGGAGCCAGACGCGCCCAGCTCGACACGCAGACGTCGACGCCGTTCGCGATGGCTTCTTCGCCGAGATATTTCCCCCACTCCCATGCGGCGATGTAGGTTTCGATGGGATTGTCCTTGTTGGGCATCACACCCATGTTGCCGTAGCCGCGAATCACCAGCGGACGCAGATAACAGGACTTCAGCTTGTTCACGCTGACGACGTCGAGCATGGCCGCGCAAAGCTGATCCTGAGAGAAGGGAAGT
>CAVVNE010000005.1:0-44562 GCA_963749245.1 Bryobacterales bacterium
GACTCTTCTTCCATCCTCTTTACTTGCTCCGCGTCGTCAAAGTCCTTGGTGCGAGGAATCCGCACCGCCAGCACAATCTGCGTCGCCCGGTTGTCTTCGAGCCACAGCCGGTACTCGGTGTCCATCGGACTCTCCGCCACCGGCCGATTGCTCTTGCGCACATACCGCCGCTCTCTCTCCTTTTCCGCCTCCTCCATCGGCCCGGCCGTAGCCAGAAAGACCTCCACCGCCGACCCATGCGATTCCTGCTGCGCCGAAGCCCCGACCATTTGCGCCCACGGAGAATCGGTAAACAGCCGCAGCAGCTCCTCGTCGGTCCAATCCGCGGGAGGCTTCGTCTCCCAAAAGGATGCAGAGAGCATCAGCAGCATCGCGACCAGCTTCATCCCGTCGATTGTGGCACAGGGCTGCTTCGCGGGGCATGGCCCCGCGCCACAAGCGCATGCACCTTGTAGATTCGCAATGTGGGGAAGCGCCATGCGCTGCCTTTTCCGCATCCTGTTTAGCTCGCAGCATCGGCTTCAGGCGATGTACGGACAAAAAATCAATCCTCCCGCAACACCGCCGCTGGATCGACCTTCAGCGCCCTGACCGCCGGAACCGCGCTCGCCGCAAAACTCGCCGCCAACATGAGCCCCGCCGCGCCCGCACTCGCCCAGATCGAAGCTTCCGACCCTGGCACAAGCCGCGAGGCACATCGAGCGGCAACCAGCCCAATAATCGTGCCGGCGGACGCGACGAACATCCCCTGACGTACGATCATCGTGAAAACGCTTCGCTGCCGCGCTCCCAGCGCCACTCGAATCCCGATCTCCCTCCGCCTCCGCGCCACCGCGCTCGAGACGATTCCATAAAGTCCCGCCAGCGCCAGCAGCAATCCTCCTCCACCCACGATCCCTGCGGCCCGCAGCGCCACTTTGACCCCGAACATGGCGCCGTTATCGAAATATTCGCGCAGAGCTCGCGCGTCGCTCGCCGGAACATCGCCCGCCAGTTTCCGCACCGCTTCTAAAACGTTTTGCGAGGACTCTACATGCAGCGTCATTCGCGACGCGTAATTCAGCTTGTACGGCAGATAGAAAAACGGTCGCGGCGCTTCATCCCAGCGCATATACTTCGCCGTTTTCACGATGCCGACCACTTCCACCATCCGACCGTTGACCCGCATCTTTTCTCCCATGCCCAAGCGTTTCGCCAGTTCCTCATTCACGATCGCGCCGTCGCGGCCGTCGAATGTTCCCGCAACCATCCTCATGTGCATCAGATCAAAATATTCCGGCGTCACGATGTTCATCCATACCGTCATTTCTTCCTGCTCGCCGATGCGGATCTGCTTCTGCGCGCCGGTCATTCCCAAAGGAACGCTCTGCGCCAGAGCCACGCTCCTCACACCGGGCAATGCCTTCACGCGCTGCATCAAATCGCGATAGAACCCGCGCGTGCGCGGCTCCGAATATCCGCTCTGCCCAGGATCGAAGGTAATGACGGAAATGTGATCCGCGCGATATCCGAGGTCGGCGTTTTTCGC
Source organism: Bryobacterales bacterium (assembly GCA_963749245.1). Classification (GTDB taxonomy): domain Bacteria; phylum Acidobacteriota; class Terriglobia; order Bryobacterales; family Bryobacteraceae; genus Palsa-187. Next base: position 1,529 of record CAVVNE010000005.1, read on the forward strand.
TGTGTTCAGCCCCATCCACAGCGATCCGCCGGTCGCCGCAAGCGCCGCGGCCATCGCGATTTCGATCATCACCAGTACATTTCGCGCCCTGCCCTTCGCGCTGCGCTCGCGCGCCTTGAGTGTCGCCCAAACATCCATCCGCCAGGCGACCAAGCAGGACGGCGCGACGCCGCAAATCACCGTCGCCATTACGGCTGCGCCCAACGCCAGCGCCACGACACGCCCGTCGACGCGAGCCGCGATGGAAATTCCAAAATCGGCCGGCAGCACGATGGACCGGCGCAGCGCCTCCGTCACCGCCCACGCAAACGGCAGCCCCAGCGCACACCCCGCCGCGGCGATCATACCCGATTCCCGCAGCGATTCGCTCATCAGCCGCACCGGCCCCGCACCCAGCGAAATTTTCAGAGCCGTCTCCCGTGCCCGCGCCTCGCCCCGCATCAAGAGCGCTCCGCACGCGTTCACGCAGCCGATCGCGAGAATCAACATGGCCAGCGCGCCCAACAAAGAAGCCAGAGGCGCCATCATTTTGTCTGTCCGCAGCCGCGCCGTTAATTCATCCAGCACCACGGCGCGCCGCCCGCGATTCGTCTCCGGATGCTCGCGTTCCAGCCTCGCCGCGATGGCCACAACTTCTGCCGCGTTTCCGCCCCGCATACGCACCGTCAAAAACCGCCGCGACCGCTCCGCCAGAATCTTCCCGTCGCCGTACGAGCGGATCGGAATATACAAATCCTCGTGCAGAAACCGGTCGAGCCCGAAATTCTCCGGTGCAACCCCGATCACGGTGTACAGACCGCTCCCGACGCGCAGTGTTTTTCCGATGTCGCTCGCGCTCCCATGCGCCAGAACTACCGCCATGCGGTCGTCATCGGAAAACGTCCTTCCAAACCTCGCGCTGACGCCGAGCACTTGAAAATAATCCGGCGTCACGGCGAGCGCCAGCTTCATGCGAGCCGGCTCGCCTGCCGCCACCGGAATCAGACACTCCGCGATCATTGGCGCGGCCTTGCGAAAGTCCAAGAAATCGGGATACGAAACGAACCCGTATGGCTGCCCTTCGGACGCCGTGAACACGCGCGAAATTTCCCACGGCCGCGCGACCGGCAAAGGCCGCAACAGGATTGCATCGACGATGCTCGCGAGCGCCGCCGTCAATCCGATTCCGGCGGCAAGCGATAGCGTGGCGAGGGTTCGCATGGCGCCCCATGGTAGCCGTACGCCAGCGCATTTCAACGTCGGGTAAACTTGTCTCGACTGTATGAGAATCTCAACATCTCTTCTCGTCTCGCTAACTTACGCGACTCTCGCGGCCGCGCAAGATTCCCGCAATACTGCTGTGATCGACTTGGACACCCATTTCGCTCCGCCCGTTTTCAAATCGCGCGCCGAATGGGAAACACGCGCCGCGCATCTGCGCAAACAGATCCAGTTCGCCGCCGGCCTCCTGCCGATGCCTGAAAAACAGCCGCTCCGCGTCGAGGTTTTTGGACGCATCGCGCGCAAAGGCTACTCGGTCGAGAAAGTATTGCTTGAAACCATGCCCGGGTTTTATCTCGGCGGCAATCTTTACCGGCCTCTGGGACGCAACGGACCCTTTCCCGCGCTGGTTTCTCCGCACGGCCACTGGGCCTACGGGCGTCTGGAAAACTCCGCGGTCGGTTCCATTCCCGCACGCTGTATCAACCTCGCGCGCCAGGGGTTTGTCGTTTTTTCCTACGACATGATCGGCTACGACGACACCATGCAAATGCCCCACGTCGCCACCGGCAAGCGCGAACAGTTGTGGGGATTCGGACTGCTCGGCATGCAGCTCTGGGATTCCATTCGCGCGGTCGATTTTCTCGAATCGATTGCCGATGTCGACCGCGAACGCATCGGCGCCACCGGCGCGTCAGGTGGGGCAACCCAGATTTTGATGCTTCAGGCGATCGACGACCGCATCAAGTTTTCGTCGCCTGTGAACATGATTTCGTCGATTTATCAGGGCGGTTCGCCCTGCGAAAACGCGCCCTTGCTGCGCATCGGGACGAGCAATATGGAAATCGCCGCGCTGATGGCTCCGCGCCCAATGCTGATGGTATCGACCACGCAGGATTGGACTAAAAACACGCCGCGCGTCGAATTTCCCGCCATGCAGGCGATGTATCGCCTGTACGACAAGGAGGTCAACGTTCAGACTGTGCAGATCGATGCGCCGCACAATTACAATCGCGACAGCCGTGAAGCGGTGTACCGGTTTTTCGCGAAAACGGTGCTCGGCGCGGACCCGAATTCACCCGATTACGTCGAAAAAGGCTTTACTCCAGAAAAACCGAACGATCTGCTGGTGCTGTTCGACCGCACATTGCCGAAAAACGCGCTGACCTACGCGCAGCTCGTTGAACAGTGGATTACCAATGCACAGAAACAGAACGCGCAAACCGGCCCGGATCGTGAACGAATCAAGCTGGCGCTGGCCGCGGAGTGGCCGGAAAAGGTTCTCGACCAGCGCGATGGCGACCGCATCGTGTTATCGCGGGCAGGCGTCGGCGACCGCGTCGGGGGCGTATGGCATGAAGGCGCGAAACCCGCGGTGTTACTTGTAGATGCCGATAATTCAGAGGCCAAGCAAGCGTCTCTCAAAATCACAGTTTTTCAAACCGGCGCCTCCGTCGCCCCGCGCGACCGCAGCCATCCGATGTTTCTGACGTTCAATAAAACAGATGACGCGGAGCGTGTTCAGGATATTCTCACCGCGCTCAAATGGCTGAATCAGGACTCGACAAAGCTCGTTTGCCGGGGTAAGGCGGCGATCTGGTGTACTTTGGCTGCCAGTGTGTCTACAAAAAATGTGCAGCTCGACGCGCCGATACCCACTTCGTTTCACGGAACGGATCAGGAGTGGATCGATTTTATGTTCATCCCGTCGATCCAGCGCGCCGGCGGCTGGCCTGCTGTGCTGAAACTGGTCGGCAGCGCCCGGTGAGGGATTGATTTCATGTAGCGCCCATTCCGAGCCGCTTTGACGCTGGGCTCAGCTAAAAAGCAAAAAAAAATTTGGCCGCCGATGAACGCGGATGAACGCGGATTATAGGCCTGCGACGGGCGCGACGATGATAGGGGTCGAGGTCGGCGCCGGCGATCCTGCTTCGGGCTCCAGCGTTACCGCGACCGCGCCGAGCGAGGCCGCGTCCAGAGGGCCGGATAAAATGTGCATCGCCGTGCCGCCGCTTTCGGACTGGAACAGTCCTGCTGGACGCGGGGCGCCTCCTTTCGGAATCACCCACATCTCGTATGTTTTGCCTGCGCGCGCCGGGGGCAGGTTGGACGCGATCAGCAATACGCCGAGGTTCGAGTTCACGAACACGTTGCCGCGCGGCGGCGCCGGTTGGCCCTTGCCAAAGCTCACCGGCAGCGTCGACGGATCGTCCAGGAAACTGAGCGCCTGAAGCAGGCGGTCGCGCTGGGAACTCACCTGAATCAGAGTGTGGCGGGCCTGCGCCAGCTCCGAGGCGCGCGAGCGTTCCTGGACGCTGAGCCACAGCGCGACCACCAGCATGCACGCGGCGGCCATCGCCGCCAGCCAGCTCCAGCTCATGCGCTGCCCGCCGACGCTGGCCAGCACTCGCCGCTTCAGACGAGCGGGCGGCACCACGTCGGGCGCCATGGTCATCAGAATTGCGTTCACTGCAAGCGCGTCTTTCAGGGCAGCCTCGCAGGTGGCGCAGCCGGTGCGAAGATGGGCGTCGATCTCGGCTTTCTGTTCGGGGTCGAGGACGCCCAGCGCGTAGAATTCGAAATCGTCGCGGAAGTCCTGGCAGGGGCTCATGCCGTTGCCTCCCCGACGATGTCGTCGCGCAGGGCTTTCAACGCGCTGCGCACCCAGGTTTTCACGGTGCCGAGCGGCTGCTTCATGCGTTCCGCCATTTCGGTTTGCGACAGGCCTTCGAAATAGGCGAGCTCGATGACCTGTTTCTGCGTGGGCGTCAGTTTCTCAAACGCCGTTTTCAATACCCGCGCGCGATCGAGCGACAAAGCGGCCTCGTCGAAGTCCGAAAACATCACCGGCGTTTCGAGCCGGTCGAGCTCCAGCGCGCCCGCCGCCATTTTGCCATCCACCGAACGCAGGTAATCGATGGCGCGGTTGCGAGCTACGGTGAGCACCCACGGCCCCAGCGCGCCGCGCGTCTGATCGAAGGATTGCACCCGGTTCCACACCCGCAAAAACGTCTCCTGCACCAAGTCTTCCGCCGCGCCGGAGTTGCGCACCACCCGGTAAATGAGCGAATACGCGAGACGTCCATAGCGGTCGTAAAGTTCCGACATCGCCCTGGGATCGCGATCTTTCAGGCGCTTCGCCAGGTCGCCATCGTCCTTACGTCGCAGCGCAACTTGCAGCAGGGCATAGGATAGCCCCACCGGCAGCAGGTTCCAGAGCATAAGCGGCGCGAGTGAGGCGCCTCAAATAGTGTATACGCAACGGGGTGGGCGGCGGATTGCGAGGGCAAAGCGCCCAGGAGGCGAGGCCGCGTTGACTTAGTTCACTTTCTAGGCCAGAATATAGTTGTGAAGCGAGTGAATATCCACGATGCCAAAACGAATCTGTCGCGCCTGTTGGCCGAACTGAAGCCGGACGAGGCGTTGGTGCTTTGTAAGCGTAATCAGCCGGTGGCTGAACTGCGGCTGCTTCGCAAGAAGGCGGTCCGTGCGCCGCGGATCGGCGTCGCCAAGGGTCGATTCGTCGTCCCCGATTCGTTTTTCGAGCCCTTACCGGACGAGATTCTGAAAGCCTTTACGGGCAAGCGATGAAACTTCTGCTGGACACGTGCACGTTCCTCTGGATGATTTCCGACTCCCCGCGGCTGAGCAAGGTTGCGGCCGCCGTCCTGTTGGATCGGAACAACGAACGCTATCTGAGCGCCGCGTCGGCGTGGGAAATCGGCATCAAGCACGCGATCGGGCGTCTTCCGCTGCCGGAAAAGCCGGACATTTTTGTCCCGAAGCTCCGCGACGCGAGTGGCATTCTATCGCTGGACATCGACGAGGAATCCGCGCTCCATGCGGGGAGGCTGCCTGGGCTGCACGCGGATCCGTTCGACCGGATGCTGGTGGCGCAGTCCATCGTGCATGGGATGACGATTCTGACGCCTGACCCGGAGATTGAACAGTATGCGGTGCGGGTGATGTGGTGACGCCGTAATCTGTAGAAAGGAACACCAGTCATGCCTAGCCAGGAAGGAAAATGCGTCTGTCCCCCCTTTCTCTTCGTCCGTCCCGTTTCCCCGTCCCGTTTCCCCCGCTTCCCCTAACGGAATTACTGCGCTCCCATGGTGACTTCGTTGCTCAGGCGGCCGATGTAAGTCAATCGCAGCGGAACGGCAGATCCGGGAGTAACGCCGTTCGGCATGCGAAAGTTCACTTGGTAGTAGCCCGGATAACCGGGAGCGTCGCCAAAAAACAGGATTTCGGCGAGCTTGCCGCCGATCGCAACTTGTGGAGGGATCACACCGCCCTCCGCAAGATTAGCCGCATACATGGACAGCGCCTCGCCTGCGACTGCGGGACTGCTTGAGGTAGCGATTTCCCCAGTGGTGGAGTGCCAGATCGCGCCCTGCCCTTTTCCATCTCCCGAAGCTGAGAACAACTGAGGCGCGGACACTAAGACTCCGGGATGATAGATCTCGGCTTTGGCAAGCGTTCCTCCGCATCCCGGCGCGGGCATGAATCCGCAAAAGTACCAGCCGCCGCTGATCAGGAGGCTGCCGTCCGGCAGCAACGTCTCCGCGTGCCCCTCCTCTGACTGCGAGTAGCCTGGGGAACTGAATGTGCCCGTGTTGGGATCGTATAGTTCGGCGGTGCCGAGGCAGCCGACAGGGCTGTTTTCGCATCCACTGGTGCGGTTTTCACCGGAGATGAGCACTTTTCCATCCGGAAGGAGCGCGCCTGCCAGCCAGGCATCGATACCGGTGGTCATCGAGCCGGTGAGGCTGAAGGCGCCAGTCGCAGGGTCGTAGATCGACGCAGAGGCGGTGCCCTCGAACCCCGCTCCCACGTCCCCGCCGGCAATCAGGACCTTGCCGTTCGTCAACAACACCGCCGCGGGCTGCGCGCCCGGCTCAATCGGGTCTGCTAAATGAGTGAACGTTCCGGTCGCGGGGTCGTACAGTTCGGCGATACCGCTATCGGCGAAAAGGACAGTGCCATTGGGCAGAAGGGTCGCCGTTCCCCCGCCATCCGTCAGCCCGGTGGAGGTGAAGATCCCCGTGGAGGGATCGTACAGCTCTGCGAGGGGCACCTCCCCGGAAGCGTAGCCACCGGCTATGAGCACCTGGCCACTGTTGAGCAGAGTCGCGGTATGAAAATAGCGGGCCGAGGTCATTACGCCGGTCGGACTGAAGGTCCCCGTCGCCGGATCGTACAGCTCAGCGCTATTCAGGGCAGAGTTGTCCTGTCCAAAGGCGCCGCCTGCGATCAAGACCTTGCCGCTGGGAAGCAGGGTTGCCGTGTGCTGATAGCGGGGCGACGCCATGGTCCCGGTGGCGGTGAAGGTACCGGTAGAAGGATCGTAAAGCTCCGCGCTGGCCAAGGTGGCGCAACATGGGATCTCGCCTCCGGTGACTAACACCCTGCCATTGGTGAGCAAGGTTGCGGTGTGAAACTGCCTCGGCGTGGTCATGCTGCCTGTCGCGGTGAACGTGCCAGCAGACTGCCCGACTATGGTCTGGTTTTGGCTCGCTACCACGAGAAAGGAGAGCGACAGCCCAAGATTAATTCTCATTTCTAACCTCCGGAAAGGTCGGCGGTGCAACACCGCACATTGAACCCGGTCATTGCAATGGCATGCTCACCGGCGGCCCGCTGATCCATGCGCTCGTTAGTTGAACGGAAACCTGACCTGGCGCGGCGTCGTCCGGGACTTGGAAGTTCACTTGGTAGCCATCGACGGCGCCCGGATAACCGCCAGCGTAGGAGACGACGCCAGGCTCGCCATTCAAGAGCACTTGTACCGGCGAGTTGACGGGTTGAAGGGGCGTAGTGGGGAATGGCTGACCTGGGTCGACTCCCGGCTTTGTCGGACCGAGACCGGAAGCGAACAAGCTCAGGATCTCGCCAGCCTTGGCCGGCTTGGCTGGAGTCACCAGCGTGCCATCGCTAGCGTGGACGATAGCCGGTCCGTTGGGCGTCATCAGGATCTGCGGTTGCGTCAGTGGGATGAGATACAGGACGGGGTGTCGTTTGTTTCCGCCCGGGTCCGCGTTGATCCGTCTATAGGAGGGGTCTTCGCAATCCGTCGTCTGGCGCTCCGGGGATATGCTGTCTTGCACCGGCGCGAAGTAGCCGCGCACTCCCAGGAAGGGGCCTGTGCCTCCGACAACGCTGTACACGGAGCCACCCGGAATCTCGCTGGGCGCTCCCGGCGGGCGTAAGTCCGAGGAAGTGCCCTGGCCTCGAATCTCCAAAGTGCCAATTAGGGTGCTGTCAAGATTGAGGAAGGTGAGCTCAAACGTAGCGGTCGTCGGACCCGCTGTGAAGTCGCCAATCGATCTGCCCGAGGTCATTGTAGGACTGAGCATCGTGCCGTTTAAACTCTCGACCGCCGTGCCTTTTATCGGAGTGCCGTTGACCGACACGATATCCGCGATGCCGACGCCAGTCACAAACGGAGGAGCCGGCGTCGGCCGGGTGAGCTTGTTCGAGTTCTTGCCAACATCGGCCAGAGCACAGTAGCCGCTGAAGTAGGATGTGGCATTCACGAACTCCACGTGAAGGATTGATCCAGTTGTCTGAGCGTTCGCCATGGCGCCACATGTCGCCAGCAACCCGATAACCGTTCCGATTTGTCTCGTGGCCCGGATTGAACATGGGACGAATGGCGCCAAAATCGCTATACAGGTCAGCAGCGTTCCGATTATTGCGAGTGTAGTGATCATGGAGTTGGCCCGAATCGACGATATGGCGTTCGAGCCGAAGAAACAAGGGTTGAGGGGTTCGAAGGGGTTTCAACCCTTTGCATGGGTGTGAAAACAAAGTATTCTTGGACGGATGGACGAAGTCGATCAGGAAACGGGCACCGTCCGACGTCAACTGGAAGGCATCCTTGCGAGTTCAGGATTCGCGAAGAAAGATCGCCTCTCCCGATTCCTGCGCTTTGTAGTCGAACGGAAATTGGCGGGCCGAGCACACGAACTCAAGGAAACGGTCATTGGTTTCGAGGTCTTCGAACGGTCAGCCGACTACGACCCTAAGCAGGATGCTATCGTCCGAACCGAGGCTGGCCGGCTCCGCGCCAGACTCGCCGAATACTACTCCGGTGAAGGAAAGTCCGATGCGCTGGTGATCGAAATGCCAAGAGGAGGCTACGTACCGATATTCCGCAAAACCAATCCGGCCATACAAGCCGAGCCTGTCAGTACGAATCATAGAAGGCTTTCGATCAGAGTGGGCGCCGCTCTCGGCTGTGTCGTTATTTCCGTCGCGTGCCTGATCGGGTGGCGGACCGAAAGGAAAAATGCTCCCGTTACGATCGCGGTTCTGCCGCTCGACAACCTGAATCACAATCCAGCCGACGATTACCTGGCCGACGGCCTTACCGATGAGTTGATCCGCGATCTTTCGAGCTACGAGGGCCTGGCGCCCCGCTCCCGCACGTCCTCATTCGCGCTCAAAGGCAAGCCTCGAAATATCCGGGAAGCCGGAAAGGAACTTGCAGCCGATTATATCGTCGAGGGATCGGTGCTTCGCGCCGCCGATCGCTTGCGGATTTCCGCCCAGTTGATTCGGACGCGCGACGACGTGCCCCTGTGGTCTGGAAAGTTCGACCGCGAAGCTTCTGACGTTCTAGCGATTCAGGATGAAATCTCCCGCGCCATCGTCAACAATTTGCGCATCAAGCTTGGACGCGGCCGGAGACGCTATGAAACAAGCGCCGAAGCGTATGACCTTTATCTTCGGGCGCGCGCGGTCGGTCGTCGCGATAGCACTGATCTGTTCCAGCAAGCCATCGCCAGCGACTCTTCCTTTGCACCTGCATACGCCGGCCTAGCAACGACGTACGCATACCGCACCGGCAACACGAATAACGATTCCTTGCATGAACTGCCCAAGATGCGCGCGGCCGCTGAGAAGGCGATCGAGCTTGACCCGCTTCTGGCAGAAGCGCACAGTGCGCTGGGAATGGCTTATGCTTGCGAAGCGCGGTGGACGCTGTCCGAAAAGAGCTTTCGGCGTGCGATCGAGCTCGATCCAAACCGGTCGGCCACCTACGCCGATTTCGCCGTGCATGTTCTGTTGGAACAAGGCAGAATCCGCGAGGCTCTGGACCAGATGCGGGTTGCTCAGAGATCGGATCCCCTGTCGCCGGAGGTCCGGTCGCAGCTGGCCTATGTGCTCCTTGCTTCTCATCGTTACGATGAAGCCGCCGCCGAGTGTGAAAGATTACCAGACGACTGCCACTGCTGGCCTGCGCCAAACGAGCCGATAAGAAATGAATGCCTCGGCCGCGCAAGATTAGGACAGGGTAGAGTGCGGGAAGGGCTTGATCTTCTTGCCGCGGGCGTTGCAAAGGGAGTATTCATCGGCACGCCCATTCGAGCGTATCTCGGGTATGCTTACGGGCGAGCCGGACTCCGAGACGAGGCCGAGAAGCTGGTGGATACGGACCGGCTATACCCGTATCATCAGGCGCTGGCGCTCATCGGGATGGGACAGAGGGATCGAGCCATCGAGGCGCTCGAGAGGATGGCTCCGTACGGCCCCGTTCGCGTTGGCGTGGCTCTCGCGGTTCCAGAGCTAGACCCGGTTCGGGACGATCCGCGTCTCAAGGCTCTTCGCCGAGACGTCGGGCTGCCTCAGTAGCATCGAACTGGATTCGCGTTCGTACGAATCGATCCTCGCGTGAAGGCACTGCGCAAGAAGCTGGACCGAAATCTGGGATAATGATAATCGGTGTCCCGCTTCAAAGAATTGGAGTCGCGGCTCGAACATACGGAGCAGCAGCTTCGCCTTCTCCAGAAAATTTCCCGCTTTATGGTCCGCGATATTGGCCTTGCCGAATCGTTTAACGGCGTGGTCGAGCTGGTCGTCGAATTTATGGAATGCGATTCGTGCCTGCTCTATCTGCTCGAAGGCGACGAGCTGGTGTTGTGTGCGTCCAATAATCCCCGGCCCGATACAATTGGTAAAGTTCGGCTCAAGCTCGGCGAGGGACTGACCGGATGGGTGGCGCGGGAGCGGCGTCTGCTTTCGATTTCCCGCGAAGCGTATACCGATCCGCGATTCAAACTGTTTACCGATCTGCCGGAGGACACGTTCGAGGCGTTTTTGTCGGCTCCGGTGATCGTGCGCAACAGGGTGGCGGGCGTCATCAATGTGCAGCACCGGCAGCCGCATTTTCACACCGGCGGGGAAATGGAACTGCTGACCACGGTCGGCGAACAGGTGGGGTGCCTGGCGGCGCTGGCGGTGGTCGATCCCGCGCGGCTGCGGTCCATGAACGTGTTGGAGCTGGTGATGGCTCCGCGAGGATAATGAGAAAACTTCTTCTGTGCTGTGTGTCGATCGTTGCGCTGGCCCAAACAGAGCCCGCGAACAAGCCTCTGGTGGCCAGCCAGAAATGGACCGTCCAATATTTCTTCGATGAGCTGAAACAGGAGCTGGACATCACCGATCTGGCATTTCCGTCGGCCCAGCGAGGGATCGCGGTCGGCTCTATCTACGATAAGGTCAGCGGCAGGGAGAAATACACGGAGGTCGTCACGGCCGACGGCGGGCAGCACTGGACGCTTGAGCCTTTGAAGGAATATCCGCGCTCGATTTTTTTCCTGAATGACTCGATGGGCTGGATGGTCACCGACCATGGGGTGTGGTTCACCGACGAGAGCGGCCGCACCTGGAAGAAATTGTGCGACCAGATCAAACCGGACAAAACGCTGGAGCCGCCAACCACCATTGGACTGCTGTTGCGGGTATGGTTTCTCGATGAGAATCACGGCTTCGGCGTCGGTCTGCAAAAGACCATTGTCGAGACCAAGGATGGCGGGCGCACGTGGAGCCCGGTGGAGGCCGCGAAGAAGCCGGCCGGCAATCCCGCTTATACCGCGTACACGCACATTATATTTTCAGACAGCAAGAAGGGCGTGATCGCCGGCGGTTCGCAGCCTCCGCGGCGCGAAGACGGCATGCGGGGGGCGCTGCCTTCCTGGATGGACCCGGAACGCGCGTCGAAACGCAGGGAGGTCCCGACCTTGACGCTGATGGGCCAGACGACCGACGGCGGCGCGACCTGGGAGATGACCACGGCTCCTTTATTCGGCCTGGTGACCAGCTTGCGTATCGACGGAACGGATGGGCTGATCGTGATGGGGTTCAACGATTCGTTCCAATGGCCGTCGGACGTGTACCGGTTGTCGAATCAGAACACGGGGCGCGTGTTTCGCGATAAAACTCCGCGCGTGATCGACGCCGCCCTTTATCGCGGGCCGCACATTTATCTCGCCGGAGTGGATCCGACGGGTAAGATGAACACCGCGGCCCTGCCCGGCAAAGTGAGGATCCTTGAAAGCGACGATTTTAACACCTGGACCGAAATGCCGGTGGACTATAAGGCGGTCGCGCGTTCGGTCATGATCGCCGGGCCGGATGCAGATCATCTTTGGGTGGCGACGGATACGGGAATGATCCTGCACCTGGCAGTGATTCTGAAGCCGGAATAATTGACAGTCGGTCCGTGCCTCAGGCTGCGGAATTGAGCCACGTTGATGAGTAAGTGTGAAAGCTCCGGTGCTGACCGCTCCCGGTGGTCGCGGTTCTTTTTCGAGCCCTGAGGATTCATCGAGATGGGGAGAACCGCGACCGCCGGGAACAGTCAACGTCGTGTTTTCACACAGACGCTGACGCATGGGTTCGTTTTTGAAACAGATCCGGCGGATGCTGTTTTATCCACAATCAATCCACTGACGTAGGTCTGGAATCGCTTGATTATAAAGCAAATATTTATTGAGGTAAACACGATTGGAACATCGATTTTCACTTGACTGTAACGCGACAGAGGTGCATGATGACTATGGTTCCAAGAGGTTCGAAGGACAGCGAGCCTGGCGGGAAGTAGCGGATCTGGAACGATGATCCGACGCGCAAAGCGTTAAGTAATTATCCGAGCGCGGCGGGGAGCGAAGGAAGATCGGGCGACTCGCAAAGGCAAGCCTTAACGTTTGGAATCAGGCTGGGCGCTACGAGCCGGAGGGATTGAGAAATCCTGACGGGGAGCGGAGGCCTGACAACAGACGCTGAGTTCCGGAAGCGGAACCGGCAACGGGTTGCGAGCATTGATCGCACCTCGGGAGGCGATAAAAAGCCAAACGGGGGCGGGAGCTCAGGACCGAACGGGCCGGGGAAAATTCCGGAATCGTTTCGAAGATGCAGGCCAGGAACGTTGACCCGGCCGCGGAGGTTTGCCGCAAGGCAGATCGTCGCTGACGGAGAGCGAAAGGCCGTATCGAGAAGCGGGTTTCTACCGGAACGGGACAGCGGACGCGCACCAGAGCGTTAATCCGTCGTCGGATAAAACCGGCGGCGGGGAGCAAAGGGCCAACGTCACGCCGTTATCCGGATGCCATGTTCTGGCCGTGCATGCCGGCTGGAGAACGAGTTGACTGACGGGTCACTTGGAACCATTTTGATTTTTCGGGGCTGCCGCTTCGGCAATCCCGCGCCTCGCTGCCCTGGACCCGGCGGGGCGACCTTCTTCTTCGGCACAACCTTCCGCAAGTGGTTTCCAGCGCGAGGTTGACCGATTCGTCTCGGCTCGGGCGGGGTCTGGGGATGCTGGTAGGGCACCTGGGCGAAGGCGCCGGCCGGGATCGCAAGAACAAGCATCGCGGCGCATCGCACAGGGAGTGCGAAGCACTTCATATTAAATGGATCGGCTGTTGCGGGCGCGGCCTTTACGGCTTGAGATGCGACGGTTCTTCGCCGACCGGCTCAACTCCGCCCTCGCGCCAGCTGAGCTTTTCCTTGCATGGACGAAAGCTGGCGAAATTGCAGCGGCAGGCGGGGCAGCGGTAAGGAGTGGCGCCACAGCGCAGCATCATCACGGTCCAGCGCGGCGGACGATAATATTGTTCGCTCCAGGTGGTCAATTCCTGGCGATAGCAACGGGGACAGCGGGCAAATTTCCAGGCTCCGTCGGCCCATACGCTGGTCGTCCAGCGATTGCGACACCTGCGGCAGCGCAACGGGTAGGTCCCGAATAACGCCCGGAATTCCTCGCCAAAGTTCTGCTTGTGAGAGATCCGTACGTCGCGTGTTCCACACTTCGGACAAGAAAGTTGCATGAATCGCGGCCCGTCAATGACTGCTTAGTTATCAGTATAAACCTAAGTACTCCGTTTCCAGTAGCACCTATCTGACTTTTTCAGCTTCCCGCACCCGGCTCGCCACATACGCCGCGGTGTAGGCCGCAAACGCCTGTTGCAGCCGGTCGCGAACCCGCCGCCCCTGTCGTATCTTCAGCCCGTCCACGGAAGCAACCGGCATCAGATCGCGCGTGGTCGACGTGATAAACACTTCATCGGCGGACTCCAGGTCGGGCGGTAGGAGCGTTTTTTCCGACACCACTAGCCCCGGGACAAGAATCTCTTCGATCAGCAGCGCCCGGGTCACGCCCGGCAGGCAGCCGGAGGAAAGCGGAGGCGTGAATACGTCGTCACCGCGGGCGATAAAGACGTTGGCCGAGGTGCATTCGGCCACTTCGCCGCGTTCATTCAGCAGCACCACCTCGTCGAACCCCTGTTCGTGAGCGCGCTCATAGCGGGTCAGATTTTCCGACCAGGAAAGGTACTTGGCGCCCGCGAATTCGCTGGCCGCGTGACGCGCCTGCGGGACGATTCCCAGCTTCACCGCGTCGCCCCAATTGTTCAGAGGAGCGGTAAAGGCTACCGTGTCGAACGCGCGTTCGGCAGCAGCCGGACCTTCCCACATGCCCCCGCGATTGCGGACAACAATTACGCGCAAGGTAGAATTCACCGCCCGATTCGCGTCGATCAAACGGTAGAGGCGTTCTTCGAGCCACTTCTCGTCACTCGGGAATGGCACGCGCAGGCGGGCCGCGTCGCGCTGCATCCGTGCCCAGTGCCTCTCCCAGGCGAACATCACGCTGTCCTGCACGCGGATGGTGGAGAATACGCCCCATCCGTTCACCAGGCCGACCTGTCCGGGCGAGACCACGCGTTCGCCCGCGTCGCGGACGTCGTCGTTGTGAAGCAGGAATCGGTGCATGATTTATTCTAATCCCCTACTCAGCTATACTTGCGTGGAGCAAAATGAACGAACATCCGACACCCGAATCGATTATGCAGGTGGGCCTGGGGTTCTGGCCTTCGAAAGTGCTGTTGAGCGCCATAGAGATGGAATTGTTCACCGACCTGGCCAAAGGGCCGCAGACGCTGGGGAGCATTCAGGGGCGGGTCGGCCTACATCCGCGCGCATCGCGCGATTTTCTGGATACCTTGGTCGCGCTCGGATTCCTGCTGCGCGCCGACGGCGTTTATTCCAACACGGCGGCCACGGATATGTTCCTCGATAAACACAAGCCTTCCTACATCGGCGGGATGCTGGAAATGGCGAACCAGCGTCTTTATGAGCATTGGAGCCATCTCACCGAGGCGCTTCGAACCGGTTTGCCGCAGAATGAGACACGCCGCGGCGAGGAGCCTTTGTTCGAGGCTCTGTACGCCGATCCCGCCCGCTTGAAGTCCTTTCTGGCGGCGATGACCGGTATCAGCCATGGCTCGAACATGGCCATCGCGTCGAAATTTCCTTGGAGCCGGTACAAGACGTTTGCCGACGTGGGCACGGCGCAGGGCGATCTGGCGGTGCAGATTGCATTGGCTCATCCCCACTTGTCCGGCGTGGGCTTCGACCTGGCCGAAGTCGGGCCCATTTTCGAAGAGTACGTGGAAAAGAACGGCGTCTCCGGACGTCTACGCTTTGTCGCCGGCAGCTTTTTCGAACAGCCTCTTCCAAAGGCCGACGTGATCCTGATGGGCCACATCCTGCACGATTGGGGCCTCGACGACAAGCGCATGTTGATTCGCAAAGCCTACGAAGCAGTGCCCGGAGGCGGCGCGTTCATCGTCTATGAAACCATCATCGACGACGACCGGTCGAAGAACGCGTTCGGGCTGATGATGAGCCTCAATATGCTGATCGAATCTCCCAAAGGATTCGACTTCACTGGCGCCGATTGCCAGGGCTGGATGAAAGAAGCCGGATTCCGCGAGACGCGCGTGGAGCACCTGGTGGGCCCGGACTCGATGGTGATCGGCATCAAGTAAAGAGTCTTAGGAAATAGGAAATCCAATGCGTTCTTTGCGCCTTTACGTGAAAAATAATTTCCCGATCCTGTTGCTGGCAACCATTCTGCTCACTCCAGGATTCGCGCGCGGCGCCGAAATCAAGGTCCTGCTCTCCGGCGCCTTTACCGCTGCGTACAACGAACTGATCCCGCAGTTCGAACGAGCCACCGGGAACAAGGTGGTGAGCGAAGCCGGACAATCGATTGGGACCGCCCCTAACTCCATTCCCGGACGCCTGGCGCACGGCCAACTCGCCGACGTCGTGATCCTGTCCCGCGCGGGGCTCGACGAACTGGTCAGGCAGGGCAGAGTTCTCGCGGACAGCCGTGTCGACCTGGTTCGATCCAGTATTGGCGTGGCCGTGCGGGCAGGTGCGCCGAAGCCGGACATCAGCTCGGTCGAGGCGCTCAAACGCACGCTTCTCGCAGCGAAGTCCATCGCCTACTCGAGCAGTGTCAGCGGGGTTTACGTTTCCACCGAACTGTATCAGCGTCTGGGCATCGCCGATCAGGCGATGGGGAAGAGCAAGAGAATCGAGGGTATGGTCGGCCCTGCGATCGCCCGTGGAGAAGCCGAGATCGGTTTCCAGCAAATCAGCGAACTGCTTCCGGTGCCGGGGATCGCTTATCTGGGACCCCTGCCGCGAGAAGTTCAGAGAGTCAGCGTGTTTTCAGCCGGCATCGTAGCCGGTTCCAAGGAACGCGCCGCGGCCGAAGGGTTAATCAAATTCCTGGCGTCCCCATCGGCCCAGCCGGCGATTGTAAAGAGCGGCCTGGGGCCAATCGAATCCCAGTGGCCTCCATCTGCGAAATAGTCGGCACTCGCCTTGTAGGGCAGCCAATTTGGCTTCGAACCGGTTTGCCGTAGAATGAGACACGCCGTGGCGAGGAGCCTTTGTTCGAGGCTCTGTACGCCGATCCCGCCCCCTTGAAGTCGTTTCTGGCGGCGATGACCGGCATCAGCCACGGCTCGAACCTAGCCATCGCCTCGAAATTTCCTTGGGCCCGCTGCCAGACGTTCGCGGACGTGGGCACGGCGCAGGGCGACCCGGCGATGCAGATTGTATTGGCGATGTGGTGGCCCCACACGGAAGCTATCTACGCGACCACGTTGGCATATAGCCTGACGCCGGACGGACGGTTTCTTGCGTGGCTCGAACGGGTCGACGCCTATGCCTTCACTCATTTCTCCGACCCCGGGCATGGCGAATGGTATGGATACTGCGACCGCCGCGGCGAATTAACCAGCACCGCCAAAGGCAACAACTATAAGGGATGTTTCCACGTCCTAGGATGCTGCTGCTCGGCTATCGGGCTTTGACGCAAGTATAAAACCCAGCGCCGTGATTGCGGCCGCGGCGATGCCATATGTGGTCAGTGCTCCGTGCTGAATCAGGATGCCCGCGAACGGCGGAGCGGCGATGGTAGCCACCGAGGTCAACGATTGCGTCAACCCGAGCACGCTGCCCTGCTCGGTCCGGGGCGCGGCCTGGGTAATCAAACTGGTCAGCGTCGGCCGGATAAAGCCTCCGAACGCGGTCACGGTCGCGGCCAGAGCCAGCATGGGTATGGAATGCGTGAATCCGAGCAGAGCGTAGCCCGCGGTGTAGCAGGCGAATCCTACCCGGTTCAACGTCGCCTCGCCGAATTTTTTTACCAGCTTTCCAAGTGCAGGCCCCTGCGTGAGGATACCCAAAAATCCGGCCCAGGCATAAACGAATCCGGTCTGCTCCGGCCCGAACGGCGCGCCATGCCAGACCAGGCGGCGCTCGGCGAACAGCGGAAACCCCGAGGTGAACATCGCGAAAGGAAATACGAACAGGAGAAATTGCCACAACCGGGTGGCGAGGCGAGGCTCGCGAAAATATTTGACATATTCGCCCCAGGCGATCAGCGATAAACGGCGTCCGTCATCGCTTTTCGCCGGCGTTGCCTTCGGCAAGAGAAGCGACGTGCAGAGAATGCTCAGCGCCGACAATCCCGCCGCCGCGAACACCGGATACCGGAAATCCGACTTCGCCAGAATCCCGGACGCCGCCGGGCCGATCAAAAATCCGATCCCGAACGCGATGCCGATCACGCCGAAGGATTTCGCGCGCTCCTCGGGCTTCGTGATATCGGAAATATAGGCCTGCGCGAGGGACAAGTTCCCGGCCGTCGAGCCGTCGATCATGCGGGCCAGGAACAGGATCGCCAGGTTCGGCGCGAAGGCGGTGATGATAAACCCGGCGAATGTGCCCATCTGGCTCACCAGCAGCAGAGGTTTGCGGCCCGTGGTATCCGACAATCTGCCGAGCAGGGGTCCCGATACCAACTGGCAGGCGGCGTAAGCCCCGATCAGCCAGCCGACTTGAAACGGAGTCGCGCCCAGTTTTTCGGCATAGAAGGGGAGAAGAGGGATCATGATCGTCAGGCCCAGCACGTCGACGGCGACGATCAGGAATATGGCAAGCAGCGGCGAGTGACGCAAGTTTTATCATCCCACGGCGGCTCGGTGGCTAATTGACAGACAGTTTTTCGATGTGCTCGATCACCAGTATGTTTACTGGGCCTTTGCGCGATTCGAACTTGAGGCCCAGTTGCTCCTGTAAGGCGGTGGTGAGCGATGGCGCATTGGGGTCGGGGCCGGGCTCGCGGCCTTCCAGGACTCCCGGGCCGAGGCGCTCGGGCATGTAGTTCAGGGTGAAATTGTAGGTTCCGGTCAGGCCTGTCTGGTCCACGACCGTATCGTCGACGGGGAAAGCCAACAGATTGGCGAAGACAGGCATCTGGATATTGCGATAAACCGACTCGCTGGCGTTGACTTTCTGCACTACCAGGTCGCCGCCGGGGCTCTCGTCCATTTTGGCGCCGCCTTTGGCGACGACCAGCACGTAGGCCCTGATCTCCTTCGTTTCGCGCCGCACCACCAGCTTGAAGCGGTCTTCGAGAAGGGCCTGGAGCATCCGCAGCATCTCATCGCGATGGACGGGGTGGTCGGCTTTGGCGTCGATGTCATAGCCGTCGCCCGAGAATACCTGGGGCAGGCCTGAAATCTGACGCATGGGGACGCCGTAGGCCTCGCTGATCAGCCAGTTGATTGGCGCGTTCACCGCGCGGTATCGCTCGCCGCCGGGAAGGGGGCCGAAAGACGATCGCGCGGGAGGCTTGCCGAGCTTGACTGACGCGACTTCGAAGGATTGGGCGGAGGCGGTCAGGGCGACCAGAGCAAGAATTCTTCTCATCGAAACGATGACGATTCGCATCGCGCTCGCGTTCACCCGCTAAAATAATTAAATGCAGCCAGACCACGAGTTCTACCGCATCCAGAAGCTCCCTCCCTACGTCTTCGCCGTCATCAACGAGATGAAGGCCAAGGCGCGGGCGGCGCAGCTCGATGTGGTCGACCTCGGCATGGGCAATCCGGATGGCGCGACGCCGCGCCCGATCGTCAATAAGCTCGTCGAAGCCGCCCGCAACCCGCGTAATCATCGATACTCCGCCTCGCGAGGCATCCCCAATCTGCGGGAGGCGATCGTCAAGCGCTACAAAACCAATTATGACGTGACGCTCGACGCGGACAAGGAGGCGATTGTCACGATCGGCGCCAAGGACGCGCTGGCGCATCTTTTGTTCGCCGTGATCGGGCCGGGCGACGCGGTCGTCTCGCCGAATCCCTGCTACCCGATTCATCAATACGGCGTGCTGATGGCAGAAGGCCACGCCTGCATGCTGCCCATGCCGGATCCGGCGAGTTTCCTAACGGCCCTTGAAGATCTCTACCGGCGGTCGTCAAAGCCGCCGCGCATGATTCTCATTTCGTTTCCGCACAACCCGACCACGCAGTGCGTGGACCTGGATTTTTTCAAGGAGATTATCCGCCTGGCGCGCCAGCACGGCACCATGGTGGTTCACGATTTCGCCTACGCCGACCTGGGGTTCGACGGCTATCGCCCGCCCAGCATTCTTCAGGTGGAGGGCGCGAAGGACGTTGCGGTCGAGATTTTTTCGCTGTCGAAGAGCTACAACATGGCCGGCTGGCGGGTCGGGTTCTGCCTGGGAAACGCGAAAATGATCGCGGCACTGGCGCGCATCAAGAGCTATCTCGATTACGGCGTTTTTCAGCCGATTCAGATCGCGTCGATCATTGCATTGCGGGAATGCGAGGAGGACACAAAGAAAATCTGCGCCGTGTATCAGAAGCGCCGCGACATCCTGATCGACGGTCTGCGGCGCGCGGGGTGGCCGGTATTACCTCCCAGGGGAGCGATGTTCGTGTGGGCCCCTCTGCCCGAACAATACAAGCATCTGACGTCTCTCGAATTCTCGAAAAAGCTCCTCGAAGAGGCCTTGGTGGCGGTCTCGCCCGGCATCGGCTTCGGCCCCATGGGTGAAGGTTTTGTTCGCTTCGCGCTGATCGAGAACGGGCAGCGGACGCGGCAGGCGACCTCGGCCATCAAGAAAATGATGCAAACGAAGCGGTAGCATTCAAGTATGGCCGCGCTCGCAGATCCTCCGGGCTCGCAAACTGTGGACCTGCGCGCATCGACGCCGACGCGCTGGCGCCGGTGCTGGCCGAACAGATCGAGTCCTGGAAAAGCGAACTGAATTGGGACTTTACGGCGTCCGCGAACCTGGTCCGCCGGTTCGTTCAGATCCACGCGCTTTCGGGGTGCGCGCTGGCATGTGGCAACCGGGTCGTCGGCTATTCGTATTTCGTCTGCGAGGACGGCAAGGGCCTGATCGGCGACTTATACGTGTTGAAGCGGCACCGCTCGGCGGACCGCGAATTTGCGTTGTTTCAATCGTCGCTCGACGCGATGTGGCAAACGCCGGGCGTGCAGCGCATCGAATCGCAGCTTCTTATGTTGATGGACGCCGCCCACCGCCAGGTTCCTTATCAGAAGTGGTTTCACTCGTTCCCGCGATTCTTTCTGGAAGCTCCGCTCTCCAGGCGTTTTGCGCCGCGAAAGCTTCCTTCTTCCATGTCGCTTCAGCCCTGGACCGAATCCTGGCAGGAAGCCACGGGACGCCTGATTGCCGGCGCGTATCAGAACCACATCGACAGCCAGATTAACGATCAATACCGGTCGCCGATGGGCGCGCGCCGCTTCCTGACCAACATCGTGCAATATCCCGGCTGCGGCTCCTTCTTCGCACCCGCCTCGTTCGCCGCGACAGGCCATGGCGTGCTCTGCGGAGCGTCGCTCGCGAGCCTGGTGGCCTCCGATGTCGGACACATCACGCAAGTCTGCGTGGCGCGATCGTATCAGGGAACGGGCCTCGGCTACGAGCTGATGCGGCGGTCGATGGAGGCGCTGGCCGCGCACGGGTGCCGGTCGGTCAGCCTCACAGTGACGGAGGCCAACGAATCGGCGGTAAGGCTTTATCGCAACATGGGTTTTGTGGAGCGGCGGGCGTTTTCGGCGTATGTGTGGGAGCCGCGGTGAGATGTGTCGCGCCTGTCCGCTCCGTTGAAAATAATTCTGCGTAGACCGCAGAATCTATTTTCACCGCCATCGGTGAGCAGAAAGCTCATGCGGACTCCCGATGGTCGCGGTTCCATCGGCGTGCGCCCTTGCCGAACTCACGGCCAGCTTTTCGAGCAGCAGAAAGACCCGGCCTGGAAGGCCCGGCTGCAAGCTGAACAGGCTGCGGAAAAAGTCGTTGCAAGCCGGGATTGGCAGGCGGAACCGCCTGCCCCACCATGGCAAATCAGGTAGTTGCAGTGGGGTGGGACAGGCGATTTCGCCTGTCGAACGACTTTTTCCGCAGCCTGTGAAGCGCGCGCCATCCTTACTTATCCTCGGCGGATTCGAGGGCTTCGTCGTAGAGGCGTTCGCGATGGCGGGCTAGAAAAAACGAAGCCATCTTCGGGCTGGCCGTATATATCTCCTTTGTTATCAAACATTTACATCAACCGGGCGGGACTTTTTCATGGGCTGGCCCGTTTAATGGGTGGCGCCTAATACTTTCAGTTCTTCACGCGCCTGCGTGAAATTCGGGTTGATGCGCAAGGCGGCGGAAAAATACGCTGCGGCTTCCTGCGGGCGTTTTTCGGCGACCAGGGCGCGGCCGAGGCCGTAGTATGCGTTGGCCATTCCGGGATTCAGACGCAGGGCCGTGTTCAGTTCGCGGATCGCGTCATTGGGATTGCCCAGGTCCAACAGTGCGATGCCTAAGTTGCAATGCGGCTCGGCTTCGTTGGGATCGAGACGTATGGCCTGGGTGAACTGTTCCATGGCTTCGTTTTTGCGGCCTACGGTATAGAGGACGCCTCCCAGGCTGTTGCGGGCGTGCGGCTGGTCCGGATTTTCCTCGATCGAGGTGAACAATTCGCGCAGAGCTTTTTGATAATCGCCCTGCGCGGCCAGATCCACGCCCAGATTCAGGTGCGCCAGGTAATTCCCGTCGGTCACGGCGATGGCGCGGTTGTAGAGCGTGGCGCTGTCCTTCCAATAGGAGATCTGCACCCAGGTCACGATCGTCCAGCCGAGGCAGGTCGCGATTGTGACCAGCGTGACCGGCCTTGGCGGAAATTCGGCTACGGTCCACGCCAGCATGATGGCGATGCCGATGAGCGGAATGTAGGTGTAGCGGTCCGCTCTGGCCTGGTGGCCCACCTGAATCAGCCCGATGACCGGGGCGAGCGTGCCCAGATACCAGAACCACCCCACCGCGAGATAGGGTCGCGTGCGATAGGCCAGCACCACGGTAACCGACATCGACAGGAGAGCGAAGGCCGTGAAGGCAACTTCGCCGGCAGGCCATCGCGAAGGGTAGGGGTAAAAAAACGCGAGTCCTGAAGGCCAAAGAAAATCCGCGATGTAGAGCACGTAGGACATTGCCGCGTTGGCGGCGCGCGATGCCAGAGGGATCGTGGCGAGCGACTGCACCGCTCCGCCCTGCCTCTGGGCGAGAAACGCAATCGCCGACGCGGCGATCGACAACGCCACCAGCGGCAGCTTTTCGAGAATGAGGGTTTTTATGCCGGTTCGTTTCAACGGCCAGGCATCGAGCAGCAGCAGCGTGAAGGGCAGCGTGACGATCATCTGCTTCGACATCAGGCCCAGGCAGAACGCGGCGGCCATCAGGAGATACTTGCCCAGGGTGCGCCGCTCCACGAAATCGAGATACAGCCAGGTGGTCAGGAACCAGAAGAAGGCGAACAACACGTCTTTACGTTCGGAGATCCAGGCCACGGATTCGACGTGCAGAGGATGCAGCGCGAACACGAAGGCCACGAACGCGCTTTCCCACTTGCGGCGGGTCATGCGCTTCATCAGCGCGAATAACAGCACCGCACTGACGGCGTGAATCAGCACGTTGGTCAGGTGATGCCAGCACGCGTCCAGTCCGAAGAGCTGGAAATCGAGCATGTGCGAGAACCAGGTAAGCGGAAACCAGTTGGAGGCGTAGCCGGTGGTAAAGGCCCATGCGATTCCGGATACGCTGAAGCCGTCGCGCACGTGGGGGTTCGCCAGCAGGCCTTGGTTGTCGTCGAAGCTGAGGAACGCGAATCGGCTGACCTGGCTGTAGACCAGGACCGTGGCCAGGAAAAGAATCAGGGAGATGGCCCGGTCCGATAACGCGTCCGTCTTCTTCATTGCGAGGCCTGCTTCAGACTGAGCGCCTTTTTGAGGCCGTCGCGCGCCGGGGCGAGGCTCGGATCCAGACGCAGCGCTTCCTCGAAATGGGCGATTGCTTCATCGGTCTGGCCAAGATTCAGAAGGGCTCCGGCGAGTCCGAAATGGGCCAGCGCGAAATCGGGCGTAAGTTTTAGCGCAGTGCGAAACTCGAGCGCCGCCTCGGCGAACTTCTGCCGGGCGACGAGGGTGTTTCCCAGGTTGTTGTGCGCGTGGGCATCGTTCGGCCAAATTCGGATGGCTTGCTGAAACTGTTCGGCCGCCTCGCCGGAGCGGCCCAGCTCGCCGAGGAGGGCACCCAGATTATTGCGGGCATCGTTGTGGTTCGGGTTCTCTTCGACCGATTCATACAGATTTCGCAGCGCGTCCTTGGTTTTGCCCTGCTCGGCCAGGACCACGCCGAGGTTCGAATGGGCGATGAAGTTGTTTTGCGTCGAGGCGATGGCGTGGGTGAATAAGGTCACGCTGTTCTGCCAGTATTGAATCTGCGCCCAGGTCAGGGCTGTCCATGCCAGGCAGACTGACACCGCGATCACTTGCAGCGGAAACCGCGCCTTCGGCCATCGTTCCGTCAGTTCCGAAACGCCCCAGGCCAACGTGATCGAAATGCCGATCATCGGAATGTAAGTATAGCGGTCGGCGCGGGCTTGCAGGCCTACTTGCACCAATCCGATCACCGGCATCAGCGTTCCCAGATACCAGAACCATCCGACGGCGAGATACGGCCGCAGCAGCGCCAGCGCGGAGACGGCCACCAGAATCAGGGAGGAGACTACGATCTGCCAGAGAGGGATCGCCGGCGGATAGGGATAGAACACCGCCAGGCCCGAGGGCCAGAAAAACTGCGCGAGGTAGGCGACGTAAGAAATCACTGCATTTCCGGCGCGCGTGGCGAGAGGGATGGAGTCGAGGGCCGTCACTGCTCCGGCCGCGTGCTGCACTTTGTACGTCACCAGGGAAACAGCCGCGCTGAGGGCTAAAAATGGGATTTTTTCGACCATCAGGCGACCGATGGAGGTCGTGGAAGGGCTGGTTTGACAGGCGAAAGCGCCTGTCCCACCACTCTGTGACTGCGTGCCTTGCCGCGGTGGGGCAGGCGGTTCCGCCTGCCAATCGCCCCTTCGTACTCTTTTTAGGGGCCAGTAATCGAGCAGCAGCAGCGCGAAAGGCAGAGTTACGAGCATCTGTTTCGACATCAGACCGAGGCAGAATGCGCCCATAGCAAGCAGATAGCGGCGGGGGCCGGGGCGGTCGACATAATCGAGGTAGAGCCAGATGGTGAGAATCCAGAAAAATGCGCTTAAGACGTCTTTTCGCTCCGTGACCCAGGCGACTGATTCGACGTGCAGCGGGTGGAGGGCGAACACGAAGGAAACAAAGGCGCTTTCCCACAGTTTTTGGGTCATCCGCTTCAGCGCGGCGAACAATAGAGCCGTGCTCGCCAGGTGGATGGCGACGTTGGTCAGGTGGTGCCAGCCGCTGTCGAGGCCGAACAACTGGAAGTCCAGCATGTGCGATATCCAAGTTACGGGAAACCAGTTGGCGGCGTAGGCGGAGGTGAACGCCCAACTCAATCCGGCCAGCGTGATGCCGTCCCGGATGTGAGTGTTGCCGATGATGGTTTCGCGGTCGTCGAAGTTGACGAAGTCGAAGTTGTGGACCTGAAAGTAGACCACCAGGGTCAGCATCAGGAGCGATAGACTGACATAGAGATCGTAGCGTGGCGCGACCTCTTTCGTTTTCTTCTTCAACACAAATATTCTAGATGATTCCCCGATTGGCAACTCCCGACGACGCGCCGTTTCTGGCCGCGATCTACAATGAAGGAATAGAGGATCGGGTGGCGACGTTTGAGACGCGCCCCCGGTCGGCGAAAGACGTACGTGGGTGGTTCGACGGACGGCATCCGGTCGTTGTCGTGGAGCAGGACGGCGAGATTGTCGCGTTTGCGTCGACTTCGACTTACCGGCCGCGCGAATGCTACTTGGGAATCGCCGAAGTTTCCGTTTATGTGGCCCGCAAATTCCGGCGGCGGGGAGCGGGGCGCGTCGCGCTGGACGAACTGATCAAAGAAGCGAAGGCGCGGGGGTTCTGGAAGCTGGTGTCGCGCGTTTTTCCAGAAAATCATGCCAGCCGCGCGCTGATCGCGTCGCTGGGATTTCGCGAAGTCGGGGTATACGAAAAGCACGGAAAACTGGACGGAGCATGGCGCGACGTGGTGATTGTCGAGCGCCATCTGTTAGCTTAAGAAGGTGTTCGCAATGGCGTGGTTCACGCGGGAAAAACCGGGAGTAGAGGCGACGGCGGAGGCGGATAAGCGGGTCCGCACGGAAGGGCTGTGGCTGAAGTGCGAAAGCTGCGGGCAGATCATCTGGAAAAAGACGCTCGACGAAAACATGCAGGTGTGTCCGAAGTGCGAGCATCATTTCAAGCTGGATGCGCGGGCGCGACTGGCGATGCTGTTCGACGACGGCTCGTACGAAGAGCACGACGCGGATCTGGTGTCGACCGATCCTCTGCATTTTGAAGATTCGAAAACCTACGCCCGGCGACTCGAAGCCATGCAGCAGGCGACCGGGCTTTCCGACGCGCTGATTTCCGGCGCGGGGACGCTCGAAGGCCGGCGGGTGCAGATCTGCGCGATGGAGTTGAAGTTCATCGGCGGCAGCATGGGCGCGGTGGTGGGCGAAAAAATCACGCGGGCGATCGAGCGCGGTATGGAGAGGCGCGAGCCTGTGGTTATCGTCTCGGCTTCGGGAGGCGCGCGCATGCAGGAAGGCGCGATCAGCCTGATGCAACTGGCGAAGATTTCCGCGGCGCTGATGCGGTTGGACGAGGCGCGGGTGCCTTATATCAGCGTGATGACCGATCCGACCACGGGCGGCGTGAGCGCGAGCTTCGCCATGTTGGGCGACCTGAACATCGCAGAGCCGGGCGCGTTGATCGGCTTCGCGGGGCCGCGGGTGATCGAGCAGACGATTCGCCAGAAGCTGCCGCCGGGATTCCAGACCAGCGAGTTTCTGCTGGATCATGGGTTCCTGGATGCGGTGGTGAAAAGAAGCGAGATGAAGAGTTACATTGGACGGTCGTTGAGCTTCTTTTGTGACTGACCGCGAAAAACCAGGTTTGCTTCCGCAGGGACCGAACGAATGATTCAACTGCAAGGGGCCGGAAAACGTTTCGGCCACAAACTCCTTTTTGAAAATTGCGACTGGCTGATCACGCCCAAGGAAAAAACAGGCCTGGTGGGCGGGAACGGCACGGGCAAGTCGACTCTGCTGAAAATTATTTGTGGGATGGAGTCGCTTGACTACGGGTCGATCAGTTATACGAAAGGCATCAAGCTTCGGTATCTGCCTCAGGATGGGCTGACGCTTTCCGGACGCAGCGTGTTCGACGAGTGCATGACGGTGTTCGCCGATCTGCACGAGATGGAGAAGGAGCTGGAAACGCTTCATCACAAGCTGGCCGAAGTGGATCCGGAGAGCGACGAATATGCGGCTGCCGCCGACCGGCTGCATCACATCGATAGCGAGTTCCGGAATCGCGACGGGTACGCGATCGAGGCGCAGGTGGGCACGGTGCTGGATGGGCTGGGGTTCCACAAAGACGACTGGACGCGGCGTACGGAAGAATTTTCGGGCGGCTGGCAGATGCGCATCGCGCTGGCGAAGCTGCTACTGGAAAAGCCGAACCTGTTGTTGCTCGACGAGCCGACCAATCACTTGGATCTCGAAGCGCGCAACTGGCTGGAATCGTATCTGAACAACTATCCGTTCGGATACGTGCTGATTTCGCACGATCGGTATTTTCTGGACACGACGGTGAACCGGACGGTGGAGGTGTGGAACAAAAAAGTCTGGTTCTACAGCGGGAATTACGAGAAATACCTGGCGCAGAAGGCGGAGCGGAAGGCGCAGCTCGAAGCCGCGTACAAGAATCAGCATGACCGCGTGGAGGCGTTGGAGGCGTTCATCAACCGGTTCCGGGCGACGGCGACCAAGGCCAAGCAGGTGCAGTCGCGAATTAAGGAATTGGAGAAGATTGAGCGGATCGAAATTCCTCCGGATGAGCAGACGATTCATTTTTCGTTTCCGCAGCCGAAACCGAGCGGCAGGATTGTCGCCGAGTTCAAGAATGTCTCGAAAAGCTACGGCGCGAAGCACGTTTTCAGTGGTGCGAGTTTCGTGATTCAGCGGGGCGACCGGATCGCCCTGGTGGGCGTGAACGGCGCGGGCAAATCGACGATGATCAAGCTGCTGGCGGGGATCGAGCCGCTGACGTCGGGCGAATATACTCTGGGGCACAACGCGATTCCGGATTATTTCGCGCAGGATCAGTACAAAGAGCTGGACCCGGAGAGGCGGATGCTGGACGACCTGGGCGATGCGGCTCCACGGTCGACCAATACTGAATTGCGGACCCTGCTCGGGTGCTTTTTGTTCAGCGACGACGATGTTTTCAAGAAAATTGGCGTGCTGTCGGGAGGCGAGCGGAACCGGTACGCGCTGGCGCGGATGCTGCTGGCTCCCTCGAACTTTTTGCTATTAGACGAGCCGACGAATCACCTGGATATGCGGGCGAAGGACGTGCTGCTGGATTCATTGCGCAAATATTCGGGGACGGTGGTGTTCGTGTCGCACGACCGATACTTCATCGACAATTTGGCGGATCGAGTTTTCGAGATCGAAGATGGGCACGTGCACGTTTATCCGGGGAATTACGAGGATTATTTGTGGCGTAAGTCGGGAGGACCGGAGCAGATTCAGGCTGCTACGGCGGCCGCGCGCGAGCCGGAGCCGGAGCCAGTGGCGGTGGTCGCCGATTCGAAAAAGCGCGTGAATCCGATGAAGCTTCAGAAACTACGCGCGAGGCTGCGCGAGGTGGAATCGGAGGTGGCGTCCCTGGAGTCCGAGATCGCTCAGCATGACGCGGCGCTGGCGGATTTTAAGAGCATGGAAGAGACAGTGCGGCTTTCGGAGATCGTGGCGGAGAGAAGGAAGCAGTTGGAGGGGAAAGTCGCGGAGTGGGAGAGGGTGTCGGGGGAGTTGGAAGAAAGCTGAATCGCAAGCGAATGAAGGACTCGAGGTTTCTTGATATCCTTTGGCTATTCTCAGCCAATTGGTCCGGGGAAAGCGAGGGTGATGCCAAATGTCTTCGACACGCCGGGGATTCCTGGCGGCGGTAGGCTCTGCCGTACCAGCCGCTTCTGGCGCGCAAGGAACTTCAGAAATGGATGACCAACAGCCCGACCATCAACATCAGCTGGTCCCTTCCGACATGACCCTTCGGGTAAAGGCTCTTGAGTCCTTGCTGGTCGAGAAGGGATTGGTCGACCCTGCCGCTCTCGATGCGCTGGTGGATACATACGAACATAAGGTGGGGCCGCGCAACGGCGCCAAGGTGGTGGCGCGGGCGTGGGTCGATCCAGCCTTCAAGCAACGCCTGCTGGAGAATGGCACGGCTGCTATCGCCGAGCTTGGCTACTCCGGTGAACAGGGTGCGGATATTCGCGTCGTTGAAAACACTCCCAAGGTGCACAATCTGCTGGTCTGCACCCTATGTTCCTGCTATCCGTGGCCCGTGTTGGGCCTGCCGCCCATTTGGTACAAGTCGGCACCTTATCGTTCGCGTGCGGTGATCGATCCGCGCGGTGTGCTGCGCGAGTTTGGCACAGAGCTGGGCGAGGACGTGGAAGTGCGCGTCTGGGACAGCACGGCGGAGGAGCGTTACCTGGTCCTGCCAGAGCGCCCTCCGGGAACGGAAAACCTGAAGGAAGATGAGCTGGCCGCTCTGGTTACACGCGACTCGATGATTGGCGTGTCGAAAGCGGGTAAGGCATGAACGGCGTACATGACATGGGCGGGATGCAGGGTTTTGGCCCGATCGTGCCGGAGAAGAATGAGCCTGTGTTTCATGCGACTTGGGAAGGGCGGCTGGTAGCCATGCGGCGCGCTGCCGCGGCCACCGGGAAACTACCTCCTTTATTGCGCCCGGCAATCGAAAACATTCCCGCCGCGGACTACCTGCGCATGAGCTACTACGAGAAATGGTACATCGCAGTGGTCGAGCTGTTGGTGGCAGGCGGATTGGTAACGCGCGAGGAGATCGCGACGGGCAAACCGGCTGCAGGATCCGTAAAGTCCGTTCCGGGGCTTACGCCAGCGGAGGCTGCGGTGCTTCCGTTTCGACTCTCTAAAATGTTGGACAAGACGACGGCGAAGCCGCGCTACTCGATCGGCGATCGGGTGCGCGCTCGCAAGATGAATCCGATTGGGCACACGCGGCTGCCCCGCTACGCCCGCGGCCGGACCGGAGTGGTCGAGATCGATCGGGGCGTCCAGAATTTCCCGGACACCAGCGTCTACGGGCGAGGCGACAACCCGCAGCATGTTTACGCAGTGCGCTTCGCGGCGCGTGAGTTGTGGGGCGAGGAGGCGTCCGAGCGCGATTCCGTCCATCTCGATCTCTGGGAGAATTACCTTGAACGAGGCTGACCTCGCCGCGCTTCCCGCACTGCCGCGCGACGAAGGCGGCCCGGTGTTCGCCGAGCCTTGGCAGGCGCAAGCCTTCGCAATCGCCGTGCGGCTCTCGGCACTGGGCTATTTCTCCTGGAAGGAGTGGGCTGCCGCGTTGGCCTCGGAACTGGCCGCGGCCGACGAACGTGGAGAGGCCGATGACGGCTTCGAGTATTATCATCACTGGCTGGCGGCACTGGAAAAGCTGGTGATTTCCAAAGGACTCACCGACGTCGCAGCCTTGTTCGAGCGTCGCGAGGCTTGGGCCGACGCCTATCGCCACACACCGCACGGCAAGCCCGTCCAACTGCGTCCCGGGTTCCGGATCAACTACACTTACCGGCACAGCCTGCTACACGAGGTGGCGCGGGCGGACGGCGTGATCAAGCAAATCAGGATTCAGGACGGCCACTTATTTATTTGTAACGGCTGCTGCTGCGGGCGCACGGAAAAAGGCTTTCCTGCGTTACCTCTTGAAGAATACAAGAGGCAATGGAAATGGCGCGGATTCCGGAGGCGATTTCATCTCACCATCTCCGGTTGCCTGGGTCCTTGTACATTGGCCAATGTGATGCTTCTCCAGTTCCGTGGACGCTCCATGTGGTTTCACTCCATCAATCGCCTCGACGATGTGGATCTGATTTACGACTATGTGGAACAAATGCTGCTGGCTGAGACCGTCCTCGATCCGCCCGATGCGTTGGCCTCCCGGCAGTTCGAAAGATACCTCGCCCCGGATACGGTCGAGATGCTGCCGCGGGAGTAAAGCTGCGGTTGGCATCGGAGTGCTGACGAGTCTGTGTGTAAACGCACGACTCCTGACAGTTGCGGCTCTACTCGTGGGCTGTCCGTGAAACATCTTTAGCATGGCCGCAGACCGCAAGATGGCAGCGGCCACGACTCTGACCGCTCCCGGAGGTCGCGGCTCCATTTGGCTCTTTGGAGCCGCGACATTCGGGAGGGTGTTGACGATAAAGATTCGTCGCGGACAGCCCACTATAGGCTTATTCAAAAAAAGGCCGACCCGAAGGCCGGCCCTTTTCGACTGCGGTCGAAATTTAGAACGTGAAGCGGGCGCTGACTTGCAGGCGGCGGGCTTGCGTGCCGTCCGGGAAGCCTCCATCCGACGTTCCTACGCCGAAAGCGGTCGGCGTGTAGGTCAGGATGCCCTTCGCTTCGGTGTAAGCCTGCGTCGTCAAGGCCGTGGGCGACCAGTTGTTGGCGATGTTAAACGCCTCGAAGTTCAGACTGAGCCTCATGCCCTCGCGGGGCAACGGGATGTTCTTGGTCAAACGGAAGTTTTCCGTCTGCACCCACGGTGAGTACAGGCTGTTCACCGGCAGGAACGGGACGCGGAAATTTCCGTTAAACCCATCGAGAGCATCGGCGCTGTATAACATGCCTGTGACCGGAGTGTCATTCAAGTGGATGGTCAAGGTTTGCGGGCGTCCGCTCTGGAGCGTGGTGATGCTCGAAAGCTGCCAGTTATTCACCACGTACTTGGCGAAGAAGCTGGTGGATTTCGTGAATACCGGCGCCCACACAAACGCGTACACGAAGCGCTGCCGCTGATCGAGCGAGCCGCTGCCTTTGTCAAAGCCATAATTCCCGTTGTAAGTCCAAAGCGCGTCGCTGAATCCAAAGATCGCGTTGGTCGCAGCGCCCTGCCCGGTGTCGATTTCGTGGGACCAGGTATACGACGCCGTCGACTGGAATCCATGGGCGAAGCGCTTGTTGAACGCAACGACGAGCCCGTCGTACCAGCTGTTGACGCCGTTTGTCTCCTCGTAGATCGCGCCGAAATTCGGGTTCGGCCGGGCTCCGGTGTAAACCTGCGTGGTGTAGCTGCCGACGGCCGCTCCCGATGCATTATCGATGGTGTAAGTGAAGGGCGCGCCGAGCCCGGGAGCGTTAATATCCTGCGTGCCAATGATATTGACTCCACGGCTGAAGATTCCGGAGACGGTGAGCACCATGTCCTTGGCGATCGACCGCTCCACCGCAATGGTCGCCTGTTCGGAATAAGGCGTCTTGAGCTTTGGCGACCAAACGTCCAGGGTGGACGCGCCCTGCACGATGCTGGTCAGGGGACTGGCCAGGGCATTGGGGAATACGGGTCCTTGCGCAATCAGCGTCGCATTGCTCAAACTGTCGGAGATCTGATACATTCCATTGCCGGTGTAAAGGTCATCCACCAGGCCGCCCACGAGGCGAGCGTAGAACGTGCCAAGGCCGCCCCGGATGACGGTCTTGTCGTTGATCCGGTAGGCGACTCCGATGCGAGGCATCAGGTTCATGGTTCCGGTGTGCAGCGGCGCCCCGGTCAGCGGGAACAAGGGATTAGCGGTCGGCGGCGGCGGCGCGATGCTATGCTCATACCGCGCACCGTAGGTGACGGTCAGGCGATCGGTAACTTTCCATTGATCCTGGAGATAAAATCCGACATCCTTGATGGCGTATTGCACCAGCGGATTGCCGAACGTCTGGCTGAAGGCCGAGTAGTCCCGGAGGCCGGTGGTGTTGCCGGTGTAGTCCTGCGCGAACGAGGTCACGGTCGGATAGGTATAGGATCCATACCGGTTGGTGATCGTATTGACCACCTCGCTGACATGTTCGAAGGTGAAACCGAATTTGACCAGGTGCTTGCCCTTGGACCAGCTCACGTCGTCGGCGAATTCGTTGCGGACTTCGAGCGGTTGGACGCGCGGAAGATAGGTCGCAGGTCCAAGCTGGACGCCGGCCACCGAGACGTCAAGATAGCCGAGGCCGCCGCCCAGCTCCGCCTGATCGAAGGCATCCGCCTGGCGATCCGTGTCGAGGCCGTAGCGGAAGGCGTTCACCCATCGGCCATTCGGCACGAAAGTCCACGTGGCCTTCCCGTTTCTGACGGCCACCGAATCGTCGCCGTTGCCGGTGATTCCCGCGCCGGTGGTGGAAGAAAGGCCGGTCTGGATTCCATTCGGCGAGAGCCAGCGCAGAAAATTGAAACTGGTGCTGAACGTGTTCTTGTCGTTGAGGTGTGTAGTCGAGCCGGCCGAAGTACAGATCGTTCTTCGCGGTGCGGGGAATCTGGCCATAAAAGCGCGGCAGCAGGGCGTTAATCGCGTTGCACTGGGCGGGCGTCGCGGGCACTCCGCAGCCCACCCAAACCTGGTTGACGGTGTCGAGGAAGCCGACCTTTACCTGGCTGTCGACGAAGGGGAAGTTGCGGCGGGTAATATCCACACTGAGGAAGTAGAACAGTTTGTTCTTGATGACGGCCCCGCCTACGCTTCCGCCGGTCTGCACCCAGTGTTCCGAGGGGTTGATGGCGGAATAGGGATCATGAGCGTTGAAGCCCGTGGTTCGCAGAAAGTAGAAGGCGCTTCCATGAATGTCATTCGTTCCGCTCTTGGTGACTGTATTGACCACGCCGCCCATGGCGCGGCCGTATTCGGCGGAGAAATTCGTGGACACGGCCTCAAACTCCTGGACCGCGTCGGCGGAGATCTGGGTGTAAATACGCGTGCGGCCGGCGTTCTCGTCGTAAAACTGCTCGGTGTTGTCGTTGCCGTCCAGCAGGAACGTGTTATTGCCGGCCACGCCGCGGAACGTCAGCAGGCCGAAGGTGGCGTCGTTGGTCACACCCGCCGTATTGAGCACAAACGCGTCGACGCGGCGGCCGTTGATGGGCAGATCCTGTATTTCGCGGGTTCCGACCACCTGCGAAACGTCGGTTTTGGAGGAATCGACTAGCGGGGGCGCTCCGGTGACCTCCACCGAAGTCGTGGTCTGGGCAACCGCCAGGTTCGCGGTCAGCTCCAGATTCTGTCCGACGCGAAGATCGATGTCCTTCACATCCCAGGCCGAGAATCCAGACGCGGTGATCGTCACTTTATATCCCGGGCCGGGAATCAGCGCGGGAGCCGCGAACACCCCGGCGGCATTCGTCGTGATGGAACGAACCTCGCCGCGGGCGTCGCTTGAAATAACAACTTTGGCGTTCGGCACCGCGCCGCCGGAAGCGTCGCGCACCACGCCGGAAATGGCCGCGACGCCGGCTGCTGACTGGGCCCATGTGGACCCGGCGGCAACCAGGAATAACGCTGCGCCAACAAAAAATTTTGTTCTCATGGATGATTTCACCTCATGCGCGACGAGACTTTGTCGCGCTGCTTCGATTCGGGGGACTATGCCAAGCATAGCCGCAATTTGTGACGATTTCAATTCGAAACAGCGACAATATTACAACATCCGTCAGAAGAAAAGGCCTTCCGGAACCCATATTTTTCAACGAACGAGGCTACAATAAGTGGGATGAAATCTCCCTTTCGCCTGGATAACCGAATCGCCCTGATCACCGGGGGGTCGAGCGGGATTGGTGAGGCCACCGCCCGGGCGTTCACCCGCGCCGGAGCGTCGGTGATCATCCTGAGCATCGACCGGGCTCAGGCGGAGGCGCTGGCCGCGGAGCTGCCGGGCGCGAGCGCGATTATCTGCGATGTAACCGATGAAAAGGCCGTTTCTGCCGCCATCGGACGGATCGGGAAGCTGGATATCCTGGTGAATAGCGCGGGGATCGGGCTGGTGGGCAATATAGAGGAAACCTCGCTTGAGGATTTTCAGTGCCTGTACAGGGTCAATGTTGAAGGGACGTATCTGGTCACCAAAGCGGCCGCTGGGGCTGATTAAGGCTTCGCACGGGTCGATTATTAATATAGGATCGGTGGCGGGGCTGATCGGCGTGAAGCGCCGTTTTGCCTATTGCGCGACTAAGGGCGCGGTGATCGCGCTGACCAAGCAACTGGCGGTGGATTATCCGACCGAGTTCCGGGTCAACTGCATCTGCCCGGGGACCATCGACACGCCTTTCGTCGAAGGATTCCTGGAAAAATATCACAAAAACGAAAAAGACAAGGTTCGGGCCGACCTGCGGCAGAGGCAACCGATCGGCCGGCTGGGCCGTCCGGAGGAAGTGGCCGACCTGGCGGTCTATCTCGCCTCGGACGAGTCTGGTTTCATGAACGGAGCGGCGCTGCCGATAGATGGAGGGTGGACGGCAGCTTGAAGGAACAGCTTGACTTGGCCCGGCTCTATAGAGCAGAATGTTTCTTTCGAGTTCCGACGGAAATTTTAATGTAGAGGACGAAGCTTTGCACCTATTCACCAGGCAGCGTTCACTGATTCGCTTGGCAATTCTGTTCGGCACGCTCGCATGGGGCGCGTCGCTGACGTTTGGGGCGGAGGCGGCGCCGGTGGAAAAGAAGGTGGTCCGTTCGACCGCCGCACGGCGGACCTCGACGGGCAAGGCGGTAGCGAAAGCGCCGGTCAAGGCTCCGGTGAGGGTTGCGGCAAAAGCTCCCCTGAAAAGCGGAGCGGCGGTACCTCACGTCGTGGCCAGGGCGCAAATCAGGCATACGGCGGCTGCGGCGCAGGTGTCGGCCAGTGCAGGAAGGAGGGCGCCGGCGCGCAGCGCGTGGAAGGCTCCGAACTATGCCGATTCGCTCGAGGGCGATAACGTCGACGGCGAGGATCTTCTCGTCCGGCGCGCCGCGGTCGACGCATTGGGCCCGTTGAACGGCAGCATCGTGGTGACCGATGCCAACACGGGGCGGGTGCTGACCATCGTCAACCAGAAGCTGGCGTTTAAGAGCGGTTATCAGCCATGTTCCACGGTAAAGGTTCCAGTGGCGCTGGCCGCGCTGAGCGAAAATGTGGTCGATCGCGAGACGCCTTTCCATCTCACGCGGCACAAGACCATCGCCATGACCGAGGCGATCGCCCATTCCAATAATCAGTATTTCGCGAATCTGGGCGAAAAGCTCGGGTTTGAACGCGTTTCCTATTACGCCCGGATGTTCGGCCTGGGCGAGAAAGCCGGTCTCGATATCGCGGGGGAGCAGGCGGGCACGCTTCCGGCCGAGGAGCCGAAACTGGGCGTCGGCATGATGACCAGCTTCGGGGAAGGAATTACGCTGACGCCTCTCGAATACGCGGCGTTGATCGGCGCGGTGGCCAACGGAGGGACGCTCTATTTCCTCCAATATCCGAAAACGGATCAGGAGGCGCAAACCCTGGTTCCACGCATCAAGAGACGGCTCGATATCGAGAACCTCGTGTCGGAGATCAAGCCCGGCATGATGGGAGCGGTCGAGTACGGCACGGCGCGGCGCGCGGGCTTCGATCCGAACGTGCCGATTTATGGCAAAACCGGCACCTGTACGGACCATTGGAGCCCCACTCATCTTGGCTGGTTCGGTTCGTTTGTCGACACGGGCAGGAATAAATTCGTGGTCGTGGTGCTGTTGACGGGCGGCAAGCTGGTCAGCGGTCCGGCGGCATCGGGCGTGGCGGGGAACGTGTATAAAACGCTGAGCGCGTCGAATTTCTATAACCGGCAGCCCCAGGAAATCAGTCCGGCGGCGATGATCACCGGGGTCGGCACTGGGTCGAATTAGCATTTGTTTTGCGAAACCGCGCACAACAGTAGATGTACCATCGTACATATGGCCGTTCTTCACATCAGCGAAGCAGATCTGGCGCGCGACGTCCACGCCGTGTTGGATCGCGTGCAATCTGGAGCGGAAGTCGTCGTTGAGCGTAACGCGCAACCCATCGCCGTGTTGCGCGCCGCCGAGCCGCGGCGGCGTAAGTTGTCGGAGATGGCGGCAGCGCTTGCCGAAGATTCGACGGCTGCGATCGATCCAGATTTCGCCAAAGACGTGCAAGGAGCCGTTGACAGGCACCGCGAACCGTTGAACTCGTCGGTGTGGGATTAAAAACCTGGTGGGCATCGTTTTAGACTCCAGCGTCCTGATCGCCGCTGAGAGAACGGGAAGGAACCCCCGTCAAGTCATTGAGGAGATCGCCGCCAAGCTCGGCGACACGGAAGCGACGCTCTAGGTTGTGACAGTCATGGAACTGGCGCATGGAGTCGAGCGGGCGGACTCCGCCGCGCGCAGGACCAAACGCGAGCGCTTTCTTCAAGAACTGCTCAGCGCGATCTCCGTCGAACCCGGTCGCCACGCCGATTGCAATTCGCGCGGGCAGGATCGATGGGAGCCTTCATGCAAAGGGTCTGCGAGTCGCTCTAGCCGATCTGCTGATCGGCGCCACGGCGCTGGAACTCGGCTATTCGGTTGTCACGCACAACATGCGGCACTTCGAAATGATTCCGAATCTCGAAGTCAAGCAGCTTCCCTGACAACCCTAGACCGAATTTTGTGGGCGCCTCTGTGCTACACCAGCATCTTTTGGACGACGTTACCCGCGACGTCCGTCAGGCGGAATTCGCGGCCCATGTATTTGTAGGTCAGCTTCGTATGATCGAAGCCCAGGCGATTGAGGATGGTCGCCTGTAAATCGTGGACGTGGACTTTGTCTTCGACGACGTTGAACCCGAGGTCGTCTGTTTTGCCGACCACCGTGCCGCCCTTCATCCCGCCACCTGCCATGAACATGCTGTACCCGAAGGGATGATGGTCGCGGCCGGCGTTCTCCGGGTCGCTGGAATTGCGGATCTCGACCATCGGCGTGCGTCCGAATTCGCCTCCCCACAGGACGAGGGTGGAATCGAGCAACCCGCGCTGCTTCAGGTCGCGAATCAGCGCCGCCGTGGGCTGGTCGGTGATGTCGCAGTTTTTCTTCAGATCTCTATTGAGATAGGTGTGCTGGTCCCAACTGGCGTGCATCAGCATGACGAAGCGCACGCCTCGCTCGACCATGCGGCGCGCGAGCAGGCAGTTGGTGCCGAAGGCCCGCGTTTTCTCCGCGTTGACGCCGTACATATCGAGGGTCGACGGCGATTCTTTCGAAAAATCGAGCAGATCTGGTCCCGCGGCCTGCATGCGGAACGCCAGTTCGTATGATGCGATGCGCGAAGCGATCTCAGCGTCGCCCGTGGTCTGGAGACGCTCCTGATTGAGGTCGCGCAGCACGTCGAGCGACGCGCGCTGCTGTTCCTTGGTGATGCCTTCGGGCGTTTGCAGATAAACGATGGGCTCCGGTCCGGTGCGGAACATGACGCCCTGGTAGGACGACGGCAGAAATCCGCTGGCGAAGTTCGATTCGCCGCCACTGGTGCCGACGCCAGAACTCAACACAACGAAACCGGGCAGATTCTGAGATTCGGAGCCGAGCCCGTAGACTACCCACGCACCCATGGTGGGCCGGCCGAACTGCTGCGAACCGGTAAACAGAAGCAACTGCCCGGGATGATGATTGAACGCATCGGTGACCATGCCACGGACCAGGCAGATATCGTCCGCGCAGGAGGCGATGTGCGGGATGAAATCGGAAAATTCGATGCCGCTCTGGCCGTGCGGGGTGAACTTTCGGGGACTGGCCAGCACGGCGGCGGTGGGCTTGATGAAGGCGAGGCGCAGATCCTTGGTCATCGAGGGCGGCAGCGATTGGCCCGAATATTTTTTAAGCGCCGGCTTGGGGTCGAACAGATCCATCTGGCTGGGCGCGCCTTCCATGAACATGCAGATGACGTTTTTCGCGTGCGGCGCGAAGGGGGGAGCCTTGGGGGCCAGGGGATTGGTAGCAACGCCGGCAAGTCCTTCGCGCTCCAGCAGACTGGCCAGCGCGAGCGTCTCAATGCCGCCGGCGCAGCTCCGGAAGAAGGACCGGCGCGTCTGTATTTTTAAGAACTCAGGGAGATTCATAATTATTCTCGCGTGATCAATTCGTCAAGGTTGAGTAAAATGCGGCTGACGCCGAGCCAGTCGCCTCCTTGTGCGCGGTATTGTTCGATGCGCGCGCGCTCGGTGTTGCTTGGCGGGCGGGCCAGGCAAAGTTCGAAGGCGTAGCCGAGCGGGTCGGCGCCGCCGTCCTTCTGGATTCGCGCTGCCAGCGCTTGCGCTGCCTCGTAAAAAACGGGGTCGTTCAACAAGTTGAGTGCCTGGAGAGGCGTGTTTGAACGGCGGCGGCGCGTGCAGCTTACGTTCGAGTCCGGCTCGTCGAAATTGCTCAACTGCGGGTACGGCGTAGTGCGCTGATAGTGGATGTAGAGGCCGCGGCGGTATTTTTCAGGACCGGTCGACTCCTTCCATTTAACGCTATTGGCGTAGCCCAGCTCGGCCACGCCCTTGGGCTGCGGGGGACGCACGCTGCGGCCGCCGATTTCAGGATTCAACAGGCCGCTGACGGCCAGCGCCTGGTCGCGAATCAGCTCGGCGGGCAGGCGCACGCGGGACTGACGGGCGAGCAGAGTGTTTTCCGGATCCTTCGTTTCGAGTTCGGGCCGCGCTTTCGACGACCGGCGGTACGTCGCCGACATGACGATCATTTTCTCGATGCGCTTCATGCTCCAGCCGTTGTTGCGAAACTCCGACGCCAGAAAATCGAGCAGCTCCGGATACGACGGACGGTCGCCCTGGGTGCCGAAGTCTTCGGAGGTGAAGACGATCCCTCGTCCGAAAAATTCCTGCCAGATGCGATTGACGGTGACGCGCGCGGTGAGGGGATTTTCCTTCGAGACGAGCCAGCGCGCCAGATCGAGGCGCGTCGGCGTGCCGGTTGTTTGCAAAGGAGGAAGGATCGCCAGCGTGCCGGGAGAAACCTCCGGTCCGAACGTTTTGTAATCGCCGCCGACGCGCACATGCGTGGGAGGAATGCGCGGATCGGCATGGATCGTCTGCGCCTGGCTGTAGGGAGGCAGTTCCTCGGCCAGCGCATCGAGTTTTGCGCGCGCTTCGCGCAGCGCGCCCGCCGTCGAGCGATCCTTCGAATAATCGGGGCTTCCGTGCGAGAGGAACCACGCGGTGAGACGGTCGCGGTCGCGGGGGGAACGCTTTTCCGGATCGTCGGTGAGCAGATCGTGGGGGCGATCGATGCTGGAGGTGAAGTCGGTCAGCAGGAAATCCCACTCGCCGCTTTCGCCCGGATGGTTGTAGGCCTCGCGCAGGCGCCGCTCCCAGGGCGGCTGCAATTCGAGGATCCAATACTTTTCCAGGATCTCCTGGCGCTTGGCGTAATACGCCGGCGGCGAAGGTTCTTCTCCAGGCATCGGCGCGTCGATGTCCTCTTCCTCGGCGTGATCGAAGAATGCGAACAGCGAATAATATTCTTTCTGGCTGATGGGATCGAATTTGTGGTTATGGCACTGCGCGCACCCGCTGGTGAGGCCGAGCCAAGTGATCGAGACGGTGTTGGTGCGATTGATGATCTGCTCGAAGCGGGCCTCGTTGCGATCGACGCCGCCTTCGCGATTGGTCAGCGTGTTGCGCAGAAACCCGGTCGCCACGCGGTCGTCGGTGGTGGCGCTTGGAAGAAGATCGCCGGCGATTTGCTGAATGGTGAACTGATCGAAGGGCTCGTCGCGATTCAACGCGTCGATCACCCACTGGCGGTAGCGCCACGCCCAGGGGCGCGAGAGATCCTTTTCATAACCGTCGCTATCGGCGTAGTGCGCGACGTCGAGCCAGGAGCGGGCCCATTTTTCTCCATAATGAGGCGAGGCAAACAGGCGGTCGACCAGCTTTTCGTAGGCGTCGGGGCTCCTATCGGCGACGAAATCTTCGACTTCGCGAGGCGTCGGCGGAAGGCCGGTCAGATCGAGGCTGACGCGGCGAATGAGGGTGCGTTTGTCGGCTTCGGGGGAAGGCGCGATGCTTTCTTTCGCGAGGCGCTCCAGAATAAAGGCGTCGATCGAATTTTTCGAGGGGCGCTGGATGGGCTGGAAGGCCCAGTGCGTCGATTTGGCGATCGTCGCAGGAAACTTCGCCCCGGCATCGAGCCAGGATTTGATTTTCGCGATCTCATCGGCGGTCAAAGGCGCGCCGATCGCCGGCATCATGAAGCCTTTTTTTGTGCTGCTGATGCGTTCGTAAAGGTTGCCATCGACGACGCGCGCGATGGATGCGGGAGAATCGAGGCGCAAATTGCCCATCTGCTGCGTCGAGCCGTGGCAGCCCTCGCAGCGGCGTTCGAAGATCGGCTGCACGTCCCTGGAAAAATCCTGCGCCGTCAGGCACAATGAGGCCGCCGCCAGCAGCGTGGCAATGCGGAGGATCATAATGAATCCTATTGTATTCCCATGCGCATTACAAAGCTTGAGGCATATCGAGTCGAGCTGCCTTTGCACGAAGGCAGTTACAAATGGTCGGGCGGAAACGCCGTGGCGGTGTTCGACTCCACGGTGGTCGCGGTGTCGACCGACGAAGGGATCACGGGATACGGAGAGGTCTGCCCGCTAGGGTCGGCGTATCTGGCCGCGTACGCCAACGGCGCGCGAACGGGCATCGCGGAGCTGGCGCCGTCGCTGATCGGACTCGATCCGACGGAACTGGGAGTGTTGAATGCGCAGATGGATCGTGCAATGTGCGGGCATCCCTATGTCAAGTCGGCCATCGATGTCGCGTGTTGGGATATCTTGGGAAAAGCCTGTGGGAAGCCGGTAGCATCGCTGCTCGGCGGTCGATATGGCGACGATTTTCCGCTGTATCGCGCCATTTCCCAGGACACTCCGGAGGCGATGGCGGAGCGCGTCGCGCAGTATCGCACCGAAGGCTACACGAAATTCCAATTGAAGGTGGGGTCAGACGTGGATACGGACGTCGCGCGCATCATTGCCGCGGCGGAGCAGTTGGAAACGGACGATATTTTGATCGCCGACGCGAACACTGGATGGACGCAGCACGCCGCCATGCGCGTTGCCGCGTTCGTGCGCGATATCGATGTGTATATCGAACAACCGTGCCGCACGTATGAGGAATGCCTGGCGGTAAGGAAGCATACCAATCGGCCATTCGTGCTGGACGAGGTGATCGATGATCTGGCGATGGTGGTGCGAGGGCACGCGGATCAGGCGATGGACGTGATCAACCTGAAAATTTCGAAAGTCGGCGGATTGACGAAGGCCCGGCAAATTCGCGACTTGTGCGTGTCGCTGGGGATCGCGATGACGATCGAAGATACGTGGGGAGGCGACATCGTGACGGCGGCGATCGCGCATCTGGCGCACTCGACGCCTCCGGAATTGCTGTTCACGACGACGGATTTTAATAGTTACGTGACGGTCAGCATCGCGGAGGGCGCGCCGCAGCGTCAGCGAGGGCGAATGACCACGTCAAATGCAGCGGGGTTGGGAATTGCCCCGCGTTTTGAGGTGCTGGGATCGCCAGTGATTTCGGTGGGCTGAGTATACTGAAAATATGGGCGATGAGCAAAACGGTCACGGCCTGTCGCGGCTGGATCGCATGGAGGGGCTGATGCAGCTCCTGATTGACGATCATCTCAAGTTCAGCGATGAGCACAATCGCCTGCTGACTGCGCAGGTCGTACTTGCCGAAGCGCAGACCGTTACCGAGCGGCGGGTCAAAGAAGCTTTCCTTGCGATCGAGGCACTTGCCGAGCAACAGAAGCACACTGACGCTCGAATGGACGCGTTGATTGCTGTGGTTGACGGCTTGATTCATAAGCCGCCCTCCAGTTCAATTTCCGATTGACGGCATCACCTCAACCGGCCGCTTTGGGCGCTCGGCCATCGCCGAGCGCAGCATCATCGACGCGGTGTAGACGACGACGCAGATCACTACCCAGCGCAGCTTGGTCACGTCCATCGACTTGATCCAGTAGGCCGCGAGAAGAACCCCGGGGACGCCTCCGATGGCAAGGCCGATGGAGGCTTTCAGGTTGTAGCTCCGTTCACGGATAAACCGTACACTGCCGGTGGGCATTAGGAATGCGCAGGAGCCCATCATGATGGGATACGCGGCGGCGGGGCTCATTCCCACCATCGCCACCAGCACCATGCATGGGGCGAAAAGACCGATCCCCAGGGTCATGAACGCGCCCAGGACAAAATTTCCAGCAATCGCAAATGCCAGCTTCGCGCCGGTCACGCCGACGCTGCCCTCATCGCCGGGCAGCATTTTCAGTTGCTTCAGAAGAAAGAAAACCGCGGCCACGATCAGCGCTAGGCCCATGCCGATCTGGACGGCGCGGCGGGACCACTTGGCGACGATTCCAGCTCCCAGCCAGGCGCCCGCGCAAGAAGCGAGGATCATCGAGATCAACGTTGTGGGGTCGACGGTCATGATCGCGATAGAGATGAAGGCCTCCGCCACGGTCGGCATCGTGTGGCCGACGTTCAAGGTGCCGGGAATTTTTTCGTCGCTCACCAGTTTACCGAGCTTGAAAACGGCCGTGGTGGGCGCAAAGGAGCCGATGCCCAGCATGTCGAAGAAATTCGTCACGAAGCCGATCAATAGGTTGAGCGGCCCGGGCGACCGGGGTCCGGCGTCACGATGCCGGCGGGCCTCCTGCGTCCAGAACAGAAGGAAGCCGATCGTGGTGATTGCCAGAGCGATAAAAAGTGCGGTCTTCATGTGCTTCATCAGAGTATAGCCGCACGGCACGATCATTAGTGGTGCTACGCTAATTCCTTGGCCCCGATGACCGTCCGCGAACTCATCATCCGCAACATCGATGGCAAAAATGTAACTGTCCCGCTCGATCGCGATCGAATTACCCTTGGCCGTTCAAGCGCCAACGAGCTCTGTTATCCCGACGACGCCGGCCTCTCCCGCCAGCACCTCGCCTTGACCCGGGTGGGCGACCAGTGGCACGTGG
>CAVVNE010000006.1:0-4388 GCA_963749245.1 Bryobacterales bacterium
GTGGATGGTCAGCATCAGGTGATTCGGCATCGACCGGAGATCTTTTTTACCGGGCTTCGCGGCCGGAGCGTCGAGATGCTCAATGACCTCCTCGCGCAGTCGCATGGCGTTTTCTTCGAGGTTCATTTCGGGCACATATTCCCAACCGGCGGAGGCCTGCGTGGGCGTGTAGTTGCGCGTCGCCGAGATGCCTGCCTGGCGGTCGACCGCGGTGGCGGCGGCGTTGCCGTAGATCTGAATGATCAGTTGTTGGATCGACGAGCCTTCGGAGGAGGCGAAGTATTTGTCTTCGGTGCGGAAGTTGATGCTGGCGGTGCCGCTTTGGACGCGCTGATTTTTCTTGATCTCGGTGCAGACGCGCTGGAGCAGGTCGACTTTCTCCTGCATCGAAACGGCGAACGGATCTTTTTCGTGCGGCGTGGTCCAGACATCGCGATAGGCTTTGACCGGCGCAAGCTGTACGGGCTTCGGCTGGATGCTGGCGTTGGCTTTGGCGACGATGGCGGCTTCGCCGGTGATGCGGGCGATTTCTTCGGGGGTCACGATGGGCGAGGCGGCAAATCCCCACGCACCGTTGACGATCACGCGGACGCCGAAGCCGAAGGTCGAGTCCTCGCCGACGTTGGGGACGGAAATAGTTCCGCCTCGGCCGGACTGGACGCGCAGGCCGATGCGCTGGTCGCGCAGGCGGACTATGCGGATGTCGCAATAAGTGGCTTTGTATTTCTTGGCCTCGCGCACGGCGACGGCGCCGAGTTTTTCGAGCTCGGGCGGAGGCGTTTTCGTGTCCTTCGGCGCGCCAAACAGGTTCGCGGCGAAGGCGGCCGTGGCTGTGGACATCGACGTGGCGAGGAAATGCCTGCGGGTGAGCATAAGAAGTTAGTTTACTACGCCGACACTTATGGCAGCCCTGCACCGGGCGTCTCCACGCGCATGACTTCGATTCGGCCCTGGCGCGACGCGATGGTGCGGTCGGGAAGGTGGTCCTGGGCGGTGCAGATGTAAAGATCGCAGCGGTCGGCGCCGCCGAGCATGCAGGCGTAGGAGTCGCGGCCGGGCAGAGGGATGTCATGCGTGATGCGGCCACCTTCGAGGACGCGGATAATGCGGCGCCCTTCGGGGCAGGTGACCCACAGGCCTCCTTCGGCGTCGAGGCAGGTGCCGTCGGAGAAGACGCCGGGCAGTTCGGCGAAAATGCGCCGGTTGATGAGGTCGCCGCCGGGGAGGATGTCGAACGCGGTGATGCGGGCGGCGAACGTTTCGGCGACGATCAGAGTG
The DNA here is from genome assembly GCA_963749245.1 of Bryobacterales bacterium. GTDB lineage: Bacteria > Acidobacteriota > Terriglobia > Bryobacterales > Bryobacteraceae > Palsa-187. The sequence goes on from CAVVNE010000006.1 coordinate 1,279, forward strand.
CGGTTATCGGGCGTGATCACGGCTCCGTTGGGGAACCACATATCGGAAGCGACGGCGCGGGCGCCGCCGCCGGGCTCGACGCAGATCAAGACTGTGGGCTTCGGAGATTCGCCCCCGTTGAGGTCGAAACCGAAGTTGCCGACGTAGGCGCGGCCTTCGTGATCGACGACCATATCGTTGGTGAATCCGGTGGCGAGGGCGCTGAGGTCGGCGAACGGTGCGAGGCCGTTCGGGGTCATCCGCATGAGGCAGCGATCGCGCATAGAGACGACTTGAAGAGTGCCATCAGGGAGCCACCCGAGGCCGCCTGGAAACGAGGGCAGCTCCAGAATCTTGGTGGCTGCGCCTTGCGGGTCAAGACGCCAGACAGCGCCGGCGTGCATGTCGGAAAAGAACAGGGCGTTATCGTGCCAGCGGGGACATTCGGGGAAGGCAAGGCCTTCGAGGATGGGTTCGGGAGTCATCGAAAAAACGGTATCACGGCACTGCCTTCAGCAACTCCTCCGCGTACGTGGATGCTCATTCTGAGGCCGATCAAACCACGCTGACTTCAACCTCGATCGCCTGGGACGACGGCTCCGGGATCGCCTCTCCGTCCTCGATCATCCCTTCGATGTGAAACTCGATCGCCTCGCGCATGTTGGTCTCTATTTCCTCAATCGTCCTGCCCGTGGCGATGCAACCCGGCAGGTCGGGGACGTAGGCGGAATAATTCGTTGGACCTTTTTCGATGACCACGGCGTACTTTTTCATTAGTCGATCCCTCAGCCCGGCCTGTGCCAGCACTGCCTTCAGCGTACCAGGACGAACATCGTCGCCAGGATGCCCCGCTACTGTGACGCGCCCACGTTTTGCCGGATGCTTAAACTGCCGATGGCTGCCGCGCGTCTTCACGTGTCGCCAGCCGTCCTCCTCAATAAGCTTGATAAGATCGCGGACCTTCACGGCGCCGCCTTCAATAATTCCTCCGCGTACATGGCTCCCGCCGGAGTTTCTTCGTGTTTGAAGAATACGAATACGTCGCGGCCGTCGGCGCGGAGGCGCTGGACTCGCGTCGCGATTTCGGATCGCTCTTCGGACGAGTAGTCGTCCTTGCGCAGGCGGACGTAGACGAAGTTGGCGGTGATCACTTCGGGCACCTCGAACTTTTCCGATTCGGCTAGACACAGAGCGACCCCGTGTTGTTCGAGCAGGCGGTTCACTTCATCGGTCAGCCAGGTTTTGTTGCGGAATTCGAAGGCGAAGCGGATATCGCGCGGCAGTTTTTCGAGGAACGAAGCCAACAGCGGCGGGTCGGCTTTGAAGTTCGGCGGCAACTGGAACAGGACCGGGCCGAGGCGGCGAGTGGCTCGTAAGGGGTCGATCGCGCGAAAGAACAGCTCGGTGAATTCGGACTCTCTAAGGCGCAGAATGTGGGTGATTCGCATGTGCGCCTTGCAGGCGAACAAGAAGCCTTCTGGCGTGGCGGAGACCCAGTTTTCGAGCGTCGAGCCCTTCGGCAACTGGCGAAACGTGTAGTTGATCTCGACTGAATTGAGCCGCGCCGAGTAGTGTTTCAAGAAATCCTTTGCGGCCAGTTTTTGGGGGTAAAAGTCCGGTTTCCAGCTTGGATAAGCGAATCCCGAGGTACCTGCGTAGAGGTGACTCATACGTATCACTGTAAACTGAAAAGATCGTGGCGGAAATAATCAAGAAACCTAAGCGCAGCCAGTCGGAACGATTCCGCGAGCTATGGCCGGACATTCGCGAGATGGTTCACCCAAGACGCGGCATTCTGGCGGCGGGATTCGGGCTGATGGTCATTAACCGGGTCAGCGGGCTGGTGCTGCCGGTATCGACGAAGTACCTGGTGAACAACGTCGTCCTGGCGCATCAATCGAAGTTGCTGACGCCGATCGTTCTGGGCGTGCTGGCGGCGACGCTGATCCAAGGCACGACGTCGTTCGCACTGACGCAATTGCTGTCGAAGGCGGCGCAGAGGCTGATCGCGGAGCTGCGGCGGAAAGTCCAACAGCACATCGGCCGCCTGTCAGTCAGCTATTACGACGCGAACAAGAGCGGTGCGCTGGTTTCGCGCATCATGAGCGACGTGGAAGGCGTGCGCAACCTGATCGGAACCGGCCTGGTGGATTTCGTCGGCGGCCTGATGACCGCGGCGATCGCGCTGGTGCTGCTGATGACCATCAGCGCGTTGATGACCGGACTGACGGTGGCGTTTCTGATCACATTCGCGCTAGTGCTGACAAAGGCCTTCGGAAAGATCCGCCCGATTTTCCGCGAGCGGGGCAAGATCAATGCCGAAGTCACGGGGAGGCTCACGGAATCGCTGGGCGGCGTCCGGGTGATCAAGGGCTATCACGCCGAGGAGCGCGAGGCCGGGGTGTTCGCGGGCGGAGTGCAGAGGCTGCTGGATAACGTGATCAAATCGCTGACGGCGATGTCGTTGATGGGTTTGTCGGCGACCGTGCTGATGGGAATTGTCGGCGCGATCGTGATGTTCGTGGGCGCGAAGGAAATCGGGGCGGGCCAGATGAAGCTCGGGGATTTCATGGAATACACGGCGCTGCTGGCGTTCCTGATCGCGCCGGTGGTGCAGATCGTGAGCATCGGCACGCAATTAACCGAGGCGTTCGCGGGACTGGAGCGGACGCGCGAGGTGCTGCGCGAACGGCCCGAGGATATGGACCCGCGGAGGACTTTCGCGCTTGGCACAGTAAACGGCGAGGTGGAGTTTGAGCACGTCGGATTCGCTTACGACAAGGACAAGCCGGTTTTGTTCGACGTGAGTTTCCGGTCTGAACCGGGGACGGTGACGGCGCTCGTGGGATCTTCGGGGTCGGGCAAGTCGACGATTATTTCGCTGATTGCGGCGTTTCATGTGCCGGAAGAAGGGCGCGTCACGGTCGACGGAGTGGATCTGTCGACGGTGCGGTTGGACACGTACCGAACGCAGCTGGGCGTGGTGTTGCAGGACACGTTTCTGTTCGACGGAACGATCGAGGAAAACATCGCCTTCGCGCGGCCGGACGCGACCAAAGAGCAGATTCTCGACGCCTGCCGGATCGCGCGGGTGGACGAGTTCGCGGAGAATTTCGAGAAGAAATACGACA
>CAVVNE010000007.1:0-4799 GCA_963749245.1 Bryobacterales bacterium
AGCGGATGTCCTTCGAACCGGTTCCCACATATACCGCGATAGCGACGGCCAGGATCAGGCAGAGCACGTATCCTAACTTGATGAATTTGGTCGATGCTCGAAGCTGCATGGCAGGCATGATAACATGCGCGTACGCCGTGCTGTCACAATAGGAACAAAGATGCAAACTGAAAGGGATGTCACACGCGTTCTCGTCGTGGACGACGAAGAATCGCAGCGCACCGCGCTGGCCAGCATGATCAAGCTCTGGGGCTATTCGGTGGAAACCGCGGCCGACGGGCAGGAGGCGCTGGAAAAGCTCGCGACATTCGATGCGCACGTGATCGTGACCGATCTGAACATGCCTCGCATGAACGGTCAGGAACTGCTCAAGAAGCTGAGGGAGGACGGCGACGCTCCGCCGGTGATCGTGCAGACGGCGTACGGAAGCCTGGAAACATCGGTCAGTATGGTGCACGATCTGGGAGCTTTCTGGTTCCTGGAAAAGCCGGTGCAATCCCAGGCGCTGCGTTTATTGCTGGAGCGCGCCGCGACGCACGAAAAGCTGGCCGAGCACGCGGAGCGCCTGGAGCGTCAGTTAAGCAATCACGGGCTACTCGGCGAAATGGTCGGTTCCGCGCCGAAGATGCGCGAGGCGTTCAGCCTGATTCAGCAGGTCGCGCCCAGCCGCGCGGCGGTGCTGATCACCGGCGAGAGCGGAACGGGCAAGGAACTGGCGGCGCGTGCGATTCACGCCCTGAGCCCGCGGCGCGCCGGACCCTTCGTGGCGCTGAACTGCGCGGCGATGCCGGATTCGCTGATGGAAAGCGAGCTGTTCGGCCACGAAAAAGGCGCGTTCACCGGAGCGGTCGACCGCCGCGCCGGATGCTTTGAGCTGGCCCAGAACGGGACCGTCCTGCTGGACGAAATCGGCGACATGCCGGTCGCGCTCCAGGCGAAACTGCTGCGCGTTCTCGAAGACTCTCGGGTGCGCCGCCTGGGCGGCAAGGCCGAAATTCAACTGGACGTGCGCATACTCGCCTCCACAAACTCGCCGCTCGAGGCGGCCATTCGCGAAGGGAAATTTCGCGAAGATCTGTTCTACCGGTTGAACGTGTTTCCCATTCCGTTGCCGCCTCTGCGGGACCGCAAGGACGATCTGCCCGCGCTGGCCTCGGCGCTACTCAGCGATTTGAACCGCAAGCACGGCACCAAGGTCACCGACGTGTCGAAGGAAGTAATGGAGCGGTTCCGCGCCTACAACTGGCCCGGCAACGTGCGCGAACTTCGCAACGTGGTGGAGCGGGCCGTGATTCTGGCCGCTGAAGGGACCATCCTACCTTGCCATCTGGCCGCGAGTTTTGGAGGGTCCGGCGCGGCCTCGCACGCGGCGCCCGCCGCGTCCGCGGCCAACGGCGAGGAACTGCGCATCCCTGTGGGTTCCACCATCGAGCAGGCGGAGCGCGCCCTGATCGAGTTGACGCTGGAGCACACGCGCCACAACAAGACGCGCGCCGCCGAGGTGCTGGGCATCAGCCAGAAGACTTTGTTCAATAAGTTGAAGGAATATGGCGCGCAAACTGCTGGGGCTTAGGCCGTTGTGCGAATTCACATCAGGCTCCGCCGACCCCGCTACGCTGATTTTCAACGGTGGGTAACTGTCGCCAAGATGTCCCTGCGCGTTAGGCTGGTCCTGTTGATTGTCACGCTGGTGGCCCTGGTGGCGATCGCCATCTCGGCCGTGCACCTCGCCAGCCTGGTGGACCTGTTGTCGGCCGACGCGCTCGAACGCAGCAAGCTCGCCGCCGACCAGACCAGCACCTTCGTGCGGGAGCATATCGCGCAGCACTCCGATAAGCATGAGGCGCCGCGCGACCTGAACGAGGCGAAGGCCCTGTGGACCGAGATCGTCTCCACCGACCCGGACATCCCGACGATGCTCGTAAACATGCTGAAGCTATCGCCAGCCATCAAGGACATCAACATCGCCGGACCGGCGGGCACCATCATCGCTTCGTCGAATCCGCCGGTGGTGGGCAAACCGCTGGCGGTCCTGCCGTCGTTCAAGGAGTGGAGCACGGCCTCCTTCGCCACTCGCCTGATGGACATCATGAAGCGCCGCGCCGATTACCAGTTTCTGATCCCTCTGGGCGTCCAGGGCGAGGAGCAGCCTCTGTTCCGCATCCAGGTCATCGTTTCGAGCGTGCTGTTGCAGGATACGGTGCTGAAGCAGATCGCCACGGTGGCCTATGTATCGGGCGCGGCCCTGCTGATTTCCGTGCTGCTGACCATGCTGGTCACCAATCGCGTCCTGCGGCCCCTGAAGCGTATCGAGGCGACCATCGACCGCATCGTGCAGGGCAATTTTTTCGGTACCGAAACGCAGGTGAACCCGCCGGCGGAATTCGCCGTCGTCGAAGGGAAGTTGAACATCCTGGGCGAACGGTTTCAAGGGGCGCGCGAGCAGGCGGTGGAATTACAGCACGATCTGGACGGGTTGCTGGACCGCATGGCGACGGAGCTGGACGTGGCCTCGCGGCTGGCCGCCATCAGCCGCATCACGGGGGGCGTCGCACACGAAATAAAAAATCCGCTGAACGCGATTTCCCTGCGCCTGGATCTATTGCGCGCCAAGCTGGGCGAACCGGATGAGGAACTGGCCGGCGAGATCGACATTTTATCGAAAGAAGTCCGCCGGCTGGACCGGGTGGTGAAGACCTTTCTTGATTTTTCGCGGCCGGTGGACGTCAAATTGACCGAGGTGGACCTGGTGGCGCTCGCCCGCGAGGTGTCGGATCTGACCACGCCGCAGGCCGGCCTCGCCAACATTCAGGTGTGGTTTGAAGCAGCGGCCGAGGCGGCCCCCATTCGCGGCGACGCCGACATGCTGAAGCAGGCCATCCTGAACCTGGTGCTGAATGCCATCGAAGCTATGAAGAACGGCGGCAACCTGTGGCTCCGTGTGTCGCGCGAGGAGAACCTCGTGGTGCTGAATGTTTCCGACGACGGGCCAGGCATTCCGGCCGAGGCGAGGGACAAGGTTTTTCAACTTTATTTCACGACGAAAGCTAGAGGATCGGGCATCGGTCTGGCGATGACGTACCGGGCCGTTCAATTGCATAATGGTACTATCAGTTTCTCGACAGAATCGGGCCGCGGGACCGCATTTCAAATGCAGTTTCCGGCAATGATCCGTTATGCCTGACACTACATGCGGAAGACGCGGCTGATCTTCGGTATCCTCGCAATGTCGCTGGCATCGACCTCTTGCTTGCGGCAGAAAACGCAGGTCCGCGTCTTCACGCCTCCTCCGGTGACTCCGCGGCCAGCCCCGGTTCGGAGCGCCGCGCCGAAGCTGCCCGAAGCTCCCCAGATCGCCGCCGACCAGGCTGCCATCGTGCCGCCGCCGTTGCCTGAAACTCCCGATCTCAGCGCGGAGATTCCGGAAGCTCCCAAGCGCGTCGCGCGCCGTCCTGTGCAGGCCGCTGCCCCCAAGCCCGTTCCGCCAGGTCCCGCGGCGCCGGAAGTGCCTGTTGCGCCGAAGCTGGCGCAGATGTTCACCCCCGAGGAGTTGCGGGAAAACACACGCGCATTAGATGAAAGCCTGGACCGGGTGAACCGGATACTCTCGGTCGTGGAGGCAAAAAATCTTACGCCGGACCAGAAGGAGATTGCCGAGCGGATTCGAACCTTCCGGAAACAAGCAGAGCAGGCGCGGGAACAAGACCTTCTGACCGCAGTCAGTTTAGCGAAGCGTGCAGATCTCCTCGCTAAAGATCTCCTCGAGCGCCTGCCCTGAAAGGCCGCCGGGTCGGAGGGGCCGGCGACCTAACCCAAAAACCTCACGTAGACGCGCGTTACTGTTCCGCGCCCGACTTGGCCGTTAAAGCTTTCGAAGCCGTCGCCGCTTCCGGCACGAATAGACGAACTTCCACGCGGCGGTTCAACTTGCGGCCTTCCCGCGTCTTGTCATCGGCTACCGGCAGGGCGTAGCCCGAACCGAGCATCGAGATACTGCGCACGGGGATTTTATATTCGTTTGCCAGATAGCGCGCCACTTCCTGCGCTCTCTGCTGGCTCAACCGCTCGTTGAGCGTGACGCTGCCGGTCTTGTCGGTGAATCCCTGCACTTCGATCACGTAGCGGTCGAGTCCACCCGCCGTCTTGGCCAGCTCTTCCAACTGCGCCTTGGCGTCTTCGCTCAGGCTCCACTGGTTCACCGGGAACAATACCGTCTCGGTCTTCAGGACCTGGAACTTGTTCATGGCGTCGACGGTACGGGCGAGCTGCGTGTTGGCGTCCAGACCCTGCTGGGCCAGGCTCTTGGCGCCGTCGGCGGCTTTCCACGCGCCGTCGGCCTTCTGGTCGGCCTTGGCGGCAGCCTCATTGGCCGCGATCGCCTTCGCGTCGGTGTCCTTCAACTGTTCGCGGGTGCGCGATACGCTTTGGTCCAGCTCCTCGATACTCTTGCCATGCTCGGCGATCAGCTTGTCCTGCTCAGTGTTCTTGGTCTCCGTGCTGGTGACGCGGGCATCGATCGGTGCAACTGTCTGCGCCACGTACTTCTTGGTGGCGCATCCGGTGACCAGCAGGCTGGTTCCCAACAGGCTGAAAGCGGCGATATTTGCGATGATTTTCATTTCTAATTCCCCCTTATTCCAAATCGAACCGAACTCCCGGGTCAGCGAATTTAGGCCAAACCCGGGATTTCGGCGCCCGCCGGAGCAACCACGGGTTTCCATTATTATCAGTCCCAATTGCGGAACCGATAACCCGAGCGTTTCCCGTCATTTTTACGACAGCTCGGTAATTTTTACCTG
>CAVVNE010000008.1:0-12508 GCA_963749245.1 Bryobacterales bacterium
GACGGAGTTGCTTCGGAGGAACTCGGCCCCGGATCCTCTGACAAACTGCTTGCAAGCATGGTGGGGTTTGTTGACGAAGGAGTTCCTTCAGGCAGCTTTCCGGCTGCTTTTTTAGATATCGTCATTAATATTTCTCAAAAAGGTGGATAAGCAGGTGAATTTGGGATTCGCCCGGAAAACACCCACCCGGCGGGACCGTCTGGTTACCGAAAATAGCCCACCATGGAAAACAGACAGTCCGAAGCGGCTGACAGCAACCAATCAACAATCTGTGTAACCACACCCGACTAAAACGTAAATATCGGCTCCTTAATGTAAATATTCTATCGCGGCCAGGGAAAATAAAGCTTTTGGTCATGGGACTGTCTGCGTGATGCGTGCCTTCAGCGAACCTTTCTCTCCTCCTTCAATCTCTCCTGAACCCGAGCAGAACGCAGGCCTATACAAGTAGTCCCCCCGTCTCTATCCTTATATTGATATATTAGAGTCAAAGAAGCACGATCCGTTCGCTTCTTACTGTCACCCCCTCCCGAAGATACAATGGCATCGCGTCAACAACCACCACGAGCAGTGCGGGAAAGACAGGAAATACTCCCCACAACCCCCAAACCAGAAGAAGACAAGCTTGGGAGCTCCAGTAAATGGGGCCGGCAACATCTTAAATCATTGGGAGTGTTATTCGACGTGAATCGAAAAAGGATTGATTTGGATAAAGCTGTGCTAAAAGTTAAAGACACAGAATGGTCGCCTGAACTTCATCAACGTAATGTCCATTTACGCAGGTGGGTTGTTGATTGTAGGGGTTACCGACGGTGCGAGACAAATTGGGTCGGTCGAGATGAGTGAGTTGTACAGTGGGGCAGTGAGTATGAAAATGATTCGGAAACAACTTGCTCCAGATTTCTGGCCGTTTTTTGAGACTTTGTACGGTGTCATTGCGATACAGGAGATGGCACAGAAGAAAAAGGAGTCTTCTCGACCGCACAGCCCGATGCCGAGTTCATCTACGTCAACTACTGCCAACGGCCTCCCAACCGACATGCACATACCCTATAGGCTTGCCATAGGACTGCTATTTAGATTAGGCCTGCGCATCTTCATGGATAGCATTGAATTGAACGTCAGTCCAATTGCTCCATCTTCCACGTCAATCCAATCGAAATTGTTACCCAAGCCGGATGTTGTACGTACTTGGATATCACCGCTGACAAGCACCTTAACGCTATATCCAGCGGTGTCATTGTTACTCAAACAGGGACGAATCGCACGGTCGGTCCAAACAATATCTCCAGCTTATTGGAAATTCTCAAAAAGCACGCTGGGAATGTAACGCGAGGACATGATATAGCGCATGAATGAGGTGATATTGACTATGTATGTCTGATGCTGGAGTGTTCTAGCTAATTTCATAGCGAGTCATTGTGGATATTCTTCGAAAATGATCAAAATTCGAGTATTCAGACAATAAAAGATGAAATTACAAGTTCATATACATAAAAACGATGCCTGAATTCAGCCTTAGCGTACACCCAAGGATACCTTGAGCAGATTTGTTGCTTCAGCGACATTGTCGTCATTAACAAGGAGATAGGCAGAGGATTCAGCATTTTTCGGAAATTTGAAGCAAGTAGTTTGTACAGAGATTGAAATGCTTGGAATACTCATGTGATCTTCATAGATCTCTTCGTCATCCGAATCATCAAGATTCTCATATATCTTGACCTAAGAGACGGATTCATCCGATAGCATCTCGTCAAAATGAGAGGATGATTCTGACATGATTGAATTTCTGAGTGACACAGCATCTCTCTTATCCAAACAATAAATGTTGGAAATCATGAGTCATATTTCTTGGAAATTCCTGACGTCTTAGTCTCGGCAACTTGGGTTGAACATCTTGATTCTCGGCATCTTGGGATTCCTGGACAAGCTTGGCCATCATCTATGTATGTGATGCAGCCTAGTTCCGTCTAGAGAACATCGATTTGTCCGTTACAAACCCTCAATCCTTCACGTGGTCCTCGACTTTGGTCGGAGTCGTGCGAACTTGCAGAACACGAACCGAACATGGGTGCTGTCCGGTTCGTGTTCGATTCGAACAGAACAGAACGAGGGTATTGTCCGATTCTGTTCGATGTGACGTCGAACTCGAACAAACCGAACAGGGCCTCGAAAATGTTCAGTTCTGTTTGTTTGTGCGTTTAGCCATCTCTGTGCAGCGTGAATTGCGCTCAAATTACCCCAGTGTCTGTTCGATTCACTTTGAAGGTTGCCGAACTCGCTTCTGATAACATCGACTATTCTGTCCCGTAACGAAAGAACCAGATCGCTTTGGTCTCCAGACATCATGTTTCTTCTTATTTCATTTGCAACTTTTCCGAAATCCTGCAGCATTGCTTTCAGATCCGACATCAATTCCAAATCATTACGAACCGCTTGTACCGATTTTGGAATGTCATTCTGTCCGACAAGAGTTTTCTCAAGAGATGCATGCCAGCGACAACATACGAGCGACCTGATATCTGTCCAGAGAATCCATCATTTCTCTGGATTCCCCTTCATACCCAATGAGAAGGACGACGGCACGATGAAAATATCTGCGTCATCTTCTCTTTTGCTTAACTTTTTACAGTCGCTCGTCAAGTTGTTGGGCCGCTTCTATATTCTCATGACCGGCCGCAAGCCCTCCACGCCACGGTGGAGTATCTGGATTTCCCGGCGATATCGAAAGAATCGCTGCGCGATCCCAAATATCTCGCGAGCCTGCGCGTGGTCGACGCCCTGGCGCACGTCCTGCGCGTCTTCGAAAGCGAGACGGTGCCGCACGAAGCCGGGTCGGTGGATCCGGTCCGCGATTTCGAAGACGTCGAGATGGAGCTGATCCTCAGCGATCTGGTCGTCGTCGAAAAGCGCGTCGAACGGGTGCAAAAGGAGCTGAAAAGAGGCAAAAACGTCGAGTTCGAAAAAGAGCTCGAGCTGCTGCACCGGATAAAAACGGAGCTGGAAGCGAATCGCGCGGTGCGCGTGCTCGACTTCAGCGACGAGGACGAGAAGCGCATCCGGGGCTTCCAGTTTTTGTCGCAAAAACCAATGTTGTGCGTGCTTAACTTAGGCGAGGAAGACGCGGCGCGCATGGCCGAGGTCGAGGAGAAGTATCGCGCCGGCGCATTCGCCGGCCGCAAAGGAATCGCGGTGACCGCGATCTGCGGAAAAATCGAAGCCGAGCTGGCCGAGCTGCCGAAAGAAGACGCGCTGGAGTATCTGAAGAGCTACGGCCTGCATGAATCCGCGCTGGAACGCCTGATCGCGGCGACGTATTCGCTGCTGGGCCTGATGTCGTTTCTGACGGCCGGCGAAACCGAAGTCCGCGCCTGGACCATTCCCAAAAACAGCACCGCGCAAAAGGCCGCGGGCGCGATCCACAGCGATTTCGAGAAAAAATTCATCCGCGCGGAAACGGTGAACTGGCAAACGCTGGTGGAGCACAACGGCTACCACGGCCTGCGCGAAAAAGGTCTGCTGCGCCTGGAAGGAAAAGAGTACATTGTCAAGGACGGCGATGTGCTGGTGATCCGGCATAGCTAGAATCGAGCTTCACGCGGCCTGATGCGTCGGCTCGTGATGCAGAGGCATCAACTGTTCCGCCTTGAGTGCAACCATGGCGTAGGTCTTGCCATCGTTATCACAGAATTCGACCTCATAGACTCCAGGCGCCCACTCCCCGACGACCACGCCCACTTGGCCCCTTGCCAGTCCTTCGCCAGCCAGGTCCTCAAGCAACGCAACCACGGAATGCATCCCGATAACCGCCATCAAACACCTTCTTCGTTTATAGTACATAACAAGTTGTGAGGCGGGGAAGATTCTCTCCGGTCCGCACGATCCACAAGCTCCGAATTTTTGCCGTTCTGCCGTGTGACGGATGAATTCGAAATCGACAACGTAGCGCTGCCCGTACTGATTGGCCTCGCCTGGGCGTGCCTCACCTTGGCGGGCGGCCGCGAGCAGGGCCTCTCTTAGTATTTCCGAATCGTCCTGATGAATGTCGATGGTCGCGAATACCCTTGCCTTATGCCGCCCGCGCGCATGATGAGGATTCAGGCAGTATTCCCGAAGTTTCGCGCCATCGACCACGGCGAGTTCGCCATTCGGGAGCTTCATCGAGCGCCCGACCGGGCCGTCACGCAGGCGGCGATTCCCAGCACCAGGCACGACCACGCGAACCAGTCTCCGTACCTCGTATACGGCGTCTGATTCGTCGACACGCCGTAGTGCATCGTCGCCGAGATCTGCGTGAACGGCTCCAGCCGCTCCGTCACGCGCCCCGCCGGATTTACCACCGCCGTGATGCCGTCGTTGGTGGCGCGCACAATCCAGCGCTCATTTTCCGCGGCTCGCATCCGGACCAATTCGAGATGCTGCTCGTGCGCCGCGCTGGTCCCGAAGTATCCGTCGTTCGACAGATTCACGAAAACCTCCGCGCCGTTGCGGGCGAATTCGCGGACCAGGTCCGGGAATGCCGATTCGTAGCAGATAAACGCGCCTACATGGTTCGGAAAAACCACAATGCGGCTGCCGGGCGCGAAATCGCCCGCCTCTTTCGTGACGCGATTCACCCAGGAGAATACTCCTGGCACAAATTCGCCGAACGGGACGAGTTTGATTTTGTCGTACTCGTCGAGAATCCGCCCGTCCGGACCGATCATCATCGCGGAATTCAGCGGCGCGCCCGATTTTGTGCTGCCGACCGCGCCAAACAGAAAGTCGGCATGCGCCGATTGCGCGATGCCCTCGGCGTAGTGCAGAAACGCCGGATCGGACTAGGTAAAACGGCGCCGGCATTTCCGGCCAGATGACCATGTCCGCGTCATGCGCGCGCGACAGCAGCGCGAGCCTTTCCTCCATCTGCGCCAGAATCCCGGTGGTCCATTCGAGTTCCGTGTCCACGTTGGGTTGCACCACCAACGCTTCGCGCGTTGGCGGAGCGGAGACGGGCTCGGGCAGCGCGTACACCAGCGGAAGAATCAGCAGCCATGCCAGCTCGCGCCTCGGCCTGCGCAATGCGACCAAAGCTGCCGCGCAGGCGATCATCGCGAACACGAATGAGAGACCGTAAACTCCAGTGATCGGCGCCAGGCGCATGAGCGCGGGCATGCCGATTCCCGCGTTTCCCAAATCGAGCCAGGCGAAGCCGAGCGGCCCGTGTGTCCGTTCCAGCCCGGTCCACAATGCCGCCGACGCCGGGATGGCCCACCAGCGATGCATCACGAATCCGGCCAGCGCGGCGAACACTGCCATGTGCAGGCCCTTGAGGATCGCGAACAAAATGAACGTGCCCCAGCCGCCCCATCTCCCCATGCCTCCGTGGACTTCGAGCACGAACTGAATCCAGGTGCACACGCCGAACCAGAAGACGAATCCTCCCGCCCAGCCTTCCAGGAATCTTCGCTTCCAGGACGCTTCGCGCGCGCAGGCGAACAACAGCGGCGTGAGCGCCACCGGCGCGAGCCACGTCAGATCGTAGCGGGGAAAAATGAGGATCAGCAGGAGGGCGGAAAAAATGGAGAGCGCGTAGTTCACGCGTGCAGAGCTTCTTCGTTCACCAGATCCGCCATGTACGAGCTGCGCACCAGCGGTCCGCTGAACACCATTTTAAAGCCGATCGACAGGCCGTAGTCCCGGTATTTTTCAAATTGCGCGGGCGTCACGTACTCGGCCACGCGCAAATTTCGGCGCGCCGGCTGCAAATACTGGCCAAGCGTGGCGACGTCGACACCGGCTTCGCGCAAGTCGCGCAGCAACTGCTCGATTTCGCAGGAAGATTCGCCCAATCCAACCATCGCGCCTGATTTGGCCAACGCCTCGGCCCGGTGCTTTTTCGCGAATCGCAGCACGTCCAGCGACTGCCGGTAGTCCGCCTGCGGACGCACCGTTTTATACAAGCGCGGCACCGTTTCCATGTTGTGATTGAACACGTGCGGCCCCGCGTCCAGCACGCGCGCGACCGCGTCGAGATCGCCGCAGAAATCGGGCGTCAGCACCTCGACGCGCGCTTCGGGCAGTGCGCGGCGCACAGCGCGAACGGTTTCCGCGAAGTGATTCGATCCGCCATCGGGAAGGTCGTCGCGATTCACACTGGTGATCACCACGTACCGCAGTTTCATCTCCTGAGCCATGCGCGCGACGTTTTCCGGCTCCTCCGGATCGAGCGCGTCCTGGACGCTTCGCCTTCGGCACCGAACAGAATCCGCAGCCGCGCGTGCACAGGTTCCCGAGAATCATGAACGTCGCCGCGCCGCGGTGGAAACATTCATGCATGTTGGGGCAGCGTGCGGATTCGCAGACCGTATGCAGACGCTTACGCCGCAGTTCCGTTTTCAAATTGTGAACGGATTCGGGATGCGAGCGCGATTTTCGCAGCCACTCGGGAAGCCTCGGCCCACGCGGATCAAGCTGGACCAGCTCCATCAATAAATTCTCTTGAACGCCTTATCGCCGGGGAATCCGGCGCTCGACAGATCCGATTTCGTTTTGTTCAAGGACCCGTCGGTAAGCGGTCCAACCAGCACGCGGTAATTCCCGGGTTTGTCCGGATTTTCCACCGCGATGGCCTTGAATTTTTTCTGATGCAGCACGTCGACCATCACGTCGGCCTCGGCCTTCGCGGTCGCGGCGAGCTGTAAATAGGTCTGGCCGGATGCAGGCGCGGCCGGCGCGGGCTTTTCCTTGGGTGCGGGCGGTTCCTTTTTGGGCTTCGATTCTTCGCGCTTGGGTTCCGCTTTCGGCTCGACCTTCGCTTCTTCGACAGGCTGCTGCGCCTTTGTCGAAGTGGGCGCCTGCGTCACCGGCGGCGCGCTGGACGTGGCCGGACTCTCCTGCGGCGCGGGGGATTCCACCACGAGGGGCTTCGCTTCGGTTTTGCGCGCGGCAGCGACGTCCATCTGCGCCGGGCCGGAGTTTCGTCCCACGATGTAGCCCATCGTGAAAAACACTCCCAGCAGCACCACCACGATGAAGAACACGCTCAGCAACTGGCGGTTGGCCAGAATTAATTCGAATTCGCCGTCTTCGTTCTTGGGCACCTATCCGTCCTTGGCAAGTTTTTCGAGTACACGACCTACGTTCGTTAGTATATCCATCGGCAATGGGAACACGACGGTCGTGTTCTTTTCCGATCCTATCTCAACCAGCGTCTGCAAATAGCGGAGCTGGATCGCCGCGGGCTGCGCGGCCATGATGGCGGCGGCCTTTTCCAGGTTTTGCGCGGCCGCGGCCTCGCCTTCGGCATGAATGATTTTCGCGCGCCGCTCGCGCTCCGCCTCCGCCTGGCGGGCGATAGCGCGGATCATGGACTCCGGCAGATCCACCTGCTTGATCTCCACCATCGACACCTTCACGCCCCACGGACCGGTGTGCTCGTCGAGCACGGCCTGCAAGCGGACGTTGAGTTTTTCGCGCTGGCTGAGCACTTCGTCCAGCTCCGCTTCGCCCAGGATGCTGCGCAGAGTGGTCTGCGAGAGCTGCGATGTGGCGAACAAATAATTCGCGATCTCGATGACCGCTCTGGTCGGATCGACGATGCGAAAATACACCACCGCATTGACTTTCAGCGTCACGTTGTCGCGCGTCACCACATCCTGCGAGGGGACCTCCATCGCTTCCACGCGGAGAGAAAGCCGGGCCATCCGGTCGATCGGACGAAAGACCAGAATCACACCGGGACCTTTCGGTTGCGGAAGGACGCGGCCGAGCCGGAAGATCACTCCCCGCTCGTACTCGGCCAGAATTTTGATGCTGGACAGCAGATATATCACGACGATCGCGGCAACGATCGCAATCAGGGACGGGTCCATAAAGATTCTCCTGCGGCCTTCTACTGTATCGCTTTCCGCGGAATCGGAGGCGGAACCCCGAGCCATTTCAGTCAATCGCGCCGAGTTTCCTTCCCAGCCGCAGCCATTTGTGCGCCCAGGTCGCTTCCAATCTTTGCCTCAGCTCGGCGTTTTCGCGATCCAGGCCTTGCGCCCATTCGGTGCGGGCGGTCAGCTCGCGGTCGAGCTTCTTGCCCCATTCCAGGCGCTCTTCCAGTTCCCGCGTCGTTTCCTTGTGCCACGTTTCGTGGTGCGCGGCGAAGCGTTCGTAATCGGCCTGCAACCGGGACAGTTGATCTTCGAAGTGCGCGGCCATCCGCCGGGCATCGCGATATCCGCGCGACAGCTCGGCGGCCGGCGGATGGAATGTTCCCTTGCGCGCCACGATCGGCAGCGACCATTTTTCCGCCAGCTCCACGCCGAACTCCGGCACATCTTCGAACGCCACGCGGACGCTCGAAAATCCCACGCCCAACAGGTGCTCCCGCAGCGATCCTTCCGTGAACACGCGCATTTCGACGGTGGATCCCGGGCCGCCGTGAAATACCAGGTTGTCGAATACCTCCGCCGATCCGTCGCGCCGGCGGTTCACCAGCACCGTCTGTTCGCCCAGTTGCGCGAGCGTGAACTGGTGAAGTTCCGGAAAATGTTCCTTCGTCTTGCCGCCCAGCGTGTAAGGAGTGGTCATCACCAGCAGTCCGTCAGACTTCAACAATCGGAATAAATTCGCGAAAGCCTGTTCGACGGGCGGCGGGACGTGCTCCATCACTTCGCTGGTCAAGATGAAATCGTAACGGCCGAAATCGTTGGGGTCGGGATGAGTCACGTCAAAGAGCGGCGCCTGGTGATAAAACGTGTTGGTGTAATCGAGCTTTTCCGCCAATCGTTCGGCGAGTTCCGCAGAATCGCTCATGCCGATGCCGCGGATGCCCTTCATCACGGGGAAGTCGGAAATGGGCATGGATACGCCCAGCAGTTCTTCCGACAGCAGTGAGATCACGGCCCGCACGCGCGCCGAGCTGCGGCACACCGGGCAGCTTTCTCCCTCCCGTGAGACGCCGCCGGCCGGCCGCTCGCACTCGGTTCCACAGATATTACAAAGGAATTTTCCGGAATCGGAAAACTTCAAATGTCGCCCTCCCGTAATGATCGTAAACGATCCCGGCCGGCACTTCCTCGTAGCCCGCGCCGGCGGCGGCATCCTCGAGCAGCGCGCGCTGCTGCGGCAGATAGGTATATTTGGGGGTGTGCGCGACAAATGCCGCGCGCGGATCGCCGACGATTTTGCGCAGATTCGCAGTGTCGCCAAAGTCGAGTTCGTGAACCGGAGCGTGATCGCTCAACAAATCGAAGGGCTCGAAGATACCCCAGTCGACGAAGTAGATATTCGGCGGGCGCAACGTTTTCAAGTTCTGCACCAGGGGATAGATCGCGTCAGTCCAGCGAACATCGGCGCCCTTGCGCACGAGCGTCCAATAATATTCGTTAGTGACCAGCAGGTTCGAGGCGCAGAGCACCAGCGTCGGGATCCAAGCCCACGGGATTGCCGCCAGCGCCGCGGCAATCGCCAAAAAATGGAAGGGCCACAGCAGGATGACGTGATGCGCCGCATCGCCCGCCCCCGCCGTGAGTGCCATCGGCAGCCATGTTCCGGCGCAGGCGAGAAGTCCGAACAGAACAGGTTTGCGCGAGGCGCGGGCGAACAATCCGAGGAAACTGAACGCCACGGCCCAGATCGTAAAATTCCGCGTCGGCTGATGCGCGGCTTCGGAGATCGCCCGCGAAACCTTCAGCCATGGGGTGTTCGCCTCGCCCGGATGGGGAGGCGCGTCGGGCGCGGTTAAGAAATTGAACATCACATCGCCGCGGACCGTGCTTTCGAGCAGAAATACCTTGTGCCCCACCGGCTCCTGAACCAGGTGGACGTTGCTCCGGAACGTGTCCAGCGGCCGCGCGACGTTGTATATGACCAAAGGCAGTGCACCGACGACGGTCGCGATCGTCGCGATGGCGACGTTGCGAATCGTGACGTGACGCCAGACGGACCGCGGAAAAATCAGCACGGCGGCGAGCGAGATGCCGAAGACGGCCCACGCAAAAACCGCTTTATCCCACAAGCCCAATCCGAAAAGGAAAAACGCGGCTGCCAGGGCACGCGCCGATCCGCCGCGGTCGAAGCGGACGAGAAGCAGCATCGCGCCCAGCTTCAATACGAAATGCAGGGCGGTCGGACCGTAGTCGATTGCTTCGTGGATCACGAACATCGAATCGGTGGCCAGCAGCAGCGCGCCGATCCAGGCCGCGCGGCGTACAATGGTCCGGTCGAGTAACAGAAAGAACTGCACGATGGCGATGGCTCCCAGCACTACCGTCGGGATTCGCAACGACACCGGCCCCGGTTTCACGATGTTGAAGAGCCCGGCGTAGAACCATGCTTTGAGCGCGCCCAGGTAATTGATCAGCATCAGCGGAACCCCGTGCCAGACGTAGAACGTGGGATTCGCCACCAGCGCTTCATCGGCCTCGATGCCGGGGCGGCTGATGAACAGCAACGCGGAGGCGATGAACAGTAGCAGAATCGCCGCCAGGGCCGGGAAAGTGAAACTCTTTCGCGTCATCGCATTCCTTGAGTCCATCCGATGTGGGGCGGGCTATCAGCCGGCAGCCGCTCTCCGGAGCGGCTCTGTCCTGTTGCAACGGGAGAGCCTGCCGGGAAGCAGGCTGCTGGCTCAACAGCCCGCTCCACGTGTCCACTAACGAGCTTTTTCCCGGAACCGAAAGACGTCAAACGTGGCCCTCCCGTAACGATCGTAAACAATCTCCGCCGATATTTCCTCGTAACCTTGTCCCGTGGCGACGTCCTCCAATGTGGACCGTTCTCCAGGAAAATATGCGAACGCGGGCGTGTGCGCCACGAACACGGAGCGTGGATTAGCCATGATTTTGTGCAGAGTTTCGGCGTTTCGCCAATCCGGTGGGGCGACCGGTATGGCCCCGTCGCTCAGCAACTTCAGCGGTTCGAGGATTCCCCAGTCCAGCACATAAACCTCAGGCGATCGGAGCCGCTCGAGCTGGTTCTCGAGTGAATAAATCGCGTCGGTAAAACGAATATCGGGGCCGTTGCGCACCAGTTCCCAGTAATATTCATTGGTGACCAACAGATTCGATGCACAGAGCACAAGGGCAGCGGCGGCGGAGATCGACGCCCTGGGGATGGCAGCTAGCGCCGCTGCGATCGCCAGAAAATGAAACGGCCATAGCAGGATGGCGTGATGCGCGCCTCCGCCTCCGCCCGAAATAACGATCATGGGCAGCCAGGTTCCGGCGCAGGCCAGCAGTCCGAACAACACGGGCTTGCGGGAGGCGCGCGCAAACAGACCGAGACACGCCAGACACAACGCGGCGACGGTGAGATTGTGCGTTGGATGGCGGGCCGTCTCCGACACTGTCTGCGATGCTATCTGGAACCAGTTCTCCGCTACCCCAGGACGCGGCGGCGGCTGGACGGAGGTGAAGAATCCGAAAAAGACCGGTGCATTCATCGTGCGCTCCAGAATGACCATCTTCTGGCGGATCGGCTCCATGGTCATATGCGCATTCGACCGGAATGTATCGAAGGGCCGATGAATGTTGTACGCCACCAGCGGCAGCGCGCCCAGGAACGCCGACCCCGCGGCGATGGAAAGGTTGCGGATCGAAACGTGGCGCAGGACCTCGCGCGGAAATACGATCAGAGTCGCCAGCGAGACTCCGAAGATCGCCCAAATAAAGATCGCCTTGTCCCATAGTGCGAGGCCGATGAGGAAGAACGCGGCGGCCAGCGCCCACTTCGATCCTTTGTTATGGAAGCGGACCAGCAACACCATCGCACCGAGCTTGAACACGAAGTGGAGCGCGTTGGGTCCGAAGTCGAGAGCTTCAAGGATGACGAACATCGAATCGGTGGCCAGCAGCAGTGCGCCGATCCACGCCGCGCGCCGGCCGATCGTCCGGTCGAGTAAAACGAAAAACAACCAGACCGCGGCTGCTCCGGCGAGCACCGTAGGCACGCGCAAAGAGACCTGGCTGGGCCTCACAAACGAGAATAGCGCGAGGTAAAACCAGGTCTTCAGCGCGCCGACGTAGCTGAAATGCATCAACGGAAGCGAGAAAAACGTGTAGCTCCCGGCGCCGGCGACCACGGCTTCGTCGGCTTCAATGCCCGGGCGGCTGACGAACAGCATCGCGGTCGCGATGAACAGCATGACAATTGCCGCCACCGGGCCGCTAATTCTTTCCACCGCTCAAACTTTTTCGACATATAGTCCTGATTTCTCTCGATACGACAACGCTTGGATGGCGACCTCCCTGCCGCAACCTTTCCAACCTACCCAAGTCCACGTTGTAAGGTCAAAAGTATGAATAGAAAGTATGAATAGACAGAGTAGGCCCGGAGCTAAACATCCGTCTGTCCAAAATTGACCACATCGACGGGTCATGGGATAACTGGAAGGTTGTAATCAGTCTTAGCGCTCAAAACCCCCATCCGAGGGGCCAATGATGTTAATAGCAATTCTTTGGCGCAACGGACAAGCGAATCATCAGAGTCGGGGCTTGAGTACCGCGAGTACACGTGCGACATGCGGGTGAGCCTTAGC
>CAVVNE010000009.1:0-145868 GCA_963749245.1 Bryobacterales bacterium
CCAACCCCGTTGATGCCGCGGCAGCCCTGATCAGCTTGTGCGTGATCGAGCAGTTGTTGGGTAATCGGGCGTCCGGCCTCGAATATCAGGCTGAGGCGCTTGGCCTTCGCCGTCTGTACCGGTCCTCCTGGCCGGCTTCGCCGGACGCACTGCGTGTGCTGGCGTTCAAGGCAGCCGGCGATGTCTCCACCAATACGCCCATCGAGTTTCTCCTCAAAGGCTCGGATGTGGTGCTCTATTCTCTCTATATCGTGCCCGGCCAACCGCTTCCGGCCTTACCCGATCACGACATCGCTATCGTTACCGTCGGCGAATCGGATCGGGACCGGCCGGTAATGCGGGAGATCGAGCGGCTGATCCAAACCTGGCCCTGCCCGGTGCTCAATCGGCCGGACCGGGCCCTGCGGTTATCGCGGGAAAGCATGCAGGGTCTTCTGCGGGCCATCCCCGGCCTGGTTCTGCCCGCAACCGTTCGCATGGAACGTGCGGAGGTTGAAAAGCTTGCCTGCCGTTCGACGCCGCTATTTCCCGAAAGCGCCACATTCCCATTGATCGCGCGCCCGATCGGATCTCACGCCGGGCGAGGCTTGGCGAAGATTGACACCGCCGGAGCTGTCGACTCCTACCTGGCGGAGCGGCGAGATGCGGAATTTTTCATATCGCCCTATGTAGACTACCGCAGCGGCGACGGGCTGTTTCGCAAGTACCGCATCGTTTGGATCGACGGTCAACCATACCCCTGCCACATGGCCGTCGCCGATCAGTGGGGAATCTGGTATTACAACGCCGGCATGGCGGCCAGCCCGGCCCGGCGAGCGGAAGAGGCATTGTTCATGTCCACCTTTGACGAAGGGTTCGCGCACCGCCACGCCGCGGCACTGGCGGCAATGGCCCGGCGGTTTGGTCTCGAATACGTGGGGATCGATTGCGCCGAGATGCCGGACGGCAGGCTCATTGTGTTCGAGGGGGACATTTCCATGGTCGTCCATGACATGGACCCGCCCGATCTTTTTCCCTATAAGAGTCAGCCGGTGCAGAAGTTGTTCGCTGCGTTCCACGCCATGTTGAAACGCCGCAGCGCGTGAAGTTCGCGTCAGCATTCACCGACCCGGGAAAAGAAAAAACCGCGGCAATCTCCGGTAGAAGACGGCCGCGGGGATATGCCGCGGGAAACTACTCGGACGCGCTCTTATTTGAGCAACGAAAGAATTGCCTGAGGAGCCGAGTTCGCCTGTGCGAGAGCCGCGGTGCCCGCCTGTACCAGGATCTGCGCCTTGCTCAGGTTGGCCGCTTCGGTTGCAAGATCGGCGTCCCGGATATTGGATTCAGCCGCGGCTTCGTTCGTGTCCTGTGAGGTCGCCAGCGCCACCGCGAAGTTCAGGTCGTTTTCACCCTTACCAACCGCCGCCTGGGCAGCGCCCAGTTTGGTGACCGCGGTAGTGAGCAGATTGACTGCCGCTTCAGCACCCGCCTGCGTGCTGATGTCCGCCTGAGAGCCCGTGCTGCTCACCTGCGTCGCGCTCTGCTGGGCCGCCGTTCCGATGCCTTGCGCCGAAGCTGCCGACCCCGATGCGCCGAGGGCTACGTTGAAAGTACTGAGGGAACTGATGAACCTGATCCCTTCCGTATCCACCGGGTTGGCTTTCGTGCCGCCGACAATGACGTCCTTGACGGCCACAATCTGGTCCAGGGTTCCGTCCCCCGACCCCTGGAGTTGCGCGTTGATGGAGGCGATGGCCTGGTCGATTGTCTCCGCGTTGTTTGTGGCGCCGGCTGTCGTGTTGTTGATCAGAGAGATCGACGTCGTATGAGCCGCGCCGCTCGCGTCGTCCGCGGTAAAGGTGACGGTCTGGTCCGCGGTCGGGTTGAAGGCGAAAGTGCTGGTTGAGGAAGCACCCGCGGAGTCGACGCGCGCGTCGGTAACAAGTGTGTTTGACGTAGACGTCGAGCTTGCGATATTACCCGTTCCAAATCCGACATTGGAGCCCGTGCCGGCGCCGTCGCCGATGCCGTCCGATGTGGTCGCGTTCAGACGGAAGGCGGTGCCGTTGTCGGAGGCGATCTGGAGGATGCCGAGGGTGGATGTAGCCACCAGGCCCGCGGCCGTAAGAGTTGCGTTTGCCAGGATCGCGGCGTTGAGGGCGGTCGCCGCGGCCAGACCCTGCGCCTGTACGTCCGCCGGATTAGCGGCACCGGCACTGACAACCGCGCCCGTACTGATGTTAATCGCATTCCCGCCCGCAACGGAAATCTGGAGCGTTTGACCGTTGTTCGCGGTGGTTCCGATGCCGACCGCGCTTGTCGCCGTGATCCCGTCGCCAACGGCGGTGCCATTGACGGAGTTGAACGCCCCCGTGCCGGTGCTGACGAACGATCCAAATCCCAGCGCATTGGTGGCGTCGCCGGACGTTGTAACGTTTATGGATCCGCCGGTTGCGCTGGTGAACGAAAATTGTTGAGTCGTGGCGTTCAGGGTGACCGCAATTCCCGCCGCTACCAGGGCTTTGCCGGATGCGCTGGTGGTGCTCTGGAGCGCAGTCAAATCCTGTGCCACCGTAGCGCCGGCAGCTAACGAGAAGTCGATCGGGCCGGCAATTCCGCTGCCCTGAACCCGGAGTGTCACGGCGTTGGCTGAGCCGGCATAGACCGCGGCAGGCGAAGTCCCGATCGTGAGCCCCGTCGCTGTCGCGTCAGCCGCGACTGCCGCTCCGCCGAGGACAACGGACAGGTCTCCGGATCCGGTGAACACCAGCGGGGCGAGGGCTGTCCCGCCGCTCGCGGTAATGCCCGCCGCCGCCAGAGCTATAGCGGCGGCCTGGTTGGTGACGTTGGTGTTGGTGACGTTATTGATATTGGCGATAATGCCCGCGGCGGTGGAGGCGGCAAAGGTAAAGACGACCGGTGAAGCAAGTCCGGCGCCTGAAAAGGTAAGGGTATCGCCGGCCGTTGTCGCGCCGGCGGTCGTCGCCGCCCCCGTCAGCGTGGCTAACGCGGACCCGCCTGTCGCCGTTGAAGTGAGCGCCTGGCCCGTGGAAGCGTTGGCCGCGGTTGTGTTGAAGTTGCCCAGCAGCGCGTTGGCCGTCTGATCGCCCGCCTGTACCTGGAACGCCGCGGTAGAGGAGCTGAAGGTGAGCTGCTGCTTGCCCGTGCTGTCGGTAGTGATCGATGCGGCGATTCCCGCGTTCGCAAACGCCGTGCCCGTCGTGCTTCCGGCGCCGTTTGTGGTGGCGGCCGTAATGGCGGCATTGATCGCCGATACAAGCGTCGCCGTGTTGGTCACGCCGGTGAGACTCACGTTGAGAGTCTGCTGGTTGGAGTCGCTGAATCCCGCGCCCGTAAAGTTGAAGCTGATACCGGCGCCGGCATTGTTGGCGGTATTCGCAAGGATGTTCGCGACTGTGGTCGCTCCACCATTGCTGATGTCCGACCCCGCTGCGCCGGTGGCCACCGTGCCGGTGAGTCCCAGGCTCGCGGCGTCCACGGCGGATTTGGATAAGTCGATGCCGACGGATCCGTTTTGGACCGCACTCACTCCGTTACCTGCCTGGCCGCCGCCGACAAATACGGAAAGCGCCTGGGCAAACTGTCCGTTTGCATCGAGCCCGATACTCTGGGCCTCCTGGCTGATTTCCGAAACAACGCTTTGAAATTCCGCGTTCAGCGTGGCGCGAGAGCCCGTAAACGTGCCCGATGCCGATTGAGCCGCCAGGGTGCTGGCGCGATCGAGCAGGGTCGTAACGTTGTTGATGCCGCCATCGATGGTTTGCAGCGTTGCGAGGCCGTTGTTGGCGTTCTGAATGCCCTGAGTCAGAACGGCCTGGTCGGATGCGAGTGCATTTGCTATGGCCAGACCCGCCGCGTCGTCGCCCGAGTTGACAATGCGGAGCCCCGACGTGACTTCGTTAATGGTCTTGCTCTGGAAGGCGGCGCTCGCGGCAAGGTTATTCTGCGCCTGCAGCGACGTAATGTTTGTTTGAATTGAAAAATTCGACACGGTGTAATGCTGCTGGAAGCTACAAGACCGGAAGTCCTTTCCGGCCCGGCGGCTTCGCCGCCGATCAGCTTCTGAACTGCTTATCGGGCATTGAGAGCTTGTTTCCGGTGAACGATCCCTTTGTTTTACCGTCGACGTTTCGACGGTAACGGACGGCAACAACTCGACGTATCCGCCTTTCGCGGGCCCCGAATTCCACCGGCTTTTCCTTCCTGCGTGGTTGGCACTGGGCGTGTGGTTCTGGTACAAGACGTGCCTTGCTGACGGCAGATGGTGGAATCGATTGCGCAATCGCTCGAAAAATACATGGACGTCCTGGCTGCCCGCGAGAAATTGGTGAGTTCGAATATCGCAAATGCCGACACGCCGGGCTATCGCACGGTGGATCTCGATTTCCAGCGCGAGTTTCAGGGTCTTCTCGGTGGTCAGGCCGCTCCCGGCGCCCCTTCCGAAGTTACGGGGCTGCGGATTAATAACGACGGCAATAACGTCAACCTCGATCGCGAGTCGCGCCTGCTGGCGGAGAACTCCATTCGGTTCTCGATCGCAAGCAGCCTCGCCAAAGGAGAAATCAAAATGTTGAAGTCCGCGATTCAGGATGGGCAGGGCCAGTGAGTCTCTTCTCCTCCCTCTCAGTCAGCGCCTCCGGCATGTCCGCGCAGCGGGTTCGCGCCGAGCTGCTGGTCGAAAATCTCGCGAATGCGGAAACCACCCGGACGCCCGCGGGCGGGCCCTACCGGAGAAAGGATGTCGTTTTTCAGCCGGACAACGTCGAGTCGCCGTTCGCGGGCGTACTGGCGGATCAGATGAATTCAGGCTCGGTGGGCGTCACGGTGTCGGACATCATGACAGATGAAAGCGCGCCCGAGAGGCGCTATCTTCCCGGGCATCCGGATGCGGGGCCCGACGGATATGTCGCCTTTCCCAAGCTGAACCCCGCTGAAGAGATGGTCGATCTGATGGGCGCGTCGCGCAGCTACCAGGCGAACGTCGCGTCCATGACCTCGGTAAAGGAGATACTTCAGCGGTCGATCGACCTCCTGAAGTAGCTATGTCGCTCTTAATCCCATCGTTAAGCCATATGGCCGGGACCCTCGCCTCAAGCGTGGCTTCCAGCCTGCCGAGCGCCGGAACCGGCGCCACCGGCGAGTTTGGTTCGATGCTCGCGTCCGCGGTTCAGCAGGTGAACCAGTTACAAAACGACGCGAGCCTGTCCATCCAAAAATTTTTGACCGGAGAGGGCGAAGAGCTGCACAATGTGGCGCTGGCCACGCAACGTGCCGAGGTCGCTTTCGATCTCGGCGTGCAGGTGCGCAATAAGGTTGTTTCCGCCTACCAGGAAATCATGAAGATGCAGCTCTAGCAGGATGCCGGAAAATTAAGAGCCAGCAGGATGCCGAAAAAGTATGAGATGGAGCAATTCAGGAAGCTTCTGTCAAGCCTGTCGCTTCGGCAAAAGGCCTTCATCGGCCTTGCGGCCGTCCTTGTCCTTGCCGCCATCTACGCCTTCTCCGCATGGCGGCGCGACGTCGATTTCAAACCCCTCTACACGGGAGTCGCCGCCGAAGACGCCGGGACCATCATTCAGAAGATCAGGGAGAGCGGAGTTGAGTATCGCCTTTCCGACTCTGGTGGGGTAATTTCGGTGCCTTCCGTGAGCGTCGCCGAACTCCGGCTTCAGCTCGCCGCGGCCGGTCTGCCGAAATCGGGCCGCATTGGATTCGAGCTCTTCGATAAGACGACGTTCGGCTCGACGGAGTTCGTGGAACACGTTAACTACGGCCGCGCGCTCGAAGGCGAATTGGAAAGATCCGTGTCGAGTCTCGCCGCCATCGAGCAGGCGCGGGTTCACCTGACCTTCAGCAGGGATTCGGTGTTCACCGAATCGCGCGAGCCAGCCAAGGCCAGCGTAGTCCTGAAGGTCCGTCCCGGAATGGCGCTGTCACCGCAGAATGTCGCGGCGATCCAGCAGCTTGTGGCAAGCGCGGTCGACGGACTCAACCCCGATGGGGTCGCCGTCGTCGATACGCTGGGCGGTCTGCTGAGCCGGAAGAAGCGCTCCGCTCAGGAGGATCCAGCCGGCGACGCCTACGCTTATCAGCAACGGGTCGAGCGCGATTTCATCGAAAAAATCGGCGCAACACTGGACCCAATGCTTGGCCACGAGATGTACCGGGCCTCCGTTTCCGTCGATTGCGATATCACCAGCGGCGAGCAGAACGAGGAAACGTTCGACCCGACCAGATCCGTGATGTCGAGCTCTCAGAAGACGGAAGATGTGTCCAGCGGTACTGCCACCGCCGGCGGGATTCCGGGCAGCGCATCGAACCTGCCGCGTCCCCCGGCGCGGCCAGGCGGAAACGGAGCCACGGTCAGCCGCAGAACCGAAAATGTCGCGTACGAGTCCAGTCATCTCATTCGCAAGACCTTGCTGCCCCAGGGCACCATCAAGCGCGTTTCCGTGGCCGTGCTTCTCGATCAGCGCGTCCGGTGGGAGGGAAAAGGGAGCCAGGCGAAGGCGATCTTCCTCCCACCGAGTCCGGATACGTTAAAGGCCGTGCACGACATCATCGCCGGGGTAACCGGCTTCACGCAGGAACGGGGAGATCAGATTGTCGTTGAATCGGTGCCGTTTCAGACGACGGCCGATCAGTCCGCGCCGGTGGTGCCGGTCCCAACCGGCGGGCAGCCTTCGCCAAAGGCCACCGGCTGGCGCGACTGGGTACAAAACCCCGCGGTTTTGACCGGTGCCGCCGCGGGCGCCGCTTTAGTCCTCGTGCTCGTGGTCGGCGCGCTCTTGCTCCGGCGGAAACGCCCGCGGGCAAACGTCGTCGGCGCGAAAGCCATCGCGGCTGCTTCGGCGACACCGGTCCTGGGTGGTCCAACCAATGCAGAGAAAATGCAGGCGGCAATGGCAGAACGTTCAGCTCAGCAGGAAGCGGCGAACATGACCGCCCTCGCTGGTTTCAAACTGCCCATCGTAACCACGCGGAAGAGTGAAATTCTTGTGAAAGAACTCCGCGAAACGGCTAAGAAAGACGTTTCCGGTCCAGCCCAGGTGCTTCAGACCTGGATCAGCGGAAACGAATAGGAGAAGGCTCGATATTGATTACCAACGCCGCACCACCGGCCGAGCAAAAGATGACCGGCGTCCAGAAGGCGGCGGTCGTGCTCGTGATGCTCGGCGAAGACAACAGCGCACAACTTGTCAGGCAGCTTTCCGAGGAGCAGGTCCAACTCGTGTCGCGGGAAATCGCGCGCCTGGGGAAAATCTCGGCCGAACAAGGGGATTCCGTGCTGGAAGAGTTCTATCAGATGGTGCTGGCGCACGATTATATCGTCAAAGGCGGACTCGACTATGCCAAGGGGATGCTCCAGTCCGCTTTCGGCCCCGAGGCGGCGAAAAAGCTGATGGACCGCGTTGTCGCCGCGCTCGGTACCAACGTGGCAAACTTCGACACCCTGCAGAAGGCGGACCCGCAGCAGCTCGCCAGATTCCTGCAGTCGGAGCATCCCCAGACAATCGCGCTCGTGCTGGCGCACCTGAACCCTTCGCAGGCAGCGGCGCTGCTCGCCGCGCTGCCATCGACGTACCGCACCGACGTCTCTCTCCGTGTGGCGCGACTGGACGAGATTTCTCCCGATGTGATCCATAAAATCGCCACCGTCATAGGGCAGAAACTGACCGCCGTGGGCGAATTCAGCCGGGAGTCTTACGTGGGGGTACGGGCTGTAGCCGAAATATTCAATCGCCTCGACACCGATACCGGTAAGGCGATTCTTGCCGAGTTGGAACTGAAGGATCCGGGTCTCGTCGAAAGCATTCGGCTGATCATGTTTGCGTTCGACGACCTGCTTCTTCTCGGCGATGAGGCCATGAAGGCGATAGTCGCGCGCGTCGACCGTAAAGTGCCGATGCTGGCGCTGAAAGGAACCAGCGAGCGGCTGCAGAATCACTTCCTGAAGACGATGTCGGAGCGCGGCGCTCAGATGATGCGCGAAGACATGGAGGCGCTGGGACCGGTCAAGGTGAAGGATGTCGAAGCGGCGCAACAGGAGATCATCGCGGTTCTCAGGGTGCTCGAGGCTGAAGGCGTCGTGAGTCTGCGCGGATCGGTGGGAGAGCAGTATGTTGTCTAAACTGCTGCGCGGGGCCGCATTGGAAGCCGTTCGCCCCTATGTGTGGAGATCGTCCGACGGTGCGGCCGTGCGCGTGAATTCGTCATCGCCGATCGGCCGGCCGATTACCGCGTTGTCCGAAGAGCAGACCGCGCTCTTCCAGGCACATATGGCGGACCTGGAGTCGACGGTCGAACGGCGCGTCAAAGAGACGCGGGATGCAGCCCGCCGGGAAGAAGAAACAGCGGCCCGGAACCAGGCCGCGGCCGAGGTCCGGCAAGTTCTCGAAAAGTTGGCCCAGTCAATTCAGGAAATCGCCGGGTTGCGCCCGAAATTGCGCGACCAGGCGGAGGCGGACGTCGTGAAGCTGGCGCTGGCTATTGCCAGGCGGGTCGTTCATCGGGAACTCGCCACGGATCCGGAATCAATCGCCGGGCTCGTACGAGTCGCTTTAAGCAAATTGCGCATTCAGGAGACGGTTCGCGTCAGAGTGCATCCCTCTCACCAGTCGATCGTCAGGGAAATGCTCTCCCGTTCCGACGGATCCGGGCATATTGAGGTGATCGGCGATTCGGCGGCCGGGCTCGGCGGCGCTGTTTTCGAGACCAGCCGCGGCGAGTTCGATGTCTCCGTCGACGTGCAGCTCAACGAGATCGAAAAAGGGCTCACCGACCGTCTTGCGAGCTGAAAATTGACCACTGCAATCAATCTGGAATACTACCACCGGAAGTTAGAGCGCTCCCAATCCGGACTTTGGCGAGGCCGTGTCACCGATGTTACCGGCCTTCTCGTGGAATCCAGCGGACCGGCCGTCGCGGTCGGAGACTTCTGCGAGATCGAGACCCTCGGCGGCAGGCGAGTCAAAACGCAGGTGATCGGATTCCGTAACGGGCGAATCATATCGATGCCGCTCGAAGAGATTGACGGCTTACAGGTGGATGATCCCATCGTCGCGCGGAGCGAAGACGCGCGCGTGCCGGTGGCGCCGTCGCTGCTGGGGCGTGTTCTCGATGGATTCAGCCAGCCGATGGACTCGGGCCCGAGGATAACGGAGCACGAAAGCTATGCCCTTTACCGGCGGCCGCCCAACCCGCTGGAAAGAGAACATATCACCGAATGCCTGACCACGGGCGTCAGAGCGATCGACAGCATTCTGCCTTGCGGCAAAGGACAGCGAATCGGCATCTTCGGTGGCAGCGGCGTCGGCAAGAGTACTCTTCTCGGCGCAATGTGCAAACACAACTCGGCGGACGTTACCGTGGTCGCCCTGGTAGGCGAGAGAAATCGTGAAGTCCGGGATTTCCTGGATCATGAGCTGGGTCCGGAAGGTTTGAAGCGGGCCGTCGTGGTAGTGGCGACTTCGGACCAGCCGGCTCCACTGCGTGTTCGCGCGCCGTTTGTCGCCATGGCGATCTCGGAGTATTTCAGAGATCAGGGCGCCAACGTGCTCCTGGTCATGGACTCCGTAACCCGTCTGGCTATGGCGCAACGCGAGATCGGCCTCGCCGCCGGCGAACCTCCCGGCCAAAAAGGATATACGCCGTCTGTTTTCAGTATTCTGCCCAAAATCTTCGAGCGCGCCGGAAACTTTGCGAAAGGATCGATCACGGCCTTTTTCACTGTTCTCGTCGAGGGTGACGACTTCAACGAGCCCGTTTGTGATGCCGTCCGGGGCCTCCTCGACGGTCACATCGTTCTGTCGCGGCAATTGGGGGCGGCGGGGCATTATCCTGCCATCGACATTCTCAACTCTGTCAGCCGGCTGCAATCGAAGATATCGACCGAGGAACAGAAGGCGGCCGCGCAAAACGTGCGAGAGTCATTGTCCATCTTTAGGGACGCCGAAGATCTCATCCAGCTCGGCGCTTATGTGGCGGGGACCAATCCACGGCTGGATCGGACGATCAAAGCCCGGCCGGACGTCCTGCGCTTCCTCCGCCAGGAGGCGAGCGCCAACTCCAGCCGCAGTGAGACTCTTGCGCAATTGCAGCAACTGGCGCTCGCTCTCGCCTAGGCCATGAAGACGTTCGCATTCAGACTCGAACGAATCCTGCAATGGCGAATCACGTCGCTGAAGACGGAAGAGATGCGGATCGAGAAGCTCCGCCTCAGCCAGGAACTAGCCAGGGTGGAGAACGAGAAACTTGAGCAGGCGCTCTTGCGGGCGAAACAATCGACCGGCAATCAAACGCTTGTGAAAGGCGCCGATCTTAACGCACTTGACTCCTACACCATGCGTCTTGCCAGAGAGCTCGGGCTCGCGAATAAGAAGATGTCGTCTTTATCGGAAGCAATCGCAAAACAGATGCTGGTGGTCACCAACTGCGACCGGAACGTCCGATTGCTGGAACGCCTGCGCGATCGCCGCCGGGAGGAATGGCAGATCGAGATGAATCGGGAGTTGGACGCTCTCTCGGCGGACTTTTCAGAGGGACGGTGGCTGCGCCGGAGACAAGACGCCCAACGGCTCGGCGGATCCGGTCAATGTTGATGCCGGCTCCGCCGGTTCAGAAGGGGCCGGGGTCCAGCCTTCATACCAATTCACATTACCGAGAGCAATCGATTGTTCGGCTCCGATCGTCGATCGAACGACTACGCCCTCCAAACGCATTTTCACGCCGTCGAATTCAGTGTGCACGAGCAGCTTGTCCCCTACCACGACGTTAAGGTACAGTCCCCCTTCACCTGTCAACCTCAAACCTGCCTTGCTCAAGTTATCGATCACAACACTGCGCACGATTCGGCCCTTAACCAGCACGAAGCACGGCAGCTTTGTCGGAATTCGCTCCGGACGACAATTTGCTTTGCCCTGAACCGGCTGATCTGTCTCTTCCATGACGCTAAGACCCTTTTCGGACAGAAGTTGAAAGTGTCCGGCTGAATCGGTTTTTACTTGCTCAGGGCGAGCACAGCATCGGGCATCGTGCGATCGGTTGGAAATAGGGGGAGTTGGTGCACCCGACTTGATTCGAACAAGCGACCTTTTGCTTCGGAGGCAAACGCTCTATCCAGCTGAGCTACGGGTGCACGTAAATCGATTTTAGCGCAAGCCATGCTACTATTTTGGAGTCAGGCCGATCTGCAGAGCGCCCGGAGAGGTGGCTGAGTGGTCGAAAGCAGCGGTTTGCTAAACCGTCGTAGGGTCTAAAGCTCTACCGGGGGTTCGAATCCCCCCCTCTCCGCCATAATAGAATCAATAACTTAGATCTGTAGTCAACATGCCGTCGGACGATCAAGGCGAATTTCCACAGCATTTCCACAATCCAGCGACAAGTGTTTTCATCAACTTACAGCCACTCGGGTCAATTGCGAACCCTCTCCGCGATTATCGTCCGACGAGCCCTCTTCGCGTGAAATACCATAAGACAATTTGAAACCGCGGACCGATTCGGGTTCAACGGCGTTCATAGCTGCATGTGAGCCGTGCGGGATAACTTCCGCAATGCCGGAAATTTCCGGCCAATGTAGCGAGTGAGGGCAGTACAAACCGGCGGAACGCGATATTCTCTTTTCGTTCGGAACTGACTTTACCAGGAAGGTGAAGGCCGGTCACCAGATCGAAACTGCGCAGCGACGGTCAGTGGCGGAGGAGGTGGCCAGCCCGACGCTTCTCCCCACTACGCTAGCCTAGAGCCTTGAGATGGTAGCATTTCCACGTGCCAGTGGAGTCACTGGGTGAACGTCTCGCCTGACCGAACTGCACGAATCCGGGCTGTCCAGGGAAATTCCAGACGGCAATCCCAAGTCAGAAGCGCGAGTTCGGACAAATAACATACGTCAAGACAGTCTGCGACAGATGCGGGCTTGTGGCGTGGAAACATCCTGACAAGCCGACAAGTCTCTCCACTTCAGCGTGACTGACGGCGCGCGGGCCGCTCCGGCCCGTGGCTGTTCCGGCAGGAGGGCTCACCTTGACGAGCGTTTTGTGGCGAGCTATCTCGCCGCGACTAGTTCTTCCTGCGAATGCAGGTCGAGATGGGCTGGTTTGGTAGTATCGAGAACTTCTTTTGCCTTCGCGACTTCAGCTGCCGCCCCGTGCACGATCAAGACAAACTTATCGCTCTTGACTGCTGTCTCATACTCAAGAACGCTGTTTTTTGGAATGCCGATACTGTACAGCCCGGCGCCCACAGCGCCCAGACCGCCGACCATCACCGCACCCTCCAGTGCCCCCACGATCCACGCTACCAGCGGCCCGGCCACGAGAATAGGCCCAATGCCTGGAACTGCGAAGAACGCTGAGCCGAATAACAAGCCCCAAAAGCCGCCCCAGAACGCGCCCGTTTTGCCCCAGCGCTTCATGCGGTCGCCGACGTTGTAATAACCCACGACCTGCTCATCGGTGTGCGTATCCTTCGCAACGATCGATATGGTTTTCATATCGGTTCCCGCGCGTTGCAGTTCCTTGACGGCCAACTCGGCCTCCGCGTGTGTGTGAAATACCGCCACAACTGAATCAAGTTTCAACATGTCTTTTACCTCCCTTAGTTTCGTTATCCGCGGCAGGCGTCAAATCACACCGCCGCGGGTTACCCAACGCCGATCTGCCCTGCAGCCGATGGCAGCTCGCCAATACATTTCGCCTTAATTACGCCGACGGCGAACATCCCGCATGGGCGCAACCGCACGAGGTCTTCACGCCTTTGTTTGTATCTGCACAATCCTGGCTGCAGTGTTTCTTGTCGTCCGCAACGGTGCACCGGCATGCCGGATGCGCACATTTCTTCTGTTCGCTCTGAGTCGTCATATTTGTCCTCTACGAACACCAGTGTAGGGGCAAGAACGTCAATCAGGCGTTAAAAAACCGATCCCGAATCCGCGTGTTATGCAACGGAGACCGCCGCCTCAAGCGCCTCGCCAACGATGGCTTGAGCCTCCGCCTCTATTTTTCGGAGATGTTCCTTGCCGCTGAAGCTTTCAGCATAGATTTTGTAGATATCTTCGGTGCCGGAGGGACGCGCCGCGAACCACCCGCCTTCCGCAACGACTTTGACGCCACCAATCGGGCAACCGTCTCCAGGGGCGTTCGTCAGAATGGCCCGGATTTTTTCACCAGCCAGTTTGGGAGCGTGGATATCTCCCCTGGAAATCCTCTCAAGAGCCGCCTTCTGCAGGGTGGTTGCGGGTGCTTCGGTTCGATCATAAAGCGGATCGCCATTTTCCTTCGTGAGTTCGAGGTAGATGTCCCCGGGATCTTTTTTCATTTGGGCAGTGATTTCCGCCGCGAGCAGTGCGGCGATGATGCCATCCTTGTCCGTGGTCCACACCGTGCCGTCGCGGCGTAGAAATGATGAGCCGGCGCTTTCTTCACCGGCGAAGCCGAGGTCCGCGGACAAAAGGCCTTCCACGAAATACTTGAAACCTACCGGCACTTCGTAAAGCTTCCTGTCGAGCTTCACCGCGACGCGATCGATCATACTGCTCCTGACAACGGTCTTTCCCACAGCCGCGTGCTTTCCCCAGCGGGGACGATTCGCAAACAGATAATGAATGCAAACCGCCAGGTAATGATTGGGCGGCAGCAATCCCCCGCTCCTGGTCACAATTCCATGCCGATCATGGTCCGTATCGCAGGCCATGCAGATATCAAATCCATCTTTCAATGCCGTGAGCGATCGCATGGCGTAAGGCGACGAGGGATCCATGCGAATCCTGCCGTCCCAATCGAGCGTCATGAAACGAAAGGTCGGATCGACGACATCATTGACAACCGTAAGATTCAGGCCGTAGCGCTCGGCGATCGCTTCCCAGTAATGCACTCCGGCGCCGCCCAGCGGATCGACGCCTAACCTGATCCCGGAGTTGCGAACCGCTTCCATGTCGACAACGTTTTCAAGATCGTTGACATACGCCGTCAGGTAGTCGTGCTTGTGCGTAGTGGCGGACGAGAGGGCCTTCTCGAAAGGCACACGCTTGACGCCGTTGAGAGCGTTCGTGAGGAAACCATTCGCTCTGGCTTCGATCCACGATGTGATCCGCTCTTCTGCCGGCCCGCCATGAGGCGGGTTGTATTTGAAACCACCGCATTCCGGAGGGTTATGGGACGGTGTAATGACAATGCCATCCGACAGACCGGTTTTGCGGTCGCGGTTATATCCCAAAATTGCGTGCGAGACGACAGGAGTCGGCGTGTAGTCGTCCTTTTCCGCAAGCATGACGTCGATATTGTTCGCGGCCAGGACTTCAAGAGCGCTCGCCAGGGCTGGCCTGGAAAGCGCGTGCGTATCGATCCCGAGGAACAGCGGGCCATCGATTTTTTGCCGCTGGCGGTGCAGACAAATTGCCTGCGTGATGGCCAGAATGTGCCATTCATTGAACGCCCGGTCGAAGGATGAACCCCGATGGCCCGACGTCCCGAAGACGACACGCTGCGCCGGGATGCGCGGCTCGGGCCGGTCCTCATAGTAGGCCGTGAGGAGTTTGGGGACATCCACAAGATCGGAAACGGCGGCCAACTGACCGGCTCTGGCGTCAATTTTCATTAGTGCTTCCTGGCAGGGCCGGCATTCAGCAGAAGTTTGAGCGAATCGATGGCCTTCTGCGCAGCGGCGAGTTGAAGCCGTTCCTGATCGATCGCGGTATTGGGTTGCGCAACCCCGCTCACCTGCGGCGCCCCGGCCAGCGGCGTTTCCTGCGAAGAGCCGAACAGGGCGGACAGCGCCTCGTCCAGCGTAGGCTGCATCACGACCTTGTCTCCCGTCGCAGCGATGACTCGCTTGAGCTGCGGAAAATTGGTGCCCTCGGCCTGGAGATACAGTGGAATCACGTAAAGGAATGAATTCTCGATCGGAATCACGACGAGCTTTCCGCGAATTACGCCCGATCCCTTTTGATCCCAGAGGGTGAGCTGCTCCGAAATGGTTGTGTTCTGGTCGATCATCGCCGAAATCTGGTTCGGCCCATAGGTCAGCTTGTCTTTGGGCAGTTCGTAGAAAAGCATTTTGCCGTAATCCGGAAAGTCGGACCTCGCGGCCAGCCAGGAGATCATATTGTCCCTGTTTTGCGGCGTGAACGGACTCATGAGCAAATACTCCAGCTGATCGCTTCCGGGAAGCTTCATCAGGATGTAATAGGGATCCATGGGACCTACTTTCCCGTTGAACTTCTCCTGCGGAGGCACCCACAAATCTTCACGGTTGTAGAAGACCTGAGGGTCGGTCATGTGGAAGGTCTGGTATTGCGTCGCCTGAATTGCAAAGAGATCCTGCGGGTAGCGCAGGTGCGTTTTCAGATCGGCGGAAAGCCGATTCAGGTCCTTAAACACACCTGGAAACGCCTGCCGGTAAACATTGAGTACGGGGTCTTGCGGATCCATGATGTAGAAAGACACAGTGCCGTCGTACATGTCGACAACTACCTTGACGGAGTTACGAATGTAATTCAGTCCGCTGCCAAAGTCGCCGGGGCGGGGATTCGAGTAGGGAAATCGTTTTGAGGTGGTGTATGCATCCTGTATCCAATACAGTTTGCCTTCGCTCAAAACGGGGTAAGGTTCCGCGTCGAGTTTCAGGAATGGAGCAACCTGCGAGACTCGTGCCTGAACGTCACGCCAGATCTGTATCCGGCTTGCGGGCGTCAGAGACGATGTGAGCAATATATTGATGTCGGCCTGCGTCCAGGCAAACAGGAGCCTCTTTCCCAGGTTGTCAATCGGTATTCCACCCTTTCCGCTGTAGCTGGTATAAACGTTCTGATTGCCTTGCGGGTAATCGAATTCCTTTACACCGGTTGAAACGATCCGTGAACCCGGCATCCCCTCGCCATAGTAGATTGCGGGTTGTGTAACGTTCAGGCCGAACGAGGATTGGGGCGGCACGTTCTGGATCAGATACTCCGGGAATCCTCCGCCAATGCTCTTCGATACAAAGTTCATCACGAGGCCGAAACCATGCGTGAACTCCAGATTTTGGTTTACCCACGTTTGCGCCTGAGTCGGCAGTTCCGGTGAGAGCTCGCGCGTTGAGAGCATCACCTGGTGATAGCCATCCGCCAGATGATACCGGTCTACATGCACGTTGTAGAACTTGTAGTAAAGCCGTATCGCCTGGGTCTGCTGATATGTCTGAAGCAGAGGGCGTTCATCCCAGAGCCGAATGTTCTGGATCGTGTCCTGATTCCTTGCCAGAATGGCGGGCGTCAGATCGGCCAATGCAGGATACGCTGTTTCCTGAATACCGTCCAGCTTGTAGGCCTTTCGCGTGAATGCGATGTAGTTTTTCAAATAGGGAGTTTCGAGGCTCAATTCGTTGGGCTGTACCACGAACTTTTGAAAGAGCGCGGGAATCAGCATGATGCCGATAATGTACAGAGCCACATAAGATACCAATCCTATGCCCATGGCTTTCCAGCGCGGGCGGAAGAAATTGAATGCCAGAAGTATGCACGCCGCCGCCGACACGCCTATCATTGCCCAGAGGGCCAGCAGCGTCACGTGACCTGCCGTATATCCGACTCCATACACAACGCCGGTGGTGGAATAGAGCAGATCGAACCGATCCAGATAATAACCCCATCCAAACGCTGCCGGCCAGAATGAGAAGCAGTATCGACAAGTGCTGAACGGCGCGATTTGCCGTCTCGATCGTTCGGCGGCCAGTGAAACGGAGAAAGCCAAAGTACGCATATAGGGCCGCGACGGCCACAATGGCCAGTATCGTCAGAACCACGAGACTGGTCTGCAGCAGTTCATACCACGGCAGGCGAAACATGTAAAAGCCCAGATCCACTCCAAAGACAGGGTCCGCGAGTCCGTAGGCGCCACCGTAGTGAAAGCGCAGCCAGGTGTCCCACTGCGTGTATAGCCCGGTTGCAAATATTGCGGCGACCACCGCGACTATCAGCGCCGTGCTCCGCGCCGCGATATGGCGAATTAGGACGATGGCTTTCAGTCTGATTTGAGCAGCCGGATCTGCGGCGGAGCCGTCTGCCGGCGCCGGCCGCGAATCGGTCCGGCCCATGCCGCTTTTCGAAGCCTGCCGCACATTCAACCACAGAAACAGAAACGCAAAGGCGAACGCCGTGCAGGTCAATCCAACTTTGACCGAAAATAGCGTCCAGAAAATGCTGGCATAGTCGAGTTGCCGCATCCATAACCACTTTTGCAGAAAGCCGGGGATAGCGATCAGGGCGACGAACAGGAGCGCGGCAACGGGGAAAAGCCATTTCAGCATCTTTCCCACCCAGGCTGGCGGCGGCGCGATCCTGAATTCGTTTACCGGAGGCTGAGGTTCGTTAACCGGAGGCCGAGCTTCGGGGGCTGAGACGCTGACGGTCGATATGTCTATCGGTGTCTGGACTTTACTGTCGATCATTTTCTTTACCTCTTATTCCTTCTCCAGCAGCCTCCGAATCGCTTTCAATTCATGCTCGCGTTTCGGGGTGGTTTTTGGATATGCCATTTTGAGTTCATGGAATAAATCAAGGACGATTTGCGAGACAATCAATCGGGCGTTGTCTTTATCGTCGGCGGGAACTACGTACCACGGCGCATGATGGGTGCTGGTCGCGCTCAGGCATTCCTCGTAAGCCTCCATGTAACACTTCCAGAATTTCCTTTCGTGAATGTCCGCGGCGCTGAATTTCCAGTTTTTATCCGGCTCGTCGATGCGTTCGAGAAATCGCTTTCTCTGCTCTTCCAGCGAAAGGTGCAGGAACACTTTGACGGTTCGCGTTCCGTTCCGATAAAGGTGTCCTTCAAGATCCACGATGGAGCGATACCGTTCGTCCCAGATGGTGTTTTCGTCGCGCAATTCCTCCGGCAGACCCTGACTACGGAGGATTTCCGGATGCACCCGAACCACCAGTACTTCCTCGTAATAGGAACGATTGAAAATACCGATCCGCCCGCGCTCAGGAAGAACGCACGTGGTGCGCCACAGGAAATCGTGTTCCAGTTCATTGGCGCTCGGCTGTTTGAAACTGAAAACCTCGCAGCCCTGCGGGTTGACTCCGGACATAACGTGCCGGATGGCGCCGTCCTTTCCACCCGCGTCCATGCCCTGAAAAATAACCAGCAGAGCATATTTATTCGAAGCATAGTGAAGGCGTTGCAGGGCGCTCAGTTGCTCAACATGGTCATCGAGAAGCTCGTGGTATTTTTTCTTCGAATCGCAGATGGGCTTGCCGAGCGTCGGAAACTCGTCGAGTTTTACCTTCGAGCCCGGCTTCACACGGTAGTCGTTTGAAGTTATTTTCATTTGGTCGCGATGGGATGTTCTTTCTCGATCTCGCGCTCCGCTTCGGTCCAATCCTCTGTTGCCTGGCCTTCGGTGCGCCCGCGCTTCTCAAACAGTTCATAGGCCCGCGTCTCAATCTCCGGTTTCAGATCCTGCGGCGTTGGCTTCCGGTCCTGTGTTGGTTTGCCCGGCAGTGAGGGTTTCGGTGGGTCGAGAATGCGATAGGCCAGTAGCTTCACACGGTCATTGAATAGAGCCCACGCAATCGCGTAAGCCCAGACGAACCCGGCCCAACCCCAGCCGAGCGGATGCATGAAGAGGCCGTAGACCGCGATGAGAGTCGCCACCGTCTGGGTACCCAGCACTGCGATCCACAGAATCTTCGCCGGGCGTATCGACCAGAACGGCCCGCGGGTGCGCGTCAGGAAAATCGTCAGATGGCCGGCGACCGACAGCTTCAGATACATCAGCGTCTGTATGTGGTCCCGGTCCAGATGAAAGACGCGCTCGCCCATATAAAACAGGCCAAACGCAGCCACGACTCCAATAATGCCCAGCACCGTGGAAATCCCGAGAACCAGCCGCATGTTCCAGGCCTCGGGCTTATCTTTATAGTGAACGTTGTCATAAGCGATGGACAGAATCGCTCCGTCGTTGAGCAGCGCCAGCATAACGATCATCACCGCGGTTACCGGGTAGAAGTTAAAGACCAGAATCGCCAGGGTCATGAAAAACAGCACGCGCAGCGTCTCGGCGATGCGGTAGATCGCATAGCTGTTCATGCGCTGGAAGATGCGGCGGCTCTCCTTGATCGCGTCGATGATCACGGACAGACCGGGAGCCAGGAGAACAATTTCAGCCGCCGCGCGCGCCGTGTCCGTGGCGCCTGAGACGGCGATTCCGCAATCCGCTTTCTTCAGCGCCGGGGCGTCGTTGACGCCGTCGCCGGTCATGCCGACGATGTGCCCGCGTTGCTGCAGCGTGTCCACGATGTGGAACTTGTGTTCCGGAAATACCTGCGCGAATCCATCCGCCTGTTCGATGGATTCAGCCATCTGCGCGGTCTCGTGGTGTTTGATATCGCCCAGACCGCTGGCATCGAGAATGTTGGTTCCCATCCCCAGCTGTTTTGCAGTTTCCCTCGCGATCGCCATCTGGTCGCCGGTGACCATTTTTACGGAAACGCCCATGTCGCGGGCGTTCGCGATGGTCGCCCTGGCATCGGGGCGAGGCTGATCGAATAAAGGCAGCACACCCACCATCTGCCATTTGTTTTCCTCATCCGCGCGCGTTACGCCCAGCGACCGGAATCCTTTTGCCGCGAATTCGTTGACGGCCTTGTCGACGGCGTCCTTCACCTCGCTGGCGTTAACGGACATCTTAAGAATTACCTGCGGCGCGCCTTTAGCCACATAAAACTGTTTTCCGTCCGGGCCTTTGACCGTGGCCTCGGTACGCTTGTGCACCGGATCGAAAGGCTGGAAATGAAGCACCTGGCAAGCCTTCAGCGCCTTGTCGTCCTTCACGCCTCCGATTACCGCCAGGTCGATCGTGTCCTTATCTTCGGCGCGGGAGGCCAGGGCAGCGCAAAGAATGACCTCGCTCGCGGCAATTCCTTTCAGCGTGAACGGGTCGCCCAGGGTCAGCTTGTTCAGGGTCAGCGTGCCGGTCTTATCCGAGCAAAGAATGTCCACTCCGGCCAGTTCTTCGATGGCGGAGAGTTTCGTGACAATGGCTTGTTTCTTCGCAAGAAGGCGTGCGCCCACTGCCATGGTGACGGACAAAACGGTGGGCATGGCAACGGGAATTGCGGCGACAAGAAGCACGAGCGCGAACTCGAGCGTGCTCAGGATCGGGTCGTGACGGAAGAGCGCGACGGTGACAATTACGCCTACCAGGAAGACCGCGAGAACAATCAGGTAATCGCCGATCTTGAGCACTGCTTTCTGAAAATGGCTGGCGGATTCCGGCCCCTGCACCATTTGCGCGGTCTTGCCGAAGTAGGTGTCCGTGCCGGTGGCATAGACCATGGCTTCGCTCTCGCCCTGCCGAATGATGGATCCGGAGAACACCGCATCTCCCGGCTTTTTTTCGGCCGGTAAAGATTCGCCTGTCAGCGCAGACTGATCCACTTGCAGAGGGTCGCCGGGCAGCAGGCGCGCGTCGGCCGGAACAATATCGCCCAGCATCAGCCGAACGACGTCGCCCGGTACCAGTTCCTTCGCCGAAGGATCGGTCCATTTACCGTCGCGTTTGACTTTGGCCTTGATGGCCAGCTGCTTCCGGAGCGCGGCAATCGCGTTGCCCGCCTGGTGCTCTTCCCAGAATCCTACGACCGCGTTGGAGAGAAGCAAAAGAAGGATGATGAAGAAATCCGGCCAGTGCCGGACCACGCCAGACAGAATCACCGCGCCTTCGATCATCCACGGGATCGGCCCCCAGAAATAGGTGAGGAATTTCAGGTACGGGTTTTCTTTCTTTTCTGCAATTTCGTTCGGCCCATACTGGGCAAGCCGTTTTTTCGCCTCGTCCTGGCTCAGGCCGTTCGGAGACGACCCCAGCTTGGTCTGCAACTCCGCCATCGAAATGGATTTCAGGTTTTTCTGCGCATCGGACTTCGCTCCCGGCGCTGGTCCCGGCTTCGTATCGGGCTTATCCGCGGTCGGCTTCATGATGACTATCCTTGAGTTGATTCAGTTCCGTTATTTTCCGATCGTGCCTGGAAGCGTTACATGCGGCCGGCCGCGAGGCAGCAGCGATAAGTCATCGCTCATGATGTAGATGGTGATGGCCGAAAGCATAAGGACCATGCCAATCCAGAAGCGGAAGTCATGATGCGCTCGCGTCCAGTAGGGACGCGGGTCGCCCTGCACATGGTAACGAACGGCGGCACGTTCCGGCCCTTCATTTCCCGGGTGGCCATAGTTGCTCTCACTCATCGGTTTCATTCCTTACCATGCCGCGGAATGTTGCGCAGGTTCACTTCCTCCTGTTCCCGTTTTTTGCCTGCGGTTTGGCTTTCGCCACTTCGCCCCCGCCCCATTTCCAGTTACGAATCTCCGGCAAGTCCTCGCCGTGCTCATCGATGTATTGCTTGTGCTCGATGAGCTTGTCCTGCACCATCTGCTTCAGGTAGGCCCCCTTAGTTCCCAGGTTGGGTACCCGGTCAACCACGTCCTGGACGAGATGAAAGCGGTCCAGATCGTTTTGCACCCTCATGTCGAACGCAGTCGTAATCGTTCCTTCTTCTTTGTAGCCGCGCACGTGCAGATTGCGGTTGGTCCGGCGGTAGGTGAGCCGGTGCACCAGCCAAGGGTATCCATGGAAGCCGAATATGATGTGCTTGTCCCGGGTGAACAGCGAATCGTAGTCGGTTTCGCTGAGTCCATGCGGGTGCTCACTGCTCGACTGCAGCTTCATCAGATCGACGACGTTGATTACACGGATCTTCAGATTGGGCAGATGCTCGCGAAGAATGGAAACGGCGGCCAGAATCTCCAGCGTGGGCGTGTCTCCGCAGCAGGCCATCACGACATCCGGCTCGGCATCCTGGTCGTTACTGGCCCATTGCCAGATGCCGATTCCCTCGGTGCAGTGCACGACCGCCGCGTCCATCGTCAGCCACTGCGGCAGAGCGTGTTTGCCCGCGACCACCACGTTGACGTAATTCCGGCTGCGCAGGCAGTGATCGAAGACGGACAGCAGGCAATTGGCATCGGGCGGCAGGTAGACGCGCACAATGTCGGCCTTCTTGTTAATAACGTGGTCGAGGAATCCGGGATCCTGGTGCGTGAAACCGTTGTGATCCTGCTGCCACACGTGGGAAGCGAGCAGATAGTTCAGCGATGAGATCTTCCGGCGCCAGGGCAGCTCCAGACATACCTTCAGCCATTTGGCGTGCTGGCTGAACATGGAGTCGACAATGCGAATGAAAGCTTCATAGCTGTTGAACAACCCATGCCGCCCGGTCAGCAGATAACCTTCGAGCCAGCCCTCGCACTGGTGTTCGCTGAGCATCGAATCCAGCACGCGTCCGGCGGGAGCGAGGAATTCGTCATTCCTCACTTCCCGGGCATCCCACTGACGGTTGGTGACTTCAAAAACCGCGCCGAGGAGATTCGAAAGAGTCTCGTCTGGTCCAAAGACGCGGAAGTTGCGCTGATCCTGATTCAGCTTGGCCACATCGCGCAGGAACGTACCCAGCACGAGGGTGTCCTGGCCGTTAACGGCGCCTGGCGAAGGCACGTTCACCGCGTGGACATGGAAGTCCGGCATACGCAGATCTCGCAGCAGTATGCCGCCATTGGCATGCGGGTTCATACCCATCCGCCGGTCGCCTTTCGGGGCGAGATCGGCCAATTCCGGCTTGAGCCGGCCATGCTCATCGAAGAGTTCCTCGGCCTTGTAGCTCTTCATCCAGCTTTCCAGTTGCTCGACGTGATCGGGATGATCGGCGTCCACCAGCAGCGGAACCTGATGCGCCCTGAATGTGCCCTCGATTTGCAGGCCGTCGACGACTTTCGGCCCTGTCCAGCCCTTGGGCGACTTGAGAACGATCATGGGCCACCGGGGCCG
This sequence comes from Bryobacterales bacterium, assembly GCA_963749245.1. Taxonomy (GTDB): domain Bacteria; phylum Acidobacteriota; class Terriglobia; order Bryobacterales; family Bryobacteraceae; genus Palsa-187. Next base: position 22,864 of record CAVVNE010000009.1, read on the forward strand.
AGTGGTTTCTTTCGTGCTTCGTGCGTGGCTTTGGATTCGCCGGATGTCCCCGATGACGTTTTCCATGGTGGCGGCCATGAGTTGGTGCATATTGTCCGGATCATCACCTTCCACGAAATGCGGCGTCCAGCCGCAGCCGCGGATAAATTGTTCCAATTCCTCATGCTCAATCCGCGCCAGGATGGTCGGGTTGCTGATCTTATAGCCATTGAGGTGCAGGATTGGCAGCACGGCTCCGTCGGTAATCGGGTCGAGTAACTTGTTGGACTGCCATGAGGTCGCGAGCGGCCCCGTTTCCGATTCACCGTCGCCGACGACGCAGGCGACGATCAGATCGGGATTGTCGAACGCAGCCCCGAAGGCGTGGCTGAGCGAATACCCCAATTCACCGCCTTCGTGAATCGACCCCGGCGTTGTCGGCGCGACATGGCTGGATATTCCGCCGGGAAACGAGAACTGCTTGAACAGTTTTTTCAGCCCGGCTTCGTCCTGGGTGACGTTCGGATAGATTTCAGCTCCAGCTGCCTTCGAGGTATACGTTGCCCACAATCGCCGGACCGCCGTGACCGGGACCCGCGATGTAGAACATGTCCAGGTCATACTTCTTGATCACTCGGTTCAAATGAACATAGATGAAGTTCTGGCCCGGCGTGGTGCCCCAGTGCCCAACCACCAGCGGCTTCACGTGAGACAGCTTTAGGGGTTCTCTGAGCAGCGGATTGTCGTACAGATAAATCTGCCCGACCGAAAGATAGTTCGCGGCGCGCCAGTAGGCATTCATCTTCCGTAGTAGTTCGCCCGTCAATGGAACACCCAACTCCTCCGCTGTCGCCCTCCTTGCGGTTGGACCGATGGGTGATGTTTGAGTCGGTTTTTCGAGGGTGCTTTCGATCATTGCGTTCAGCCTCCCGGCGCATTCCCTGGCATCGGTTCACCGATGCAACATGCCGATTAATCCGCCTTTGCTTTCGAGCAGGAGCACGCGGTCACAACATCGGAATTCATCTTCAACGTAGCGGGAAAAACGTCAAATCCACGTCAAAAAATGGCCTGCTGACGATTGAGAGGACTGAGCGCGAATAACCAACCCCATTTGGGCGATCGTATGGTTGGTTACGGTACCCGATAACAGGCCGGTGAATTATCCGTAAGCCTTGACCAATATTGAACAGACACTCTACGAGATCGGAGATAAGCTGGATTTTCCAATCCGCATTGAAGGGAGTCTCGAATGACTTCAAATTGCTCCGTTTGCGGCGAGCCAACCCAGTTGCGCGTGATGGGTAAGCCGATCTGCGTGAAATGTGAAGAGCGCGAAGACGAACAGCGACGACGGGGACGTGAGCGCGCATCGGCGGTGAGCCGTATGGACCAGATAATGGGCAACGGAAGTGACCGCCGCGTGCGCGGTCAGTCACATTGAAGTGGCAAAAGCCGCGAAAATTGTGCGTTGGCCATCAAGTTGCATCGCCGGTATACGAGATTCCATAAATGGCAGCGTACTCCCAGGGCTTGCGGCTTTCGAATCAAGGAACCGTAACATATGCGCGCGCGCAGAGTGAGAGACTCCGAATCCTGCTCGTGGACGATGAGGACTCAATGCTCGGCACCTTGAGCGGCGCGCTGGAATCTGCCGGTTACAGCCCCTACCCAGCTTCTTCCGGCGAAGATGCGTTGCGGAAATATCAGTCGGCTCGGCCTACGCTGATCCTGCTCGACCTGTTTTTGCCCGATATGGACGGCAAGGACCTTCTTCGGCGACTTCGGAGCTGGACGTCTGCGCCGATTCTCGTAATGTCCGCGCGGAACGAGGAATCGGAAATAATTGCCTGCCTCGATTCCGGCGCTGACGATTACCTTACGATACCGTTCACCATGGGCGAACTGCTGGCGCGCATTCGGGCTGCTTTGCGAAGGGCCTTCGGCGGCACGCAAAACGATGTCTTCAGGGCCGGCGAGCTCAAGTTGGATTTCAACCGGCGAGAAGTGTTCGTTGGACATGAGCAGGTCGCCCTTACAGCGACCGAGTATCATCTTCTGAACGTCCTCGCTCGTCACGCCGGACGTGTGAGAACGCACCATCAACTCATACACGAGGTCTGGGGCAGCACCCAATATCAGGACGCCGTACATCTATTGCGCGTCACGGTAAGCAATCTGCGCCGGAAACTGGCAAGCGATTCCGGTCACGTTCTCCCGATCGTTACGGAACCGGGCGTGGGATACCGGCTGCGATCCGATTCGGCTTACCCGTCTTCCGCCTCTCACGCGCAGGTGCAATGAGGCAAACGCCAACAATCGCTTGTTCACCGCGGGCGCTGTTTCGGCGCTTCTCGTGCAGAACGGGATCGCAGTAAAGGCAATGGATCATAAGTTTGGGAGACTCTCCGAAGAACAGGAGAACGACGCCCGAGCCGCCGTTCACAACTTCATCCGGAGGCATGACATTTCCGACTGGGCTGTGAATGTGAACATACAGGAGACGCCCACGGGGAGGTACAGCGTGAGAATAGAGATCATGCCGCCCCGGAATCCGGATTGCCGCAATGGCCCATGCAGGAAATTGCGGTAGCGGATAGAGCGTTCGAAGTCGCAGGAGACGTTGACAGGCTGCTGGAACTCGCCTGGCAAGACCGTTTGCCAGAAAAGTGAGCGGCAGACGCAATGACCGACAAAGGAGCGTACAGTGATTCAGGCTACCCACATAGGGATAGAGATCGAAATGGAGATGCATCAACAGGCGCATGGGTATTGGAAGTGCGATTACACGCTTGTAAAGCACCCCGAACGATCCATCACCATTAGTCACGGGGCTGAGGAGTTCCCGACTCTGGAACTCGCCAGGGAATTCGCGTTTCAGGAAGCTTGCGGCGCTATAGATCGGGGCGACTGAAGTAGCCCTCGATATTGGTTTTACGCGTTCGGAGCATCCGCGTTGTCGCGCGCTGGCGTCCCTTCGGAGCGGTCACTTGTTCCTCAGCCGAAGAAAGATCCACGACATGCACACTCTGGCCTTCGTCACGCCGCTGCAACAGCACTACAACACCGTTCTGAAACCGGACGGCGTCGCGAAAAGTGTTTACGGTGGTTGAAATCTGAGTAAACACCGCCTCTTCCACGTCCTCGCAAAAGCCGCATTCACGCTGCAGCTTTGCCGAGATATCCCGAATCAACAAGCGAGCGCCCGGTGGAATACAGACCGTCCGTATTGTGGTATCCACGGGCCAAAGGGACTTCCTGAGCCGCGTCCATAACCCTTCGTTCCCGGCCAGTCGTTGTCGAACATCGAAGCCTGCCGCGAGCCCCACGGATTTCGCGTCAAATCTGTGGACGACGAGTTCGTCGCCGGAAACCGCCAGGCGGCTTGGAACCGCCATAAGTGAGTAGTCACACATTATTGCCGCCTTCCTCGATGAATCTCCGGCTGCCCACGTTGCCTGAGTCGCGGTGGTGAAACGCGTCTTCCTGGCACGGAATGCAGAGACTGGCGTGCGGCAGTGCTGTCAGCCTGGCCATACCGATCTCGCCATAGCACCCGGCACAACGGCCATAGGTCCCGGCAGCGATTCGGTCGAGCGCCGCTCTCATCAGGCGTACCTGCGCTGGACACATTTCCGCGCGCCGGACGTGCGCTTGCAGCATCAGCCCAAGACTTTCCAACTGCGTACGAGTCACGGTTCCATCTGCTCCATTCCGCAGCCGGACACCTTGCTATCCCGCCGCCTGACCGAGTTGGCGACCCGCTCTAAATCCCCACTCTGTCTTGACGCCTTTGCTCTCAAGTACAGAGAGGACACGGCCAGGTTCTCCAAGATCGCTCCAGCCGAGACCCGTGGCACACAGGACGGAGAGGTCCGTGGGCCGGACCGCCATGACGTCCTGAGAAAAGCTGGTCGCGGGAATGCCGGAGTAAAGCTCGTGCAATTCCTGTTCCCCGGATACAGTCGAAAACGGTGACCGGATAGATTCAAATGCGCCAAGCAGCGATGGAAGCGTGTGGCGAATTGGGTTCAGGAAAGCGTCGACACGGCCAACCATGACGAAGCTGTTCCAGAGACAACCTTGCGCCATCAGAGCCGCGGCAAGTTTCTGGCGCGGTTTCTCCCAAAATCGGCTCACGGGAAAGACGGAACCTGGGACAACTCCATTCGTACAGGCTCCGGGCTCGATCCAGCCATATTCCACCTCCGGAGAGTCGGGCGGAATACCCAACAGGATCACCTGCTCAGGGAGGGAGCCGGCTGCGGCGTAAGCCCACTCCATATGTCCCGCGAAAGCCTCATCATTGGAGAAATGGTGATCGGAGGAAAAAGGCAACGACACCCTCATGGTCCATCTCACGGACATGCAGCAGACTGTAGATGATGGCGGGCGCCGTACCTCGATTGCATGGCTGAATCAGCATTCCTGAACGCGGAATTCCGGCGACCTGATCGGCGTAAAAAGCCTCGTGCGTCCTCGTCAATACCAGCAAGGTACGCTGCGGCGACAGCAGCGTCGAAATCCGGCGTTGAGTCTGGTGCAGGAGTGTTTCCTCCCCCATCACGGAGCAAAACTGCTTGGGCCGGTCGTCGCCGGTGATTCTTCGCGTCAGCGGGAGCAATCGCTTTCCGTCTCCTCCAGCCAGAATCACCCCCCCAACGGTGATCGCGCGCGTGACCTTCACTGAAACTCATTGCGCCAGGTTCAGTTTGCACCCAAACTCCTTTTCATCCCGGTCCGGTCACGAGTCGACGCAGGTGTTCCAAGCGTCAATCCCAGCCTGAAAGCTAGCGCAATCCGCGTCAAAATGCCGTCAAAAACGGCAACGCTGAAGGCAATGCGATGCCCTCCTCGACACTCTGGCCTTGTTTTGACGGCATTTTGATATTTCTCGCCGCATACTGAGCTTGAGTTCCGATGGAGGTTTCATGCCGAAGACTGTAGTTGGATTATTTGAGAATGCTGGACTTGTGGACGCAGCGGTTCTTGAGATCGAGGCCCTTGGTTTTCCCCGCCAGGAAGTTCGCACTATGAGAGAGCCGGCGAGCTTTGATCGTCACCGGCGTGATGAGCTTCCCCCGGATCGATTTCGAAGTGGACTTGAGCCGCGAACTTGCCCGGATCGGGGCGACCATTCCCGAGACGCGTGCGTACGTCGAAGGATTACGGCGCGGAGGGGCGCTGGCTTTCGCCACAGGCTCCGACGAGAAGGTGGAAGCCGCCGCGAATATCATGAACCGGCACGGTGCAGTGGAGGTCGAACAGGTCACTGGTTCCGAGCCGGAGCTGGCCGCTGTGGGTCAACACGGCACGACGCCGATGCGCCGTGGCACGGTCATGGCCGGGCGTGTCCGCCAGGCGGACGGCGGCGCCTGTTTTTTCGTGTGGTAACGCGGGGTCACGCAGCCGATCATGAGCAATCAAACCGGCACAGTCACCTCCCCCTATGCTCATCAGGCCGCTGGAATCGACGGGTTCGATTCTCTGGCGGATCTGGCTTTGAATCTGCGCTGGTCGTGGAACCACGCTACCGACGAAGTTTGGCGGCAGCTGGATCCTAAACTATGGGAGATCACAAGTAACCCCTGGGTCGTCCTCCAGACGGCGTCGCGCGACAAGATCAAACGGGTGCTTGCCGACCCTGTTTTCCGCAAGAACGTCGATGATTTGGCAGAAGCCAGCCGGCAAGCCGCGGAAGCGCCTGCCTGGTTTCAGAAGAACCATTCGAAAACATCCCTCACCTGCGCCGCTTATTTCAGCATGGAATTTATGCTGAGCGAAGCGCTGCCCATCTACTCCGGAGGGCTTGGAAATGTGGCGGGCGATCAACTGAAAGCGGCCAGCGATCTGGGAGTCCCGGTGGTGGGGGTGGGCATCCTCTACCAACAGGGCTATTTTCGGCAGGAGATCGACAAAAACGGTGCACAGCAGGCACTCTTCCCGTACAACGATCCCGGCCAGTTGCCGATCAGCCCGTTACGTCATCCGAACGGAGAATGGTTGCGTCTGGAGATCGCGTTGCCGGGATATTCGGTCTGGCTGCGCACTTGGCAGGTTCAGGTTGGCAGAGTGAAGCTTTACCTCCTGGACAGTAATGATGCAGCGAACTTTCCCGCGCATCGCGGGATCACGAGCGAACTCTATGGAGGCGGCCCGGAATTGCGCCTCAAACAGGAAATACTACTCGGGATCGGCGGATGGCGGTTGCTTCGCGCACTTGGAATTGAGCCGGAGGTCTGTCACCTGAATGAAGGGCATGCGGCCTTCGCTGTGTTGGAGCGCGCCCGCGATTTCATGGAAGAGACGGGCAAACCTTTCAAAGCGGCACTGGCTGCAACGCGGCCAGGCAATCTCTTCACTACTCACACGGCGGTTGCGGCCGGTTTTGACCGCTTCGCCCCGGACCTCATCGAACAATACCTCGGTGGATATACGCAGCAGAAACTCGGCATTCCGCTCCAGGATTTGCTTGCCCTTGGCCGCCAGAACCCGGAAGACTCTTCGGAGCCTTTTAATATGGCATATCTGGCAATTCGTGGGTGCGGTGCAGTCAGTGGTGTGAGTCGATTGCATGGAAAAGTGAGCCGGTACATCTTTCAACCTCTCTTCCCTAACTGGCCGGAGGACGAAGTCCCTGTCGGATATGTGACCAACGGCGTTCACATGCCAACGTGGGACTCGGCACAAGCCGATAAGTTGTGGACCGATGCTTGTGGAAAAGACCGCTGGCTCGGGACAACGGAACATCTGGAGCAGGATGTTCGCCGTATCTCGGACACGAAGCTATGGCAATTTCGCACAGACGCCAGTAAATCGCTTGTGGAGTACGCTCGTCAACGATTGTCACAGCAGTTGGCCGCCTCGGGCGCGATACCCGAAGCAGTCGAAGGCGCCAGCCATCTCTTCGATCCGAATATTCTGACGCTGGGCTTCGCACGCCGCTTCGCAACTTACAAAAGACCGGATCTGCTGCTGCATGACCCGGAGCGGCTCCTTCGTATACTGACCAACTCACAGCACCCGGTGCAACTCATTATCGCCGGAAAGGCGCACCCGGCGGACCGGGCGGGACAGGCTTTGATTCAGAAGTGGGTCCGGTTCATCCGACAGCCCGAAGCGCGTCCGCACGCGATTTTTCTCAGCGACTACGACATGCTTCTGACCGAGCACCTGGTGCAGGGGGTGGATGTCTGGATCAACACCCCGCGTCGCCCCTGGGAGGCATGCGGGACCAGCGGCATGAAGGTGCTCGTCAACGGCGGCATCAATCTGTCGGAGTTGGATGGCTGGTGGGCGGAAGCTTATGCGCCGGAGATCGGCTGGGCATTAGGAGACGGCAAGGAACACGGCGACGACCCGGCTTGGGATGCTGCCGAAGCAGATGCTCTGTATAGTCTGCTCGAACGTGAAGTGATTCCGGAATTTTATGCTCGTGACGGAAATGGCGTTCCCGCGGCTTGGGTGGCGCGGATGCGCGAAAGCATGGCGCAGCTGACACCGCGCTTTTCGGCGAACCGCGCAGTCTGCGATTATGCCGAGAAGCACTATATCCCGGCTGCGTCGGCTTACCGGGTGCGCGCAGGCGACAAAGGTGCGGCTGGCCAACAAATGGTCGATTGGCAGCAGGCACTGGAAGAGCGATGGGACAGGTTGCGACTCGGTGAAGTCACGGTCAAGACTGATCGTGAGCATCACACGTTCGAGGTCCAGCTTTTTACCGGTGATTTGGATCCGAATTCCGTCCTGGTCGAACTGTACGCCGATGGAATTAACGAGGGCACTCCGGTCCGGCAGGAGATGAAAGCCGAAGGCTGCTTTTATGCGGCGCAGGTGTCCGCCGCGCGCCCATCCGCTGACTACACAGTGCGGGTGATACCGCATTTCTGCGGTGCTGCGGTTCCGCTGGAAGCCCATCAAATTCTATGGCAGCGTCGGTGAGAAGAACGCCGGAACGTCCGCTGCACGATTACCTGGAGGCCGTATCCGACTGCACTGCCGTTCGCGTGGGGTCCGCCTTGCCAATGGGTACCTCCCAGCAGGACAATGGCGGAAATTTTGCGTTTTTCAGCCGTCACGCGACCCGTGTTCGGCTCGAATTGTTCGATAACACCGAGGACCACATTCCTTCGCGGCGGATAGATCTCGACCCGGCGCGCAACCGGACCGGCGATGTGTGGCATGTGTGGGTTGACGGAATTCGGCCCGGTCAACTTTATGCGTATCGCGTGGACGGTCCTTACTTGCCCAGTGAGGGGCAACGGTTCAATTTCGCCAGGCTCCTGCTCGACCCATTTGCCACTGCGATCTCGCGGGTAGCGCGTTGGGATTTTGGAAAGGCCCTTGGGTACGATTCGTCTGCGCCCGAGCGGGACTTGGTGTGTTCGAGAGTAGACGATGCCGCGGCCATGCCGAAGTGCGTGTTCACGCACGAGCATTTCAACTGGAATGAAGACCAGCCGCCCAGACATCCCTGGTCGAAGATGGTGATCTACGAAGCCCACATCCGCGGTTTCACCTTTCATTCGAGCTCAGGCGTACAAAATCCCGGCACATACCGGGGACTGGTGGAAAAAATTCCCTATCTCAAGGATCTGGGTGTGACTTCTGTGGAACTAATGCCTGTCCTTGAGTTCAACGAAAATCCGGGGACGCCGCTCGGGGATTACTGGGGATACAATCCGGTAGTTTTCTTCGCACCCAAAGCCTCCTACAGCAGCTCGGGAGGTTTGGGGCAGCAGAAGCTCGAATTCAAGGAAATGATCGTCGCTTTCCACAGCGCGGGCATCGAAGTGATTCTGGACGTCGTTTTCAATCACACCGGCGAGGGAAACGAACTGGGTCCGACTTTGTGTTTCCGGGGCATGGACAACGCGATCTTTTACACGCTCGCGGGCGACAAACGCTACTACAGGGACTTCACCGGGACGGGCAACACCATCAACGCCAATCATCCGGTAGTGCGGGACCACATCCTCGCCGCGCTCCGCTACTGGGTGGTCGAAATGCACGTAGACGGATTCCGCTTCGATCTGGCGTCTGTTCTGGGGCGGGACGAAAGCGGCAAGTTGCTGGCCGATGCCCCTCTACTGGAACGGATCGCGCGAGGATCCGATCCTGAGAGACGTGAAACTCATCGCGGAAGCGTGGGACGCTGCAGGCGCTTACCAGGTGGGCAGCTTTTCCAAGCGGCGCTGGGCGGAGTGGAACGGTCGCTATCGGGATGATGTCCGGCGTTTCTGGCGGGGCGACGACGGGATGCTCGGCTCGTTCGCCAGCCGCATCTGCGGAAGTGCCGACATCTACACCCAGCTCCGGGAGGGGTCCGGAAAGCAGCATTAACTTCATCACCTGCCACGACGGCTTTACTCTGAACGACCTGGTGAGCTATCGATACAAGCACAATCAGGCAAACGGAGAGCACAATCATGATGGGACCACCGATAACTTCAGCGACAACTACGGGGCTGAAGGCGAGACGGCGGATGCCGGAATCGATGCAATGCGAAAACGCCAGATCAAGAACTTTCTTCTGACGCTGCTGGTCTCGCGCGGCGTGCCCATGTTGCTCGGCGGCGACGAATTCCGGCGAACGCAGCGCGGCAACAACAATGCCTGGTGTCAGGACAACGACACCAGCTGGTTTAACTGGGCTTGCCTCGAACGGCATCGGGAGACCCACCGGTTTGTCCGCGGCATGGTCGCTTTTCGCCGCGCCCATCCGGCACTGAGCAAGGAAAGCTTCTACACGGCCGCGGAAATCCAGTGGCTGAACCCGGCAGGGGGCTCGCCGAATTGGTCCGATCCGAAAGAAAAAGCTCTCGCCTGCGTAATACAGGAAAACAAAGACAGTAAGCTTCTTATGATCTTCAATGCCGATACAAATGGCGCACTCTTTTGCCTGCCGCCACTGCCAAAAGCGTTAAACTGGCGCCTCGCGGTGGATACGTCACGCCTGGCGCCACAGGACTTGTTCGCCGAGGGGGAGGAACTGCGGGTGGATCATTCAAAGTCTTACCGCGTTGAGGCCCGATCCAGCGCGATATTTCTTGCGCGAAAACAGGAGCCCAGTGCTGAGCATTCGTAAAATTCTTCTTCCCGTCGTGTTCACGGACGTGTTCACGGACAGTTCTCGTCATCTTTTGCGCCAGGCCGCATGGCTGGCGCACCGCTTCCACGCGGAGATCATCCTGCTGCACGTGGTGAGTCCTCTCAGTTATCCGTACGGAATGCTGGAGCCCGGTCACGACATTACAGCGCGGGATTTGCACGCGCAGGTCGTCGAGTGGGCACAGAAAAACCTGGACCAGACGCGCCCGCCGGAACTCGACGGGTTTGCGGTCACACGCATGTTACTCAGAGGCGATCCGGCCCGCGAAATCGTCGAGACGGCCCGCAACCGTAACGTCGACCTGATCGTGATACCGACCCATGGTCACGGAACGCTCTACAGGCTTCTGCTGGGATCGGTAACCGCGAAGGTGCTGCACGAAACCCAGTGCCCGGTCTGGACCGGCACCCACATTGAAGAGGCGCCGGCGGGCGAGTTCTCGATTCGTCGCATCCTTTGTTCGATGGAACTGAATGGACACAGCCGGCACACGGTATCCCTGGCTGCTGAGATAGCCGAGGCGGTCAACGCGACGCTTACGCTGGTCCACATTACGAGCAGCGTCGAGTTCTACGGACCAGGCGGATCCCAAGTCGACCCGGTGTGGAAAAAAACGTTCGTCGACTTCGCCGTTGAAGAAATCGGCAAACTTCAGCAGGCCATGGGCACGAATTTCGAAGTCATCATCGACAGCGGCAATGTCGCGGAGCTGTTGAACCGGGCGGCAGAGCAAACGAAAGCCGATGTTTTGATCATCGGACACATTCCCGGGCGCAGCCATTTGGGCGACAACGGCAACGGATATGGAATCATTCGGCAGTCGCAAATCCCTGTCCTGAGCGTATGAATAGCCATCAATTAAATCAGGAGACGATATGAAGACAATTATTCTTTCCGCCTTGGTAGCCGTAGTGGCCATTTCCGGTGTTGCATGCAGCAAAAGTGCCCCGTCGGCTGACAACAACGCGACGAATGCTCCGGTTGTCGCCGGAAGCGGGGCTACTTCCAAATCGGCAACCGCCTCAAAAGCACCGGAAGACTGGCTGGTTATCGAGGATAAAGACTACATTCCGGTAATCGACGATCTGAGCAGGAAGATGCAATCCGCGCGCGAGGCCTTCGTGAAGAAAGAGCCTGCCATGGCGGCCACAGACATTCGCGCTGCCGCGGAGTTGCTGTCAAAAGAGACCGCGGGGGCCACTCCGCCAGCAACGAAAAACATCGATGCGGCATCGAAGCAACTGAGCTTACTGGCCACTGATCTGGATAAGGGGAAGGCGATCGGGCCGAAAAGGTTCGATACCGCGATTGCAATGGCCATTCATGCAGACCGCGACGTGGTGGTGCTGGACGAATCGACCTGGTATCCCTATATCGACGAGCCAGACCGTCATTTCCAGAACGCACACGGAGCATTCCTTGCCAGGGATTACGAGAAGGCGGCGCAGGAGATCCGCAAAGGAGAAGCCTTCGTAAAGTTGGAGGCCGTCCGCGCGAAAGGCGACGTCAAACATTCACTGAACTCCTCGGCACAGGAACTGGAAAAACTGGCCGCCGATACGGAGAAAGGGACGGTGAAAGACGTCAATGTCGCGGATAACAAATTTGGCCGCGCGGACCTGGCCCTGGCTCAGTCGCACCAGATCAAAGCGAAAGAGACCTGGGCGAAGAAAGAAACCGTCAAAACCGGCGACGAGATGAATGCCGGGGCACTCTTCCTGGAACAGTCCGCCCACTGGACTGGCAGTGAAGCCAAGGCGGGCGTCTCCGCGGTCGTCGGAGATACGAGGATGCTGGCCGGGAAGCTGACCGAGGGCAGTAAATACGCTGTGGAGGAAGTGGGCAAGGGCATCGACGATCTCGGCAAAGCGGTATCGGATCTTGAGCGGAAAGCCTAGCCCGACAATGCGCACACATCTGATCGGCGGGAACTGGAAGATGCACAAGAACCCCGCTGGAACCACGTCCTTTTTCGAGACGTTTCTGCCGCTGGCAGGGCACTCCGAACATTGCGAAGTTGTGATCTGCCCGCCGTTTCTTGATATCGGGAAGGCTGTCAAAGCCACGCGTGGAACCACCATCCGGATTGGCGCTCAGGACCTCTACTGGGAGAACGAAGGTGCATTCACGGGCGAAGTCTCCGGCCCGATGATCAAAGCGTCCGGTTGCTCTCACGTAATCGTGGGGCACAGCGAACGGCGCCTGTATTTCGACGAGACGAACGAGACCGTGTTGAAAAAGACCATGGCGGCGCTCGATGCCGGGCTCACTCCGATTGTGTGCGTGGGAGAGCGTCGGGAGAAGAACGTGGAAAAGGTACTGGAGGAGCAGTTTCGGTGCGGCGTCGGGAGACTTTCGGATCAGCAGTTCGCGGGAATCGTAATTGGCTACGAGCCCGTTTGGGCGATAGGCGACGGCGAAAGTGCTGCGCCGCAGGTCGCGGCCGAGGCTCACCGGCTGATCCGCGCTCAGGCAGAGGATCGATTCGGAGCCGAGGCGGCGAATAATGTCCGCATTTTATACGGCGGCAGCGTCAAACCGGACAACGCGAAGAGTCTGATGGCCGAACCTGAGATCGACGGATTCCTCGTGGGCGGAGCCAGCCTCGATCCGGTCAGCTTCGCGGCGCTTGTAAATCTCTGAAGTACCGATCAGGTCATGGCCTCGCCGAGTACCCACCTACTTATGAAACGTGTCGCTACTTGAGTTCGTGAGTATTTCAATCGGCGGAGACCGGAGCTATCGGAGTTCCTGATGCTGATGAATACCGAAGAAGTACATGATGGCGATTACAAAGATGAACAAACCAAGCCGTAGCGCCCAGTATTTCAGGCGTGTCGGGGAATTGGCGGTGCGCACGCGCCGGTTCCACGCCCAATTGGGGAGCATCGTATCGAGGAGCATCGAAAATCTGCTCATTCGTTTCCTTCTTTCACGCCCACTGCCTCAACGGTAACATGACCTGACGGTCAAGGTGCCTCGCCACGCTGGTGGCTCCAGCCCGTTTTGACGCCATTTTGACAATGCTTCTCTTACAGTGAAGCTGTGAACCCCACGCAACGACTTCACGGCCTTGGTCAGAGCCTGTGGCTTGACAACATAACACGAGGGCTCCTGACGAGCGGGACGCTGCGCCGCTATATCGACGATCTTTCGGTCACAGGGCTGACTTCGAATCCGTCGATCTTCGACTTTGCCATCAGGGATTCTACGTTTTATGACGATGCCATCCGTCAGAAAACAGACGAAGGGAAGTCAGGTGAAACACTCTTCTTCGAGCTTGCGATCGAGGATCTGACGCAGGCGGCCGATCTCTTTCGACCGATCCATGACGCCACTGGGGGCATGGATGGCTGGGTATCTCTGGAGGTATCTCCGCTGCTCGCCTACGACACAGCCAACACAGTCAAAGCTGCTGTCGCACTGCGCGCTCAGGCACACCGGCACAATCTTTTCATCAAGATTCCCGGCACAAGTCAGGGGATTGCCGCGATTGAAAAGGCTATCTTCGCCGGCGTGCCTGTGAACGTCACGTTGCTCTTCTCAAGCGCGCAATATATCGCCGCGGCCGAAGCTTACCTGCGCGGGATCGAGCGCCGGATCGCGGCCGGCCTCGATCCGAAGGTGCGCTCCGTCGCCTCGATGTTTATCAGCCGCTGGGACAAAGCGGTGATGGGGAAAGTCCCCAGGGAACTGGAGGATCGTCTGGGGATTGCAATAGCAAAGCGTACTTACAAAGCCTACCGCGATTTGCTCGCTTCACCTCGTTGGCTCAATGCCTTCCGGGCAGGTGCTCAACCGCAGCGCTTGCTCTGGGCGAGCACCGGCACGAAAGACCCAAAGGCGTCGGATGTCCTTTATGTGAAGGCCCTCGCTGCACCGGACACAATCAACACGATTCCAGAAAAGACGCTGCTTGCGTTCGCCGATCATGGCACGGTGGGTGACGTTCTGCCGGTTGATGGCGGCGATGCCGAAAAAGTAATCACCGCGTTCGCCACGGCCGGGATTGACGATGAAAAGCTCGGCGCCGATCTTCAGCGTGAAGGCGCTGGTTCTTTTGTCGAGTCCTGGAAAGATCTGCTCGGTCGAATCAAGACCAAGGCCGCCGCGCTCAAGGCGAATGCCTGATGGCCACTTCCCACTCGGACGCGCTGGTGATCTTCGGTGTCACAGGCGATCTCGCCCACAAGATGATCTTCCCGGCTCTTTATGCGATGGTGAAACACGGCACGCTGAAAGTCCCGGTAATCGGCGTTGCCCTCCCGAAGTGGAGTCCGGAACGCCTGCATAAGCGTGTGACGGACAGTATAGAGCGCGCTGGCGGCGTCGAGAATCGGAGCGCCCTCAAACATCTTCTGTCCCTGCTCAGGTATGTCGGCGGCGATTACGCGGACCCGGACACTTTCACTGCGCTGAAAAACGAGCTTGGTAACGCGCGCCGGCCAGCGCACTATCTTGCCATCCCGCCTTCGCTCTTCGAAACAGTAATCAAAGGACTCGGCGCGGCGAAACTGGCCGGCCATGCTCGCGTCATCGTCGAGAAGCCCTTCGGACGCGACCTCGCGTCGGCGCGGGAACTGAATCAGGTCGCGCATAAGGTTTTCCCGGAAAACTCGATCTTTCACATCGATCACTACCTCGGAAAAGAGGCGATCATGAACATTCTCTATTTCCGTTTCGCCAATTCATTCCTGGAACCGATCTGGAATCGCAACTATGTGGCTAGTTTCCAGATAAACCTGGCCGAGGATTTCGGCGTCAAGGGCCGCGGGGCCTTTTACGAAACCGCCGGCTGCCTGCGGGATATAATTCAGAACCACCTGTTCCAGGTGATCGCACTCCTTGCCATGGAACCGCCAACGGGCCGGGACTTTGGAGCCGTCCACAACGAGAAAGCCAGGGTTTTTCAAGCCATGCGCCCGCTGAAGAGCCATGACCTTGTGCGCGGCCAGTACGAGGGCTACCGAAAGGAACCGGGAGTCGCCGGCAACTCCGACGTCGAGACTTTCTGCGCCCTGCGGCTCTTCATCGACTCATGGCGCTGGGAAGGGGTGCCTTGGTACGTGCGTTCCGGCAAGTACTTGGCCGAAACCGCAACCGAGATACTCGTGGAGCTGAAGGCGCCGCCACAAAAGCTTTTCGCGGACTCGACGCCGAACACCAATTACCTGCGCTTTCGCCTCTCTCCGAATGCTGCAATCGCCGTCGCCGCCCGGGTCAAGCTCCCGGGCAAAGAATTCGTCGGGGACCAGCGGGAACTCTACCTGTCTGAAGAGCGGCCTGAAGAGGAATCGCCTTACGAACGGCTTTTGGGCGATGCCATGATCGGCGACGGCGCGCTCTTTACGCGTGAGGATGCAGTCGAAGCCGCCTGGGCCGTCGTGGATCCGGTTCTTAAAAAGCACCCGCGAAGTCACACTTACAAACGTGGCACTTGGGGTCCGAAACAGGCGGACGCGATCCTCGCCCTGGATTTGGCGCGAAGCGGACAAACGGCTGTAGATAGTGCCTGGCAGAATCCCAAGGTAGGGAAGGCGCCTGCCGCTTGAAGCGCACCCCACAATCGAAATGGCCCTAAAGGCGACGCCCTGCATCCTGACCATCAACGGGGGGTCGTCGAGCATCCGATTCGCGGTTTACGACTCAGGCGAAAAGGAGAAGCGCCGGCTCGATGGGAAGATCGACCGCATCGGTTCGAGCGGCACGAACATGGTCGCAAACGGTCTGCCGGGTAAACCGCAGGTGACATTGCCGCTTTCCGCCGGCGATCACCGCACAGCTGTAGGTTTCCTGCTGGATTGGCTTGAATCGCAGCCAGTCTTCCAGTCCGTCAAAGCCGTTGGACACAGCGTGGTCCAGGGCATGAAACATTCCGAACCGGAAAGGGTTACGCCGAAATTGCTCGCGGAATTGCATCGAATCACGGCATACGATCCGGATCATCTTCCGCGGGAGATCTCACTGATCGAAGCGTTGCAGAAGCGGCATCCCAAACTGCCCCAGGTAGCGTGCTTCGATACGGCGTTTCACCGCACGATGCCGCCCGTTGCCAGGCTGCTCCCGATCCCCCGGCGCTACGCGGCAAAGGGCGTCGAGCGCTATGGTTTTCACGGCTTGTCCTACGCATTCCTGATGGAAGAACTCGGTCGCCTGGATCCTGAAGCCGCGAAGGGCCGCGTGATCCTCGGGCATCTTGGCAGCGGTGCCAGCATGGCCGCCGTGCATCATGGGAAGAGTATCGATACGAGTATGGGCTTCACGCCTGCGGCGGGTTTGGTGATGAGTACCCGCACTGGAGACCTGGATCCGGGGCTGGTCTATTACTTGGCACGCACGGAGCGCATGAGTGCTGCCAAATTTCAGCGAATGGTGAACCACGAATCCGGGCTGCTTGGCGTTTCCGGGACAAGCTCCGACCTTCGCGACTTGTGCGCCCGTGAGGCCGTCGATGAACGGGCTGCGGCGGCGGTAGACCTGTTTTGTTATCAGGCCAGGAAATGGATCGGGTCCTTCGCCGGAACGCTCGGTGGGATCGAGACGGTGGTTTTCTCGGCAGGCTTGGTGAAAACGCCCCTCTCATCCGGGCGCGAATCTGCCATGGACTGGGTTTTCTCGGCATAGAAATAGATCACAGGCGCAATGCCAGGAATGCAGCCCTGATTTCGCCGGCGCATGGCCGAGTTAAAGTTCGGGTTATCCGCACCAACGAAGAATTGATGATCGCCAGGTCCGTTACCCGGATCCTTAAGCTCGGCTTAAACCTGAGATTTTAGATCGGATCGAGAGAAGCCGGAATTGTCTTTAAGCGACCGCCCGGGGCGCCGGCGCCAGCCCGACAGCCAACTACGAGGAGACAAAGTCAGCCGCGAGCGACGCTGACGGCATTTTCGAAGTTGCACGGCTCGACCGTAATCATCATAGGCGAGGACACGCGAGTAAGCTGCCCACTTCGTACAAAACGAGACGGATGTCTGAAGCCAAGTTCATTGTTGGCGGATCAAGGTCCACGCAAACAACAATCAGCGCGGGGCTCGGGACAAGGGCTATCCTGCTTCCCATAGCCGACCCGAAATTTCAATTTAATAAGAGCCGCGCCTGAGAGGGATAAGTCCCTATTAAGAAGCTCATTTTCATATGGCTAGCCAGATTACTCCTGCATGGTACGGCTTCCGGAGGTTAATTACATAGCTTTACATTTGAACCGGGTTCATCATCCGGCGAAGCGACCACCGCAGCCTTTCCAAGTTCACCAGAACCGGTGATCTGGGAAATCACTCATTGACGCGGCATCCTTATCACTATTACTTAAATCTAAGTGGAACCGCCGAGGCGCGGCGAGCGATGCCGCTCGAAACTATTCCCGAAACACGCCTTGGTCCACGAACCGAGCGAGTGAAGTCTCTAACAGCCCGTGTCTAAAGTCTAAAAACACCTGGCCCCGAAAACGTTTTGACTTTAAAATCGGGATATGGCGATGGGCACGCGCAAGAAGAGAGAGCGGCAGGAATCGCTCTGGTATGGAGGCGAGTTGCCGGCTGCCCCGGGGCACCCGTTTTACAGCCGCTTGAACGGGGTTCTGGAGAAGGCGGACTTTGACCGTTTCTGCGAGAAGAGCTGTGCCGGGTTCTATCACGCGAAACTGGGCCGGCCGTCGCTGGCGCCTGGGCTGTATTTCCGGATCATGATGATCGGTTTCTTCGAAGGCATCGATAGCGAGCGCGGCATTGCGTGGCGACTGGCCGATTCGCTCACGCTGCGGCAGTTTCTCTCCATTGGACTGGACGAAGAGACGCCGGATCATGTGACGATCTCGCGAACGCGGCGGCTGATCGGTCCCGAGACGCATCAGCGGATCTTCACCTGGGTGCTGGAACGGCTGGCACAGGGCGGGCTGATCAAAGGCAAGACCATCGGCGTGGACTCGACAACGCTGGAGGCGAACGCGGCCATGAAGTCGATCGTGCGCCGCGACACCCGGGAGAACTATAACGAATATCTGAAGCGGCTGGCGGCCGCCGAGGGTGTGGAAACAACCGACGCAGCGGCACTGCGACGCATGGACCGGAAGCGCAAAAAGAAAACTTCCAATGAGGACTGGGCGAGTCCGGGCGATGCCGAAGCGGAGATCACAAAGCTGAAAGACGGGCGCACGGCGCTGGCTTACAAGGCGGAGAACGCGGTGGATATGGAGACCGGAGCCATCGTCGCAGTCACCACACATGGCGGAGCGGCCGCCGACACGGCAACAATGGAGGAGACGGTTATCGAAGCCGGTGTGGCCGTGGCCGGTCTGGTTGCGGCAACGACGCCCGGGGGAAACTACGAAGTGCATCCCGGCGGGGTAGAGGAAGTGGTGGCAGACAAGGGATACCACAGTAACGATGTGGCCGTGGCTCTGGCCGATCTTGCAGTCAGGACGTATATAGCGGAACCGGAGCGCGGCACGCGTAACTGGAATGGCAAAGCAGCGGAGAAGAAAGCGGTATATGCCAATCGGCGGCGGGTCGGGGGCGAACGCGGCAAACGGCTCCAACGGGGGCGCGGGGAAAAGCTCGAACGCAACTTCGCACACCAGTTCGATACGGGCGGCATGGACCGGCTCTGGGTGCGTGGGCTGGAAAATGTTCACAAGAAACTGCTGATCCAGGCCGCGGCATGCAATCTCGCGCTGCTGATGCGTTCCCTTTACGGAGCCGGTAAGCCCAAAGCGGCCCACGATGGCTTATGCATAGCTGTTTTTGCGATTCTGGGCTTTACAAGAGCTGTCGAAGCCTTCTGGCAGCCACCATCCGTACACTCCGGCTATATCCTGCGAAAACGGAGGACCTCAACCAAACACCTCTTATGCTGTCGCGTCGCCCAAAATCGGGTGGTTTAGACACGGGCCGCTAAGCATATTAACTACCAAAGTAGTCATCGGGTGATATCGGACGATGTGCCACGGCAGCGCTGGTCGGTAGTGTCCTAAAGGTGCGTTCATGATTTTGATAACGACGGAACGCTTCACTACTGAAGCGTCGGATGGTCCTTCAATTGAATGGTCCCGCAATCCTTGCCTGGTTTTCCGAACCCTAAATGCCAGCCCGCCTGTTGCAGGGCAAGAATCACCTCAGCAGCCTGATTGCGGAAGTCCCAGAGCGTGTTCGGACTAAAGGTGCAGGACGACGTGCGGCAAGGACCGCCGCAATAGATAATCGTGCATTCTGTGAAAGTGCAATTCTCGAACCACATTCCGTCCAGCATCACTGATTGCTTGGCGTGCGTGACGCCTTTGACGTGCTGTAGTTGCGGTGTTGGTGGGTTCATTTCCGGCAGTCTATCAGGCCAGCAGTTCTTCGATTCTCCACTGGTGATCGGCGATCCCGGCTTCCATCGCGGGGGTAACACGCAAGGACTGATGAATCCGGCAGAAGTTGTAATACGTGTACCAAAGCATCACGGCAGCCCATTGGTTTTCCCACTTGCGGCCAAAGGCATTCGTGAGCCTTGTGAATCGGCGATTGCCCATGCGGATGCTGAGATTGCTGCGCTCGATGATCGAAGTACAGATGCGTTTCGGATCGGGATTACCGCAGACTGGGACTACCTCCACGGACTGCACTTCGGGCGGGCTGTACCGCGCTTCGCCTTCGCTGGGCGAACGGTAGACCTTGATGAGCATCGCATAATCGATGTAATCTCCGAAGGTGTCCGGTATGGAGTGCTTGTATGCCGCGAAACCGTCTGTCGTTATCTGGAACGACGTGCCGGGCTTGATGGCGTCCCGCAGACCTTCAATGAAGTTGTTCGTAGTCAACTGATCGCGCTTGCCCATTGCGATATTCAGAACGAGTTTGCTGTTCCGCTCGCCTCAGCGGTCACCCAAAACCGGCCAATGGTGGTCACCTGAAAACCGGCCAATGAGAACGTAGTCAGGACATTGACTCAGGCGGAGGAAATAGGCTCCGTCGATGTGAGCAATGTCTTGAGCGAAGAGAAGAAGCAACAGGTCATTGCGCTCGGCCGGTTGGGCTGGGCGCTGCGAAAGATCGAGAAGGCGACCGGCATCCGCCGGGAAACCGCAGCCGGATATCTGAGGGCTGCTGGCATTCCCGTAGGCCGGTCTGGTGGCTGGGGCCGGCGAAAAGCAAAACCGGCCAATGAGGTGACCATCGACCCGGAGCCGGCAAAACCGGCCAATGGTGAGGAAGCGACCACCGACTCCGGCGCGGACAAATGCGCTGCAACCGTTACCGACAGCAACAGCGAACCGTACCGCGAACTGATCGAGGCCGCGCTGGCCAAAGGGCGGAACGCCATGTCGATCTGGCAGGAACTGGTGGATGGCCACGGCTTCGCAGGAGCCTACGAAAGCGTCAAGCGTTACGTTCGCAGACTGCGTGGCACACCATCGCCCGAAGCGCGAGCCATCATTCAGACCGCGCCCGGCGAAGAAGCGCAGGTCGATTACGGAACGGGCCCGATGGTGCGCGATGCGCGCACCGGCAAGTACCGGCGCACGCGACTGTTCGTGCTCACGCTCGGCTTCAGCCGCAAGTGTGTCCGGCTGCTTTCGTTCCAGTCGAGCACGCACATCTGGGCCGAACTGCATGAGCAGGCCTTCCGTCGTCTGGGCGGCAGCACGCGGGTCGTAGTGCTCGACAACCTGAAAGAGGGCGTGCTGGCTCCTGATATCTACGACCCCGCGCTCAACCCGCTCTATCGCGACGCGCTCGCGCACTACAGGGCCGTCGCGTTGCCCTGCAGAGTGCGGGATCCGGATCGCAAAGGCAAGGTCGAATCCGGCGTCGGACATGCGCAGAGAACACCGCTGAAGGGCCAGCGCTTCGAGAGTCTGGAGGCCGCTCAGTCGTACCTCGACCAGTGGGAGGAACGCTGGGCCGATAGACGCATCCATGGCACAACCAAGCGCCAGGTATCGGCCATGTTTGCCGAGGAAAAGCCCGCCTTGCAGCCGCTGCCACTGGAGCCGTTTCGCTATTACCAGTACGGCGAGAGAACCGTGCATCTGGACGGATGTGTGGAGGTCGAAGCCGCCTACTACGGCGCGCCGCCCGGCTGGATTGGCCGGCTCGTCGCCGTGCAGTGGGACGCCCGCTGCGTTCGCCTGCTCGATCCGCGGACCGGCCAGCTCCTGCGCGAACATCTCCGCCAGGCGCGTGGCCGCCATCGCATCAAAGATGAGGATCGCCCGCCCCGCACACCGCAGGGAATCCTGCAGTTGCTGGCGCGCGCCGCGCAGGCCGGATCGCACATCGGTGAACTCGCCCAGGGCATGTATCAAAGGCAGGCTGAAGCTGCCGTACGCCGCATTCAGGGTCTGCTGTCATTCATCCGCAAGTACGGCGCGGCACGCGTGGACGATGCCTGCGCCGCCGCTCTGGAACTGGAGGCTTACGACTATCGCTTCGTGCGCCGCTGGCTGGAGCGTGCTTCCGATCCGCCGGTAAGCCTGCGCCAGGTCGATCCGCTCATCCGGCAGCTCACGCTTTACCGCGACCTCATCGAACAACGAACGCAGCAAAACCATCAGGAGAATCACTCATGAACATCGCTGAAATACAACGCGCTCTCCGTCAACTCCGGCTCGGCGGCATGGCCGCCGTTCTGGAAACACGTTTACATCAGGCACAGGCTGAACCCATGGCGCCGATCGATCTGATCTCTTGTCTGATCTCCGACGAACTCACGCGGCGCGCCGACCGTCTGCTGGAGCGTCGCCGCAAGCAGGCCGGTTTTCGCGACGCCAACCGCACGCTCGACGGCTTCGACTTCACTTTCAACCCGAAGATGAATCGCAGTCTGGTCTTCGATCTGGCTGCCTGCGGCTTCATCGGCCGGCGCGAGGATGCTTTGTTTCTCGGCCCCGGCGGCACGGGCAAGAGTCATCTGGTTCAGGCCATCGGCCAATGCGCCATTCTGCAGGGCTATCGCGTGATCTATCGGGAAGCCCACGTTCTGCTGGAAGAACTCGCCGATGCGGTGGCCGAAGGCCGGCGCAAGCCTTACATCGAATCTCTGGCCACGGTGCCGCTGCTGATCGTCGACGATTTCGGCATGCGCAAGCTGCCGCTCACTGCAGCCGAAGATCTGCTGGAAATCGTCATGCGCCGCTATGAGCGCGCCAGCACTCTGCTGACATCGAACCGGCCGGTCGAAGACTGGGGCAAACTGCTCGGCGATACCGCGGCAGTCAGCTCGATGCTCGACCGGTTGCTGCACCACGGCCATATTCTCAAGTGCGGGCCGCGCAGCTGGCGCACCAAAACTGTCGCCGCGAGCGCTGCATGAAAATCAGCCAAACCGCCTGCGGCGCAAGGAAGTGGGTCGCCCCTTTCCCGTTTCCCCCTCCGGGGGAAAGCCGGGGCGGGCGGGTTCCCCCCACGCCGCGAACTCCGCGGCTCCCCCCACAAGAGGGCTCCGCCCCCTTGTGCATCCCCCGTCGGCATCCGATCGTTCCGGCGGTTTGCTGTTCAGCCTTGCCTTGACCTCGATGTCAGGGTAAAACTATGACTTGTCCTGGCTCGTTCCCATTGGCCGGTTTTGAAGTGACCACCATTGGCCGGTTTTGGGGTGACCACCGAGGTGTTCGAACAGGCCCTTAAGGTCATCGGTCAACTGTCTGCGCCCGATCGCGATGCTCTGATCGCCCGGCTGGATCGCGTACGCGTCATCAGCCACAACTTCGGCTACGGCGTCGGTGACGACATGGATTCCCTGCTCGCCAGACACTCAGGAACCTGACCTATTCCTCCCGGAAACATGTCCGGCACGGAGCGTGCAGACTGGTCAGCAGGAGACTGTTCCCATGCAGGCGCCCGATCCGAAACTCGAACAGTTGTTGCGAACCGCGATCGAACAAACCAGACTGCTGCGGCTCCGCTGCCGCAACAACGACCGGGTCGTCGAACCTCATGACTATGGTCAGCACAACGGCGTCATCAAACTGCTGACCTGGCGGGTCGGCGGGTCGAGCAGCGGCCCGCTTCCCAACTGGCGCTGGATGGAAACCAACCACATCTCCGATGCGCAACTGCTCGACCAGACCTTCCCCGGCGGCCGCCCCACCCGTTCCGGCAAACACCACAAATGGGACAAGCTCTTCCTCAGGGTCAAACCGCCAGACAGGACATCAGGCTGAACCGCGATCTACGCACCTTTGCCGAAAGCTCACAGAGCATCGCCGAGTCGCGTCTTCCGGCGTTTTGCAAGCACGCTTGATCGCAACTCGCCGGCCCGTTGCCAGTAACCGGCTTTGGTCTCGATAAGCGGGAGTTCCAGGAGAGTGTTCGCAACGTCTGACGGAATCTTCGAGTCGCTCAACAGTTCGGTGAGCACCACGGTTGCCATCAGGACCTGCCGATCCTCCAGGGCCCTGTCGAGCAATTGAGCGTCCTCGCCGCCCTCCCCTTGAAGGTATGCGATCCAGGTGCTGGTGTCGGCTGCGATCACCGGTCGCTCTTGAGTTCAGCCAGCGTGCGTGAAAAGCGAACCTTGCCGCGGAGTTGACGCAGGCGCGCGTAAGCCTGCGACGCCGCAACCAATTGGAGGCCGGCGCGGACAGTCTGTGTCACGCCGGCTCCGCTCGCTCTTTGTGCCTTGTCTCCGCGGTCTCGACGTCCAGGTCCACGCGCCCACCGCGGCCGACGAATTCGAGAACGCCATCCGCGCCATGGTGAAAACACGGATGACGCGAGGCCACGTCGAGGTGCGCATCTCTCTTCCGTCCAACGGTGTGAACGGATCCTCCATCCTCGCACTGAACCGCGAGCTGCTCCACCAGTATCTAAAGGCCTTTCGTGAGGCCGCCGAAGCCCACGGCATTCACGCCGAGCCGGACCTCAACGCCGCTTTTCGCCATACCGGGATGCTGTCCGAATCGGTGCAGGAGGCCGCGCCCGAGAGCGCCATCCAGATTGAGGTGCTCGATGCGCTCTCGGAAGCCCTCGACGGCTCTGAACGAATTTCGCGCTCGCGAAGGAGCCGAAATCGCCGCCGAGATGCGCACTCACAATGCGCGCGTCTGCGCCCTGGCCGCGGAAATGGAACAGATCCGCACCACCGCCCACGCCGCTTTCCACACCCGCCTCTCCGAAAAATTGCGCGACCTGCTCAAAGGCGTCCAGATCGATCCCCAGCGCCTCGCCCAGGAAGCGGCTATTCTCGCCGACCGCAGCGACATCGGCGAAGAGCTCGCGCGTCTGAAAATTCACGCCGCCCAGCTCGACGGCATGCTCGAGGCGGGAGGCGAAGTCGGGAAAAAGCTCGACTTCCTGCTCCAGGAAATGAATCGCGAAACCAACACCATCCTCTCGAAAACCAGCGGCGCCGGGGAAGCGGGCCTGAAAATCACCGAACTCGCCCTGGGCGCCAAAGCCGCCATCGAAAAAGTCCGCGAGCAGTCCTTAAATCTGGAATGACAGCCCGCCGATGACCACCGTCTTCATCATCTCCGCCCCCTCGGGCTCCGGAAAATCGACTCTCACGCAGCGCCTGCTCGCCGAAATACCAGATCTTCGCTTTTCCATCTCCTACACCACCCGCGCCCCCCGCGGCCAGGAAGTGGACGGGAAGGACTATTTTTTCATCACGCGCGACGAGTTCGAACAACGCATTGCGCGGGGCGAATTCCTCGAACATGCGCAGGTTTTCGGGCACTACTACGGCACCCACCTCAGCGAACTGGACCGCGCCGCCGCCGAGAACGTCGATTTGATCCTCGACATCGACGTCCAGGGTGCGCGACAATTAAAGGAGAAGCGTCCGGCCGCGGTGTCTATCTTTATTCTTCCGCCCAGCCGGGAAGTTCTGGAGCAGCGTTTGCGGGCGCGCTCGCAGGATTCCGAACCCGTAATCGCGCGGCGCTTGCATGAGGCCGCGGAAGAGATAAGAAATTATTCGCAATATGACTACGTGCTGGTGAACCGCGAGGTGGAGGCGTCGGTGGAAACACTGAAATCGATCGTCAAAGCCACCCGCAGCCGGCGCGACCGGATGGAAAGAGAAATCCGTCCGATCCTGGAGACGTTCCACAATGCCTGAGACCACAATTCGACATACCGCGCAAAGCATTATTCCCGACGACCCGGAAGCGAGCGCCTACCGGTTCATCATCGTCGCGGCGAAGCGGGCCCGCCAGTTGCAAAGCGGCGCGCGCAGCTACCTGCCCACTACTTCGAAAAAGCCCACCGTCGTCGCCATGGAAGAAGTGCGCCGCGGCTTGGTGCAATACGAAGACTTAACCCTCCTGGCTGCCCAAGCCGCCGCTGATCTGGCCGCCGCCGAAAAGTAACGCGATGCGAGGCCGCGACGTTGCCTACCGTTGCAAGCCCGGCGCAACCGCCGACCGCTCCCGATGGTCGCGGTTCCATTTGGACGGCGAACGGCCTTATGGAGCCGCGACCATCGGGAGCGGTCAGCGCCGAACTTTTCGGGCATTCGTAGCATCTCCGGCGGATTCTGGTCGAAGAGCCGCCTTGGAAGGCGGCTGCTGTGGGGCAGGATGGCATCAATGAACATCGCCCTCGGCGTCGGCGGAGGCATCGCCGCATATAAAGCGGCCGAGCTAGCCCGCGCCCTCATGACCCGAGGCTTCACCGTCAACGTCATCATGACCCGCGCCGCCGAGGAGTTCGTCCGTCCCCTCACGTTCGCCGCCCTGACCGGTCGAAAAGTCATCACCAACCTGTTTTCCGCCTCCAGCGCCGAGGACACCCTGTCCAGCGCCATCGAACATATCCGCGTCGCCCAGGAAAACGACGTTCTCGTCGTCGCCCCCGCCACAGCCGACCTTCTCGCCAAATTCGCTCACGGCCTCGCCGACGATTTTCTGTCGACCACCTATCTGGCGTTCACCGGACGCGTCGTCCTCGCGCCCGCCATGAACACCAACATGTGGAACCACCCCGCCACGCAGGCGAATCTGAAAATCCTGCGCGACCGGGGCCACCTCATCGTCGATCCCGACGACGGCGCCCTGGCCTGCGGCATGGTCGGCCCCGGCCGACTGGCGGAACCCGACGCCATCGCCGGCGCCGTGGCCAATCTTCATACCGCCGCCAAGCGCGATCTCGAAGGCGAAGTCGTCCTCATCACCGCCGGCCCTACCCAGGAGCCTCTCGATGCCGTTCGGTACCTCAGTAACCGCTCCAGCGGCAAAATGGGCTACGCCCTCGCCGAAGAAGCCTCCGCCCGCGGCGCGCGCGTGATTCTAGTCGCCGGTCCCGTCAGCCTTCCCGAGCCGCCCAGCGTCGAAGTGGTCCACGTCCAGACCGCCGCCCAGATGTTCGAAGCCGTGAAAAAATATCTCGAACCATCGACCATCATCATTAAGGCCGCCGCCGTGGCCGATTATCATCGCGCGGACGCGCCTCAGTATAAAGTGAAAAAAACCGCCGCCCGCATGTCCATCGAGCTCGACCCCACCGTCGACATCCTCGCCGATCTGGGCCGCGAAAAAGGCGACCGTCTCCTCATCGGCTTCGCCGCGGAAACCGAAAACCTGGTCGCCGAAGCCCGCCGCAAACTGGAATCGAAAAACTGTGACATGGTGGTCGCCAATCTCGTCGCCCAAGCCGGCATCGGGTTCGATTCCGATGAAAACGAAGTCGTGCTGGTCACCCGCACTGCGGATCCGATTCAGGTCCACCGCGCGCCGAAAAGGGCGATCGCCGCCCGTATCCTCGACGAAACCATGAAGCTGCGCCTGGCCCTCCACGCGAAATGACTCCGGAGCAACTGCGCGGCTATCTCACCTTCTATCGCGACTTGGGCGTCACGGAGATTTACCGGCTTCAACCACAAATCATGGAAATCCTTCCCCTCGCGCCCGTCGGCGATACCCTCGATAAGATCCGCGCTGACATTGGCGACTGCCGCCGCTGCCGGCTCTGCGAGCAGCGCAACAAAATTGTCTTCGGCTCCGGCAATGAGCAATCTCGCCTTGTTTTCGTCGGCGAAGGCCCAGGCGCCGATGAAGACGCCCAGGGCCTCCCTTTTGTCGGCCGCGCTGGCCAGTTGCTCACCCAGATGATTGACAATACGGCCTCAAAGGAAGGGATCCCGATCAAGCGCGAAAATGTCTACATCTGCAACGTGGTGAAATGCCGCCCTCCCGAGAATCGCGCTCCGCAGCCCGACGAAATGGAAATCTGCGGCCAGTTCCTTTTCCGCCAACTGGTTACGATAAACCCGAAAGCGATCTGTGCGATGGGTTCCACCGCCGCGAAAGCCCTGCTCGCCACCAAGGACGGCGTCACTCGCTTGCGAGGCAACTGGCATAAATGGCGCGACATCCCGGTCATGGTCACCTATCATCCGTCCTATCTGTTGCGTCCTTACAACGCCAACGCCAAACGCGAAGCGTGGGACGATTTGAAGAAGGTTTTGCATTTTGTCTACGACTAAACGAGGGCCTTTCATCACCTTCGAAGGTCCGGAAGGCAGCGGCAAATCGACCCAGTTGCGGCGGTTAGGCGCCCGCCTGCGCGCCCAAGGCCGCCAGGTCCTCGAAACAGCCGAGCCCGGCGGAACGCCCATCGGCATGCAGATCCGCCGCGTGCTTCTCGATGCGAAAAATCACGAACTGCGGCCCACAACTGAGCTTCTCCTGATGTTCGCCGCTCGCGCGCAAAACGTCGACGAGCTGATTTTACCCGCCCTTTCGCGTGGAGAAATTGTTTTGTGCGATCGCTTTACCGATTCCAGCCTCGTTTACCAGGGCGTGGCCCGAGGCCTGGGAGCGGACGCCGTTTACGAAGTCGACCGTATCGCCTGCCGCGGACTGGTTCCCGACCTGACTATCGTCGTCGACATCGCCACCGAGCTCGGCCTGGAGCGAGCCCACGGGCGGAACCGCAAAACGCAGGACGTCGAAACGCGCCTCGACGAGCAAACCTTGGATTTTCATCGAAGAGTGCGCGACGCGTACCTGCAACTGGCGTCCGACGAGCCGAACCGCGTAAAGCTCATCGACGGCTCGGGGAGCGAGGAAAGCGTCGAGAAAGACGTTTGGAACGCCATCGTCGCCGTCCTCAATTGACCATTTTTGCCGCCAATCCAACCACCGCGCCGCCCAAAACCACCCACACCGTATCGATCTTCGTCCGCGCCAGAACCCCGAAGCTGGCCAAGACAATCCCCAATGTCAGTGGTCCTGTAATCGCGTCGCGCGCCAGCGGGACCGATGCCGATAACAGCAGCCCCGCACTGGCCATCACAACTGCGCGAATGGCGCTCTTCAAGCGAGGCGATTCGGCGCGCGCCCCCAGCCAGCGCATCATGGGCAAAATAAGAAATGCGGGCGTCATCAACGCCAGCAGCCCTACGGAAGCGCCCGCATACCCGCCGGCGTAATATCCGACACTGACCAGATATAATCCGTTCGGCCCCGGCCCGGTGCGCCCCGCGACCACCGCCGTATTCAACTCGCGGTCCGTCAGCGCTCTTCGTTCGACGACCAGATCGTTGCGCACCATCGGTAGCGACGCGAGGCCGCTGAACGACGTCAAGGTCGCCTTCAGCAGCAGCGCGTAAAGCACAAAAAGATTCATTTCGCGTCCGCCCAGAGGTATCCGCCCAGCGCGGCGACGATAATCACCGGCAGTGGTGTGACGTGAAATTTCCACGCCGCGAGAAAAGCTCCGCCGGCAAACAGCAGCGCGCGCCATCCAACGTACGGCTTCACAAGAATCCAGACGCTGGCCCACATCATGCCGGAAACCGAGGCCACCGTGCCCCCGATGGCGGCCATCGCCAACGGATGCGTGCGCCACGTTTCAAACCCGCGCGTCAGCAGCACCGCCAGGATAGCCGAAGGCAGAGTGACCGCGAGCACAGCGGCGAGCGCTCCGCCCAGGCCCAGCACCCGCGCGCCGGTGGCGGCGCAAAACGCCAGGACGTTGGTTCCGGGCGTGATCCGCGCCAGCGAGTAGGCCAGCGCGAAATCCTCGCGGGTGATCCATTCCCGGCCCGTCAACTCGCGCTGGAGCAAGGCGATAGTGGGATCGCCACCGCCGAACGTGGTGTTGCCGATCTTCAGATAGAGGAGGGTTAGCGACGTCAAGGAAGGCTTGTTCACCCTCTGATCTTATCGTGATGCGTCAACCGAACTCCGCCGGACACGTTGTAACATGAAGAGCTAATGCACGCTGTTCGTTTTGTTGCTATCGCGGGGCTGTTCGGAATTTCCCTCCATGCCGCCACGTTCGGAAAAATTGTTCCTTTGCTCGGCGGCGGAAGCGACATCGTGCTCGACGAGCCGCACAATCGCCTGTATCTGACCTCCGCCGCCACCAACCAGTTGCAGGTTTATTCGCTGGCGCAGAACAAGTTTCTTTCCCCTATCGCCACCGATACCGAGCCCTTGGCGGCGGCCATGTCGCGCAGCGGAAATTATCTTTACGTCGCCTGCTACGCCGATTCCGTGGTGGACGTGATCGATCTCACCGCTCTCGCGGTGACCAACCGTATCAGCCTGCCCTCGAAGCCGGAAGGCATCGCCGTGGCCAGCGACGAGCGCGTGCTGATCTCGACCACAGGCAACGGCACTACCACCATCACCAACATTTTGCTGCTCTACGATCCGTCGCCCAACGCGGCCGCTCCTCTGACCGCGCTCAGTGTCACGCCCGTCGCGCCGCTCGCTCCCACGTTTCCCGCGCCATCGAGCAGGGCATTTCTGGCCGCGCACAGCCAGCTTCGCGCCACGCACGATGGATCGCTGATCGTGGGCCTGCACGTCACCAACGCCACCAGCGGTGTGGGTGTCGTCTTCGTCTATCAATCGTCGTCCGGGACCGTTCTGCGCGCGCGGACTTTGACCACCGGTTTCCTGAGCCAACTTGCGATCTCCGACGACGGCACGCGCATTCTCTGCGGCGCGAATCTGTTCGCCACGTCCACTTTGCAGCTGCTGGGCACTATGAATACGTCGAACTCCACCTATCCGATCACGCCCACCACCGCGGCATCAGGTTTCAACACGCAGGCCAATCAGGGCGGAGCCGTGTTCGCCCCCTCCGGCGGGACGCTATATTCCGTCTACAATGTGAATCCGGTGAACCCGGCTGGAACAGGCAACATCGGCCAGCTCATGTTCGCGGATCCTGACAATCTGCTGGTCACGATGGGGATCCAGACGCCGGAATTCTTCGCCGGAAAAATGGTGATCACCGTGGACGGGTCGAACGCCTATGCGCTCTCCGATTCCGGTTTTGTGGCGCTGCCTCTTTCGACAATTGCTCAGAGTGCGTTAGTCGAACCGGCCACCGACGTACTTTTACTCACCAATGATCAATGCGGTGTCAGCACCACGTCCACGTCCGCCGTGGCGCTCAATTATCCCGGCAAAATCAAACCGACGGTGTCAACGACGCTGCTCCAATACGCGGGCGTCGCCGGCCAGGCTAGTCCCACCACCGCGCCCAGCACCCGCGCGACTTCGGCCCAGCTATCGTTCACGTTCAACTCAGCTCTCAGCAAGGGCTATGGCACCATCAACCCGCCGCACGATTTCCTATTGCAATCCATCGACGCGATTAACCTCCCGGATCGGGTGCGCGTCTACCAGAACAATCGCGATGCCGACTCGCGTGGCACTATCGTTCCCATCGCGACCGGCATCGCCACCACCCCGCAGCTCAACGACCTGATTTACGACGCGCCGCGCAACCATATCTATATCGCCAACAGCGGCCTGAACCGCGTCGAGGTTTATGACATCGCCTCTCAGCAGTTCCTGACGCCGATTAAAGTCGGCCAGCTTCCCATCTCGCTCGCGTTGACTCCGGACGGAACCGTCTTATATGTCGCGAATTCCGGCGGCGAGAGCATCAGCATCGTGGATCCGGACAAACTCGTCTCCACCGGCCTGGTGGCGTTTCCGCCCATTCAATTCGCGTCGAACCTGGCGCCGCTGCTTCCCAGCGCAATCGCCGCGGGCTTAAGCGGATTGCAGATCCTGATGTCGAACGGCCAGTTGTGGAAAGTCGTCGGCAATGCGGCCGAGCCGCGCGGCGTCAGTACCATCATCGGATCGAATGCCACCACCGGCGCTCCGAACACCATCGCCGGAGGCTTGATGGCGACATCGCCCGAAGGCCGCTACATCCTGGTTGCCTCCAGCACTGGCTTCGTTTATCTTTACGACGCGACAGTGGACGACTTCGTCGCCGGCCGCCAGTTGTTCACCACGGCCCCCACGGGTTACACCGGGCCGTTCGCAGCCGGTCCCAACGGCCAATACTTCGTGCTCGACGGCATGCTGCTCAATCAGGCGCTGGTGCAGGTGGCGACCGCGCCCGGACTCATCTCCGCCGTCACGCCCGTCAGCGCATCGAGCTACGCGGTTTACTCCACTCCAGCCAGCACCGCCAACGCGCTTCCCACCACACAGCCGAGCGTTCAGATATTGAACGCGGCCACCGGCAACACATCGCTGCAAATCCCCGCGCTCGAAGGCCCGCTCACGCAGGTCACTGCGACCACGCGCGCCACCGTCGCCGGTCGGACCATGGCCATCAACTCCGCGGGGACGATCGCGTACATCGTCACCACCAGCGGACTCAGCATCATCAACCTGTCAGCCGTTCCCGCCAGCGCCAAGCCATTGCCGAATCCGAAGGGGATGGTGAACCTCGGCAGTTACCAAACCACCATCGCGCCGAACAGCCTGGTTTCGATTTTCGGCCAGAACCTCGGTTCGAGCGCGGTCGCTTCCGCCACGCCTCTGCCTTTGATCCTCGGCGGCGCCTGCGTCACGCTGAACAACGTCGCGCTGCCGCTGTTCATGGCCAGCCCGGGCCAGATCAACGCGCAGATTCCTCCGGCGACCGCGGCCGGAACGTATCCTCTGGTCGTGCGCTCCATCGCCAACCTGGCGGAATCAACGTCGCAACAGGTCGCGGTGTCCAAATACGCGCCCGCGGCGCTGGTGGATGCCACGGGCCAGCTTCTGCTGTACCACGCTGACGGATCTTACGTGAACAAGAACAACCCCGCCAATCGCGACGAACCGCTGGTGATGTATGCCGTTGGCCTGGGCGCAACTACGGGTGGCGCCGTCTCCGCCGGAAGACCCTCGCCCGCCAGTCCACTGGCTGTCTCCCCCACCGCCGCGGTTTATTTCGGCGACCCGAGCTGGGTGCAGGCCGCAATCATCGTCGATTGGGCGGGCTTGGCGCCGGGCATGATCGGCGTGTATCAACTAAACCTGCGCGTCCCCGGATTCCACATCAGCGGCGACAACCTGCTGGTGACCATCTCCTCCGGCGGCGTATCCAGCCCCAGCACCGGCCCCGTGGTGCCGACCGTGTCGGTGAATTAACGGATCGACACCATGTAAATGTATGAAACAAAAGGAGAAACATGCGACAAATCCGAAGATGGCTTCGTTTTTACGAGACCCCAAATCAACGGAAAGCCCTTCGTCGCCAGCGATCAAGCCTCGGGGACTGACACCTTTTTCGACCCACACCGTGCGGACAACAAGAAATCTTCGCGTCGAAAAAGGCTGTCTGTCCCCCGGTTTCCACAGATTGAGGTCGCAGCACTCATCGTTGCCCAGCCGCGGAGCAAATCAACACTCGTGCTGATTCGCCGGTTATGCCGCAGCCGTCGCTTCCCGGGGCGTCAGAAGACCGAGAACGATCGCGACGAGAAAGAGCGCCGACACGTCGCCCCAAAGGTGCCCCATGTGTTCGGGATTCTGGAACGATTGCACCGCCATGATTCCGCCGTGCACTACGCTTGACCAGACCGTAAACCAGATGAGGCTTCGGTTCGCCAGAGGATCGCGGGAAGCGAGCAACAGGAACACTCCGAGCGTAGCGTAAATCCCCAAAATCATTTGCAGGTAATCCGATTGGCCTGTGTGCCATGACCAGCCGGACGGCCAGAGGATGGTGAGCGGATAGATCCCGACGAGGAAGATCAAGCCGAACACCACTAAAGCGATCCGCAAATACTTCACGCGATCCGTTGTTGACATGTTATTCTCCTTGGAACGGTCGCGCTATTATACTGGATTGCCTGGCGGCGTGCGCCAAGGCTCATTTTTGCGCAGCGAGCGCCTGATCCAGATCCTCAATCAAATCGTCCGCGTCCTCCAGCCCGACCGAAAGCCGCAGCAGCCCCTCCGGCGCGCGCGTGGTTTTGCCCTCAATCGACGCGCGATGTTCGATCAGCGAGTGCGTGCCACCCAGGCTCGTCGCCCGCAAGATCACTTTCAGCGCCGCCGCGACCGCGAACGCTTCCGCCCGCCCGCCGTGCACCTCAAACGACAGCATGCCGCCAAAATCCTTCATCTGGCCCTTCGCGATTTCATGACCGGGATCGCTCGCAAGACCCGGATAGCGGACCTTTGAGACACTCTTATGAGTCGAAAGGAACCCGGCAACCCGCCGCGCATTCTCGCAATGAAGCTTCACGCGCGGCACCAGCGTCTGCACACCCCGCAACACCAGCCAACAATCGAACGGCGAAAGAATCGCGCCGCCGGTGTGCTGGAAATCGCGAATCTGCGCGACCAGGTCCGGATTGTTCTTGACTGTCACGGAACCGCCCATCGCATCGCTGTGGCCCGATAGATACTTCGTCAGCGAATGAACCACGATGTCCGCCCCCAGCTCGAATGGACGCTGCAACACGGGGGTCGCGAATGTATTTTCGCAAACCAGCAAAGCGCTGGCCTCGCGTGCGGCAGCGGCAACCGCGCGGATGTCGGCGACCTCGATCAAAGGATTGGTCGGCGTTTCCAGCCAGAACAGTCTCGTCGACGACAAGCACGTCCCCCGCATCGCCTCGATGTCGCGCATGTCGACGAAAGTGTGCTTCAGTCCCCATTTCGCGAAAAATCCGATCATCAATTCGCGAACGCCGTAATAAACGTCGCGATGCAGCACCACGTGATCGCCCGGCGCCAGCGACTGAAACACAGCCATCGACGCGGCCATCCCGGAGCTGAACGAGATCGTCTCATCGCCGCCTTCGAGCGCGGTAATGCACGCTTCGAGAGAATCGCGATTTGGAGTCGACGCACGAATGTACGCGTACTTGCGCGAAAACTCGCCATCCGGATCCCGCTCGAACGTCGTCGACGTGTGCAGCGGCGGAGTGACGGCTCCCGTGGAAGGATCGACCGTGCGGCCGGCATGGATACTTAGCGTGGAGAGACCTGGCATGGCCTCCATTATCTCGTGCCGAGTACCATCTCTCTCCCGGCCGCGAGCTTCACCGTTTCCACCCGCCCATCCTCAAATCGCACCTTGTGCTCCCCCGCGATGGGCGATCGCAACGCAACGCGCGACGCTTTCCCGTCTTTCCAATCGATATCGACCTCCACGGCGCCTCGCGCATGCAAGCCCCTGATAGAGCCGCTCGGCCAGGATTTCGGCAGCGCTGGCAGGATGCTGATCTCGCCCGCATGGCTCTGAAGCAGCATCTCCGCGATGCCCGCTGTGCCGCCGAAATTCCCATCGATCTGAAACGGCGGATGCGTGTCGAGCATATTCGGCAGCGTCGATTTCCCCAGCAGCGCTTGCACGTTCTCACCCGCTTTATCGCCGTCTTCCAAACGAGCCCAAAAGTTGATTATCCACGCGCGGCTCCATCCGGTGTGTCCTCCACCGTTGGCCAGCCGCCGTTCAAGCGTTACCCGCGCGGCCTTAGCCAACTCCGGCGTCCCCCGCGGCGTAATCTGATTGCCCGGATGCAACGCGAACAACTGCGAAATGTGGCGATGCCCAGGCTCTTTCTCCTCGTAATCCTCCATCCATTCCTGAAGCTGTCCGTACTTTCCTATTTGAAAGGGCGGCAGCCGGTCCATCGACGCTTTCACCTTGGCGCGAAAATCGGCGTCAATCCCCAGGATCGTGCTCGCATCGATCACGCGCGTGAAGAGCTGGCGCGTAATTTCCGTATCCATATAAGGCCCCATGCACAACTTCGCGGTCACGCCATTCGGCAGCTTGTACGTGTTCTCGGGCGAGATCGACGGCCCCGTGACCAGATGCCCTTTGCCGTCGTCCACCAGATAATCGAGCAGAAACTCCGCGGCCTCTTCCATCACCGGATACGCGCGCGCGGCAAGAAATTTCCGGTCGCGCGTGAAGTCGTAGTGATCCCACTCATGGAGGCTCAACCATGCGCCGCCCATCGCCCAAATGCCGGAACCGACGCCGTCGATCGGCACCGCGTCGCCCCAGATGTCGGTGTTGTGATGAATCACGAAGCCATGCGCGCCGTAGATTGCCTTGGCGACGCTGCGGCCGTCCGGACGTGCCAGGTCGATCAGATCGAACAGAGGCTCCTGCAACTCGGAAAGGTTCGTCACCTCCGCCGGCCAGTAATTCATCTCGGTATTGATGTTAGTGGTGTACTTGCTGTCCCACGATGGGTCGAGTTTGTCGTTCCATAGCCCTTGCAGCGTCGCCGCCATCGTGCCCGGCCGGCTGCACGAAATGAGAAGGTAGCGGCCGAATTGAAAATATTGTTCGATCAGGTGCGGATCTTCCGCACCCGCCGCGACGCGTTTCAATCGCTCGTCGGTCGGCAAATCGGGAGCGGGATCGGCGCCCAGCGAAAACTTCACGCGATGGAACAATTGCTGATAATCCGCAATGTGGCGAGCCTTCAACTCCGCATACGGCCGCTTCGCGGCGAGCAGGTCGCGTTCAATATCGTGAGGCTCGAAACTGGTCGACGCGGCCAGAAACAACGTCGCCGAATTGGCTCCGTCGACCGAAATCTCTCCGCCCTTCATCTCGACGACCTTGCCGCCCTCCTGCGTGACGAGAAGTACCGCCTGAAACTTGACACCGACCGGCCGCTCCCCTTCGTGGCGGGCATCGCGCACAATCGCTTCACCTTCGAGTACGAGACGATCGGGGCCGGAAAACCGGATCGTCGCGTCGGCAATCCTGCTGAGCATCGCCGCAAAACTAATCCGATGAGGCTGGTCGCAGCTAAGCCGAACCGCCATCACCTGATCGACAGCAGACGAAAGGTACTCCCGCGTACAGTTTGCGCCGCCCGCGCGATACGTCACCCGCGCGATGGCCGTATCCAGATCCAGCTCGCGGCGATAATCGGAAACCGGCCCCGGACTTGATGTGACCCGCAGATCGCCCATCGTCTGATACGGCGGCAGCCTCCTCGGGATCGAGATGATCGTCTTGTCCGCCAGCACTTCTGCCTCGTGAGGCATCCCGGCGAACAGCAGCCTGCGCACCTCCGCCAGATTCTTCCCCGCTTCAGGGTTGTTGCGGTCCCGCTTCTCGCCCGCCCAAACCGTATCCTCGTTGAGCTGGATGTGGTCGTCGTCGACGCCCCCGAAAACCATCCCACCCAGCCGGCCATTGCCGATCGGCAGCGCTTCATTCCAATTCGCGGCGCTCTGGCGGTACCATAAGAGATTCGATGCGGCCGCGGCCGACGTCCATAGCAGCGCGATGGCGAGAATTTTCGTCATGGTGGATCGATTATACTGCCTGCCTGTACTTGACACAACGAGTAACTTGAGCGATACAGTATTAGGATTGGAGCCCACTTCCGTTGCCCGTACGCATGAAAGATATCGCGCTCGACTTGGGCGTTTCGCTAATGACCGTGTCGAAGGCGCTCCGGAATCATAGCGACATCAGCCAGCAAACCCGCGACCGCGTGCTGAAGCGCATGCGCGAGTTGAACTACCAGCCGGACTGGATCGCGCGCAGCATGGTCACGCGCCGCACGTATCTGGTTGGCCTGGTTCTGCCCGACCTGATGCACTCCTTCTTCGCCGAAGTCGCCAAGGGCGTGGCTCGCAAACTCACACCGCTCGGCTACCACGCTGTAATCTTGAACACCGAAGAGGACGGGGAGACCGAACGCCGCCACGTGGAAATACTGCTGACGCGCAAGGTCGACGGCCTGATCATCGCCTCGGCGCAGCGCACCGGCCACGTTGAATTGTTCGAAACCCTGCGCCGCCGTGAAGTGCCGTACGTGCTGATCGACCGCGTCATCAACGGCGTGGAGGCGAATTTCGTCGGCACCAAGGACGAGGACCTGGGCGCCATGGCCACCAGCCATCTTGTCGATCAGGGCTCGAAGCGCATCGCGCACATCCGCGGCCCACAGAACGGCACCGGCACCGCGCGGTTGAAAGGCTATAAGCGCGCGTTGACCAAACGCGGCATCGCCGTCCGCCCGGAATACATCGTCAGCGGCCAGTATGGCGACAGCACCGGTTATGAAGCCATGCGCGAGCTTTTGAAAAGGTCGCCGCGCCCCGACGGCGTGTTCTGCTACAACGACCCGGTGGCCGCGGGCGCGGTAAAAGCGGTGCTCGAAGCGGGCCTGCGCGTGCCGGAGGATATCGCCATCATCGGCGCCGGCAATGTGCATTATTCCGACCTGCTGCGCGTCCCTCTCTCCACCATCGACCAGAGCAGCTCCGCCATCGGCGAGACCGCGGCCGAGCTGTTGTGCGCGTGCATGGAGGCAAAAACGCCCGCCGAAATAAAGCGTATCTTTATTCCACCGCGACTGGTCGTTCGTGATTCCAGCCGCCGCGCATGAAGTGGATTCTCTATTTCGCCGCGCCACTCGCCCTCAGTGCCCAACATTTCGACGGCGCCAAATTCGACAGCGCCCGCGTCATCAAGGCCGCCGACTCGTATCTTAAAGACCAACCGGTGACCGTGACCGCTTCGCACTCGCCCCGCAGCGCCGGCGGTCTACACGACTTCTTCTCCGAGGGCGACTACTGGTGGCCCGACCCGAAGAATCCGGGCGGCCCGTACATCCAGCGCGACGGCATGACCAACCCCGGCAACTTCATCGATCATCGCAAAGCTCTCATGCGATTGAGCGTCGAGGTGCCCGCGCTCGCCGCCGCTTGGAAAATCACCGGTGACCGGCGTTACGCGGATCGCGCGGCGCTGCACCTCCGCGCCTGGTTCGTCGACGGCGCCACGCGCATGAATCCGAATCTCCAATACGCGCAGGCGATTCACGGCCGCTTCACCGGCCGCGGAACGGGCATCATCGACACGATTCATCTGGTGGAAGTGGCGCGCGCCATCGAAGTCCTGCCGCTCCCGAAACAGGATCTCCAGTCCATCAAGAAATGGTTCACCGAATATACAACGTGGATGACGACGCATCCCTACGGCATCGCCGAGCGCGACGCGAAAAATAATCATGCGACCTGCTGGGCGATGCAGGTGGCCGCGTTCGCGCATCTCACCGGCGACGAAAAAATGCTCGCTTACCTATCCGACCGCTTCAAAACCGTGCTGCTGCCCAATCAGGAAGCCGCCGACGGAAGCTTTCCGCTGGAGCTGGCGCGTACAAAGCCCTACGGCTATTCGCTCTTCAACCTGGAAGCGTTTGCGACCCTCGCCCAGATTCTGGATCTATGGCAGTTCGAACTCCCCGACGGACGAGGGATGCGCAAAGCCGTCGCCTACATGGCCCCGTTCATTCGCGACAAGTCGAAATGGCGCCGGAAGCCCGACGTGATGTACTACGATCAGTGGCCGATGCGGCAGGAAAGCCTGCTGTTCGCGGGCCTCGCATTCCACGAAGCCTCGTACATCGACCTATGGAAGACGCTGCCCGCCGATTCATCGGTCGACGAAGTGATCCGGAATTTTTTCATCCGCCAGCCGGTGCTGTGGGTGAATTGAATCACTCAAACAAATCGGCGGAGAAAATTTTGCGGCCGGCGGTGGCTTCCTTAAACGACCACGCCGCGAGCAGGAGGACGGCCAGCGTCACGAATACAGTCGCGTTGAAATACCACAGCGACGGATTTAGCGTGACGGGAACATTGCCAATGGAATCGGCCGTGAACACTGCGGCCGCCAGTGTCACCAGGCCGAAGCGGACCAGCGCCACGGCGGCGATGCTGTAAACCGCGATCATCGTCGGAATACTGACAGCCAGATGCTCGCCGCCCAGCGTCTGGATGGCGGTCCAGATGGCGACGAAGACCGCCGCGGCGAGCCAACGATTTCGCAGCACCACGCGGAGGATGAACAGGATGAAGAAAAACATGAGCGTGCCCTGGACCGCGCTAGGCACATTCACCATCCAGGCGCCCAAAGCGCTGCGCGCACCTTGCAGATAGTCGATATTGTCCAACGACGGCCTGGCTCCCATGCCATGCGTAATAACGGAGGCCGCGGCAAAAATCAACATCCACAGCGTTCCCATGGTCACGCCGAACAACATATCGCGCCCGACGGCCGGGTCGCGTAATTTCCCGTTGATCAGGCGGCTCCACGAAATAATGGTTTGAGGCCAGTGGCGGCGCACGTATGGTTCCAGCGCCAGGTACATGGTCCACACCAGCGCGGCGTTGAACAGTGCCGCCGACAGCGCCAGCACGAACAGAGTGAATTCTCCCAGAGCGGCGACAAAGTGGCCGCGCAGGATCCAGATCAGCAATTGCGCGCAGAAAATTCCCAGCGCCAGCCGAAACGCGCCGATGCGGTCAGCCTTGCCGCGCCGGATGTTGCGCCAGGCGAGCCATCCGGGCACCAGGAATACCATGGTCCCGAAGCTCATCAGGATCAGGATGCGCGCTTTTTCGCCCGACGTCAGCATCTGCGCGCTGCCCGGCTTGGTCCACGGTCCCACCAGTTTGAACAACACAGGCTTGCCCATCCACGACGCGGCCTCAATGCGCAACGGATACGACGTTCCGGGCAGAGTACCTGTCCAGGCGGGCCTTTCGTCCGCGTCTCCAGGCGATGTCCATAAAGGCTCCGCCGGCTGGAACTGCGCGGGGTCGAGATCCGCAAACTTGAAGAGAGCGTTCCAGTCAGCAGGCGCATGTTTCTCGCCGGCGGAGTGAACTTGGGGCGGGATGGCTTCGAAATACAACAGCCGCGATTGATCGTCCAGCTTGACGTAGGTCATTCCCGGCGTGTCGCGCGGCGGCTCGTCTTCCTGGGGCACGCCGGGCGTCATATTCTGGTCGCGCCAGAACGCCGGAATCATCGCACGCGGGCTTTCGCGATACCAAAACGAAAGAATCCTCGGCCGGTTCATCAGAATGCGCATCCAATCCGGCTTCGCCCCAGCGTGCTTCTCCTCATACTGAAGAGAAGCCGTTTCGTAACTGAAACCGTCCGTGCTGTCGGCTGCCATCCCCGAGTAGCCCAACTGGGCGAGAATTTCCCGCGCCCGGTAGCGCAGCACGTCGGGAGGCGTATGGGCGCC
Source organism: Bryobacterales bacterium (assembly GCA_963749245.1). Taxonomy (GTDB): domain Bacteria; phylum Acidobacteriota; class Terriglobia; order Bryobacterales; family Bryobacteraceae; genus Palsa-187. The sequence continues at coordinate 63,167 of CAVVNE010000009.1, forward strand.
GGTGAGCTCCAGCCCGTCGTTCTTCACGCCGAGCGCGCAGACGGCGACCAGACCGAGCACGATGAAGGCGAGGCAGGAGAGACCGACGCGCGGCGAAAGCCCCGAAGCGTCACCCGCGGCGGCCACCATCTGCGGCGACGGAGTCTCGCCGGCGGCGAGCGCGGCGGCCAGAGGATCGCCTCCGGGCAAAGCAGCGGCGATGGCCAGAGCCGAGGAAGGACGCTGCGCCGGATCGCGCTCCATGCAGCGAAGAATGACCCGCTCCACCGCCTGATCCAGGTCGGGAACGTGCGTCGAGGGATTGGCCGGCGTGCTTTCATTGCGGGTGCGAACGAGATCGGCGATGGTGGAACTTTCAAACGGACGCTTGCCGGTGAATATTTCGTACAGCACCAAGCCCAGCGAATAAATTTCGCTGCGCACGGTGACTTCCTTGCCCTCAAGCTGCTCCGGCGCCATGTAGGCGGGCGTGCCGTTGCGAACTTCAGAGCCTTCCACGTGGCCCGCAAGCGCGGCGAGCCCGAAGTCCGTAATCAGCACCTGGCCGCGCGAATCGAGCATGATGTTGCCGGGCTTCAAGTCTCGATGCAGGACGCCTTTTTCATGCGCCGCGGCGAGCCCGGCGCACAGCTTTCGGGAAATTTCGAGCGCCTTGGCCTCCGGCAACCGGCCGATGCGGCGCAGCAGAACGCCGAGATCCTCGCCATCGACATATTCCATCGAAAGAAACAGGTACCCGTCGATTTCACCGAGGTCGTAGACGCGGCAAACGTTGGGATGCGATACCTGGCGCGCGATTTTCACTTCATTGCGAAAACGCTCGAGCGCGACTGGATTATCGGTGGCCTCCGGAGGCAGGAATTTCAACGCGACGGCCTGGCCGAGCACGATGTCGTCGGCGCGATAGACCTCGCCCATTCCTCCCTGCCCGAGCTTGGCGATAATCCGGTACCGTCCGGCGAGCAGAGTGCCGGGCAGAAATCGTCCATCGCTGGCCGAAGAGGAAGAGACGCGAAGCTTCGACGACTGTGAATCGGAAGTCGCAACGGTTTCGGTCGCCGAGGAATCGGAGGAGACCGGCGCGCCGCAGGCGAGGCAGAAGCGGCTGTTTCCAGGAAGGTCGCTCGAGCATTTGCGGCACTTCGTCGTCTGCATTCGACTAATGTATCATCCATAGCGAAGCCTGCTCGAACGGAGGTTTTCTATGGTCGACGTTTCCACAGAAATCGTGATCAAGAGGCCACGCGCCGTCGTGGCTGAGTTCTGCTCGGATCCGGACAACGCGCCTCAGTGGTACGTCAACATCAAGTCTGTAGATTGGAAAACCCCGCGGCCGGTCGAGGTGGGATCGCAGATCGCGTTCGTCGCGCAATTTCTCGGGCGCCGGATGGCCTATACCTACAGAATTGCGGAGCTCGCTCCCGGCGAGCGGCTGGTCATGAAAACAAGCGAAGGGCCGTTTCCGATGGAGACGCGATACGAGTGGGAATCGACCGCGGACGGCCACACCCGGATGACCCTTCGCAACAGCGGCAAACCTTCCGGTTTTTCGAAGCTCGTGAGCCCATTTCTCGCCTCCGCGATGCGGCGCGCAAACAGGAAAGATCTTACGCGGCTGAAGGAACTGCTCGAAAGGCGAGCCGGTTAGTCGGGCTCGGGTGGTTATAACCCCTGGCGTGAGCCAGGGGATCCTACGGCTGCTTTGGCGTTTCCGCGATGCTGCCGCCCAGTCCCGCGTAAGTTTCCTTGATCTTCACCACCTTCGGCCCGGAGAACGTCACGAACGTCACGCGGCCGGGAGGCGTGCCGTAGATCCAGTCTTCGTAGTCGACTCCGTCCCTGGTCTCGCGCGTTTTGTGAACCGGACGCCCAAGTGCCAGCAGCACCTGGTCGCGATCCATTCCTTCCATCGGCTTCTTCTCGGCGATGGCCTGCTTCACTTCCGGAGGCAGGGTGTCGACGTAATTCTCCGTCGCCGTGTGTTTTTCGAAATCCAGCACCGGAGCCAGGATCTTCTTCACATCGTTCGAAGTGATCTCGCCGATTTCTTCAGGAAATTTCAAAACGATGTAGGTGCCGCCCGGAGCGTTGGCGTCGCTGCGCGAGATGGGCGCCATGCCTCCGCCGATGCCCACCTGCACGTGGTCTTTCCACGATCCCGTGTGTTTCAAGCCGTTATTGATCTCAAATAAAATCGCGTCTTTCTCAATGGTGAGGTGCGTCACCTGCACCAGGTCCCCGATGCGCGCCGCCGGGCCCATCTGCTTGCCGACGGCCAGCCATTGTTCTTTATCCCAGGTGCCGTCGGAGTTGAATTCGAGAGGTTTTTTCGAGCGCGGCAGAGGGGATTTCACCGTCGCGTATTCGCTGGTCAGCCCGCGCAGCAGCTCCACGCGCTGATCCATGGTGAGTTTCTTCTGGTCGCCCTTCAGCGACGCGACGGCGACGAACGCCGCCAGTACTCGCGGAGAAATTCGCATGAGCACCTCACTCCCCGGGTTCCTGTATCTCCGTATAGCGGTGCAGCACGAAAAACAGCACCACGACAACACCGGTCGTCAGAATACTGCCCTCCGGTCCGTAAGCGCCTCCGCTCACGACCTCGCTGGTTTTCCAGCGAAGCTCATACCCGGTCACACCCATTGTAAACCCACTGAGATTCGCGCCGAACAGGGGCAGCACCACGTTCCATCCGAAATGCAGACCGATGGGCAGCCACAGCGCACTGGTGCGCAGATACGCGTAGCCGAACAGGACGCCGAACAACATGGTATTGCCGATGCCGCGCCAGGTCGAATTTTCGTTTCCCAGGTGGGCCAGGCCGAAGATCACGGCCGCCGGGAGAATCGTCGCGAAGGCGCCCAGACGCCGGATCAGCAACTGGAACGCGTAGCCGTGGAACAGCATTTCTTCCCCAAACGCGGCGAACAGGAGCACGAACAAAACGAGGGCCACGCTCGCCCATACATGCTCGGAGGCGGGAACCGGGGCGAAAAACGCGGCGCCTGTGGAGATCGGCAGCAGCAGGACTGCGCACGCGGAGCCCACACCCGACGCGAGGCCCAGCAGGAATTCGCGAGACGAAGTCTTGGCCCATCCTAAACCGAGCGCGGAAAGTTCTCCCCGTTCGTAAATCCGCACCGTGATCGCGTTGGCCAGTGCGGCTGCGGCGAAGGTCGCCATGGTCGCGGTGATGACTTTGTTGCCGGTGAGCCAGAACAGCGCGATTCCGAAAATTTGAAGGCTCAACCAGCCGATCAGGACGAACAGGCCGACGCGCAAGACCAGCGCCTGGAGGTCGTGTTTCTTGGGCTCATCCGTCATTTGGCGACGCGGACCTCGACGCCGCGGCGCGCGACTTTCACGGGAAGCACCGTCGCGCCCTCGTTTTCGATGAGTGAGGCGACGCGCGCGCGTGCCTCGGGCTCCACCAGGAACAGGACGCATCCGCCGCCGCCGGCTCCGCAGACCTTTGCCGCGAGCGCACCCTTGCGGCGCGTGACATGAATCATGCGGTCGATCAGAGGCGTGGAAATGCCGGGAGCGTTCCTGCGGCGGTGCGACCATTCCTCGCGGAGCAGGCGGGCGGCCTCGGTCCAGTCGTGCTTTTCGATAGCGTGACGCATGGCGACCGCGATCGAAGCGATGGTTGCGAAATTTTTGTACACGCGAGAGTTGCCGTCGATGTGACTCTTGGTCACTTCCCAGTTATTGATGCCGGAATTACGAGGCTCGCCTGTGTACGCGAGCACCACGCGCGCCTCCAGTTCCTCCGGCGCGACGTCGAGAGCGACCCGGCGAATCCCCGCGCAGCCCAGCTCGATCGCGCTGACGCCTCCGTACATCGCCGGATAATAATCCTGGCAGCCGGTGGGAACGCGGATCAGCCGGGCTTCGATGTTTTGCGAAATCTCCCGCAGTTTTTCGACCGAATACCCGGTTTTGAGCCATTTATTGAAGGCGCTGGTGGTGGCGATGATCAGCGCGGACGATCCGGAGATCCCCGCGCCCGCCGGGGCCTCGGATCCGGTTTCCAGGTAGAATCCGCCCTCGGGACGGAAGAAACGGACGATCTCGGCGGCAAGGGCTAGAGGGTGCGTCTTCGCGGTGAGAAGGTGGTCCAGCGAATCGTAAGCGGCGTCGCGATTCAAGTCGGTGGAGCCGAAGGTGATTCTGGCGCCGTCTCGCGGCTCGATGCGTGCCCGCGTATAGCGGTCGACCGCGAAATTCACGGTAACGGCGCCGTCGTGAAACAGGTACAGAGGCCAGATGTCGAGGGTGCTGCCGGCGAGGTCGACGCGGCATGGGGCTTGCGAGTAAATTTTCATTCGTCGAGGGACTCGACCAGCATAGCAGCGGAACCAAAGGTGGGGCGGGCTATCAGCCGGCAGCCGCCCTCCGGGCGGCTCTTGTTTGCAACATCGAAAAGCCTGCTGGAAGCAGGCTGCCGGCTGATAGCCCGCCCCACACGTTCCTGTGCAGTTTTCACACAGACTCGTGAGCACCAGGGGATTCCAAAATTTCGATCAATTCGCCGATGATTTTCAACGTTCGGCCGTCGCGGTCATGATCCGGGTTGAAATTGGTGATGGCCGCAGCGCCCAGCTTGCCGGTTTCGATCACCAGCTCAAGCGCGCAAAAAAGGTGCGCCGGCGAAATTCCTCCCGGCTCCGTGAAATTTACGCCGGGAGAAACGACGGGGTCGAGCACGTCCAAATCCACGTGCATATAGATGGTCTTCACGCGCCCGGCAAGCGCCTCAACCTCGCGCGGCAGTGCGTCGAGCGAAGCGAGTCTGATCTGTGACTCATCGAGGCGGACTTTTTCGAGCGGATCCAGACTGCGCGTCGCGGCCAGCACGACATTCTCCTCCGGAACCGGGCGCGCCATCAGTTCCTGATGGCAATGGCCGGTAGCGATCGCCAGCGACATCCCTTCGAGCGCCCCGCTGATCGTCGTTTCGGGCGTGTTGAAATCCCCGTTCGCGTCGAACCAGACAATGCCCGGATCGTCCAGCCCAGCCAGCGTTCCCAGACAAGAGTTGCAGTTCCCAGCCAACACGAGAACAGGGCGAGGATGCACGGCCGCCGCCCGCGCAAGCCGCGAGTTCACGTCGGCAACACCCTCTCCGTCCACCACGACACACGGCTGTGGAAAGGTCTCCAGAACCACCAGAGGTCCGCGCCCCACCTCGACGCCGCGGCGTCCCAGATGATAGGGAACGGCGATCACCGGCATGCCCTTCTCAACAGCACGACAAACACCCCAGTGAGCGCCAGGCAGACCACAGCCCCGGTCAAGCTCACGTCGGGCAGCCACCGGCCGCGATAGTAAAAGAGGATCAGCAGTCCAAAGAAGACCAGGCGCAGGCAAATCATGGCGGTGCGGCGGGAGAATCGCACCGTCGCCCAGGCGGCCATCGACGCCAGCATCGCCGATCCGCCCAAGCCGAACAGCGCGCAGCGGGCCAGCGTGTCCCAATCGGGTGTCGGCACGAATCCTCCGCGACGTGTCAAATAGACTGTCTCTATGCCCGCCCCCAACAGCGCCGCGACCACCACCTCGCCATACAGCACGCTCGCGAAAACCCTCGCCATCGCGCGTCTGAACGACGGAAAGCCTTCGGGAAACGCTTGGGCGGCGGCCGGTCCCGCAAAAATCAGCCCCAGGCACGCATAGGCTCCCAACATCTGCGAATCGAGAAAATCCTCGCCTTTCATTCTCGGAAGCCAGATTCCGAACGCAAGAAGAAGCGCCAAATGCAACAAAATCGACCTCAATGTGCCGATCCGGGAAGCGAAAATGCGGATTTCGTCGAAAATCGTTTCCATTGCGAATTCGTCTGAAACATGGTACCAATCGGCTTGGAACTAAAAGCTTAGGTAGTCGCCTTATACAGCACTTAGGGCGATTTTATCTAAGGCGAAAGGAACGGATATCGGAATTTCCGGCCGATTGAGTACCAGAGACGGAATAACGACCAATGCATGACAGGCGTGTTGAACCCAGGATGCTCTGCGCGGACCTTGTGGATGTGCAGTGGAAGGACCAGAGTGGCCGCACCCGGCGCGGTGTAGCCAATCTGGAGGACATCTCCCTTTCGGGCGCCTGCCTGCAAGTCGACCGGCCCGTAGCGCAGGGTACCGCGCTGCGCATGAGTTACCCCAACGGCGAACTGTCCGGCATCGTAAAGTACTGTGTTTTTCGCGAGATCGGGTATTTTCTCGGAGTCGAGTTCGCGCCCGGCCACCGCTGGTCCCAACGTCATTTCCGCCCGCAGCATCTTCTCGATCCCCGCCGCCTGGTGGGACGCGTGACCGGACGCCTGAAACCCGACATCCCGCCGCTGGCGAATTGAAGCTCATGTCGGGGTTCCGTTGGACATGATCACAGTGGCGACAACAGAACCCCGACTGTGAAGGAGGGGACAGCCGCTTAGCCGACGATCGGCACTGGCGCACGCTGGCTCAGTGTGTTTAACTGAAGTTTCGTTCCTTTTTTCTATGTCGTCGGTGGAAAATCAATTGCCGCAGCCAGAGTCCGCCGACGTGTCGGCCGCGGTACCCTCCACCGCCGGCCACTCCACAAAAGACATGCCCTGGGCCGCCCTCGCCTGGTTCGGCGCGCTCCTGATTGTCGCGTATTATCCGATCCTCAAACATCTGGTGGAACAGTGGGCAAACGACGCCGATGTCGGCCACGGCTTTTTCGTCCCCCTGGTCGCCGGCTATATCGCCTGGCAGCGGCGCGACCAGTTGATGGCGCTCGAATGGAAGCCCGCCTGGTGGGGCCTCGCCATCATGGCGTGGGGAGGACTGCAGGCCTATATCGGCCTGCTGGGTGCGGAGCTGTTTCTTCAGCGGACCGCGTTTCTCGAAACGCTCATCGGTCTGCTGCTGGTGCTGGGCGGCACGGCGCTGATCCGGGAACTGGCCTTTCCTCTGCTGCTGCTTCCATTCATGATCCCCATCCCGACGGTCATCTACAACCAGATCACGTTCCCGTTGCAGTTGTTCGCCAGTCGCGTGGCGGAGGTGCTTCTCGGCTTGATCAACATCCCGGTGTATCGCGAGGGCAATGTGCTGGAATTGGCGAGTCAGAAGCTCTCTGTGGCGGAAGCCTGTAGCGGCATCCGTAGCCTGCTGTCGTTGTCGTTCCTGGCGCTGGTGTACGCCTATTTCTTCGACAATAAGGTCTGGATGCGCGTTGCGCTGTTCGTCGGCGTCCTGCCGATCGCCATACTCGCCAACGCGGGCCGAGTCACCATCACCGGTATCCTGAGCGAGCACGATCCCGAACTGGCGCGCGGATTCTTTCACGAATTGGAAGGTTTCGTCATTTTCGCGATCGCCTTCGCGATGCTCTACGTCCTGCATCTGGCGATCAGTTGGGTTTATCGATGGAAATTCGCCAAGGAGGCCCCGAATGTTTAAATTCCTCAATTCGACTCCGGCCCGGCTGGTGACGTTATTACTGATCGTTCAGGCGGCCTTGCTGTATAGCTCCATCCGTCCCGAGTACATTCCTAACAGTCGGCCCCTGGACGGATTCCCCCGTCAGTTCGGGCCGTGGACCATGTTGCAGGAGAGCCAGGTGGACCCGGACACACAGGCGATCCTCAATGCCGACGACACCTTGAATCGCATATACGCAAACCCGACTGCGAACGTCCAGCCCAGCTTGTTCGTCGCGTCGTTCCGCACGCAGCGCAACGGGAAAGCGCCCCATTCCCCAAAGAATTGCATGCCCGGAGCCGGATGGACGCAGTTGAGCTCGGGAAGCTATCCCATCGACGCCGGCCTGGCTGCGCCCATCGTCGTCAACCGTTATGTGATCGTTCACGGGCAGGACCGCGAACTGGTGCTCTATTGGTATCAATCGCGCGACCGCGTGGTGGCCGATGAGTTCAGGGCCAAGTATTGGGTGGTGGCCGACGCGATCCGCTTGAACCGGACCGATACGGCGCTGGTGCGTGTGATCGTCCCCATCGTCAACAACAATGAAGACGCAGCGACACGCGTGGGCGGCGATTTCATCCGCGCTTTCTTCGGCACCCTGCGCCACTATCTGCCCGCATAACTCGCGAAAGCAAGGGGACAGCCTACCCTGTCCCAAGGCGCCACGCTCCGCGAACGAACGCTTCCTCCTACGCCGCCGGTGGACAGGGCGGGCTGTCCCCTTGCTTTCGCCCCGTTCACAACAGCCCGGCCCACGGCTGCTTCCTCCAAAGCCCCTACCCTTTGAACCGCGCCGCCAGATCCCGCTGATACTTTTCGATCGTCGCCGTGTGGCCGATAATAAACCGGCTCACAAAACGAAACAGCGGATTGTAAACCTCTCCATGTTCCGTGATGGTCAGTTCCGTGCCGCTTCCGTGCGGCGCAACTTCGTAAGTCCAGCTTCCGCCGAAAGGTAGTTTCTGGTCCGCGATGCGGTTCACGATGCGCGTCGGCGCGACAGTCTCGACACGCTCGTAGGTAATCGCGCCATTCGAATCCGTCTCCCGCCACTTCAGGGGATGCTGTGCCAGCAGCTCATACTTTATACCTCGCCAATCGGAAGGGCCGGCGATCAGCGCGAACGCCTCGGCCGGCGGCGCTGTCAGCACCATCCGGCGGCTGGCGACATGTTCCTTCGGCAGCGCCGCGCCGATCAAAACAACGATGGCCGGGATAATGACCACTGCCAACCCTCCGTAAATCAGCCACTTCATGCGATCCTCCGGGTCAACTCCTTGAATTTCCGCGATTCGACAAACTCTGCCGCCGCCTTGGCCAGCAACTCCAGTCCGGCCAGTCCTGCGGATCGGTCGCGAGGCTTCATGCGACCCAGCATCCCAGCGACCAGTTCGCGGTCCAGCACCGATTTCCGCTCCTTCAAACGCGCTCCGTCCTTGGTCAACCGCAGAGCGACCTTGCGCGCATCGGCAGCATCCCGATCGCGCGTCACATAACCGGCCCGCACCAGCCGGTCGACCGTCAGCGACATGGTCGACGCCGTCACGCCCATGTGCCCGGCCAGCCTCAGCATGCTGACTGGCTCCAGCTCGTCCAGATGATCGAGAATGCTTGCCTGGTGCGCGCTCAGCCGCTGTTGCGTTTCCTCGTCCCGGACGTGGCGCGTGTGGCACGCGAAATAGATTTTCGGGTAGCACTCCATCATGGTCAGGATATTAGTTTGATTGGTCAAACCAAATGATTATAGCACCGCTTCCCGCAGTAGACTTATCGTCATGAATCGACGCAACGCTTTGCGAGCGGGCGCAACTCTCTTCGGAGTGCCCTGGCAGAAGATCCTCGCGGCCCCTCCCGCCGCCCTCCCGGATGACGCGCTGTTCGCGCGCGACCCCGAAACCTATTGGACGCGGATGCGCGATGAACAGTTTTTCCTCCCGCCATGGCGCTCCTTCCTGAACAACGGCAGCCTCGGCGTGCTGCCCCGTCCGGTCTACCAGCACGTGGCGAAATATATGGAGGATGCCGCGGCGCTCGAAACGCCGTATCCGTATCCGCGCTGGGGCTACGAAACACTGGACGCGGAGCGCGAGGAGCTTTCGAAATACCTCGGCTGCGCGAAAGACGAGCTTGCCCTGATGCACAACGCCACCGAGGCGTTGACCACGGTTGCCTCCGGCCTGGACCTCAAGGCCGGTGACGAAGTGCTGATGACCAATCTCGAGCATCCCTCCGGCAAAGCGGGTTGGGAGGCGAAACGCGCCCGCTACGGCATCACCATTCGCGAAGTGCCGATTCCCCTGCCTCCGAAGGATCCTGCGCAACTGGCCGGCCTGATGATCTCCGCCATCGGCCCTCAAACACGCGTCGTAAGCTTCAGCGGCATCCTCAGTTCCACGGGCACCATCATGCCCATCCGCGAAATCTGCGACGCCGCCCGCGCCAAAGGCGTGATGACCCTGGTCGACGGCGCGCATATGCACGGCCAGGTGGCCATGAAAATTTCCGACATGAATTGCGACTTCTTCGCCGGAAGCCCGCACAAGTGGTTGTTCGCGCCCGCCGGCTCGGGTTTTTTGTATATTCGCGAGGAGAATCTGGACCGCCTTTGGCCGCTGAACGTAACCGGCGATTGGAATAATAAATCGCTAAAGGCCGGACGCTTCATGCGCCAGGGGACCAACAACCGTGCGATCTTCGAAGGCATGATGGCGGGCCTGCGCTTCGCCCAGGCCGTCGGACCGGAGCGCATTTACACGCGCATCCATCATCTGGCGCGCCACACCTACGAACGCGCCGCAAAGCTTCCCTACATCGAATTGCTGACCCCGAACGACGACCGCATGTTCGGATCGCTGGTCTGCATTCGGTTCAAAAAGGACTCCACCGCGGTCTGGCAGGAAACCGGTAAGCGCAAGATCTTCGTGAGCGGAGGCCCGCAGGTGCGGCTCTCCTCGCACATCCACACCCGTCCTTCCGATATCGACCAATTGTTCGACATCATCGAGGATAAAATGGGCAAGGCATGAAACGCGTCGTCATTTTTTGTTGCCTCAGCGCTTTGGCCGCCGGTCAGGACTTGCGCGACCTGGCGAAAAACGCCGCGCAGCTTCGCTCCACGTTCAAGCCCGACGACCTGCAAAAAGGCCTTGCCTACATGGGCGATCACGAAACGGTGCTGTTTGCACTGGAGACGGATAAGATTCCCGCGCTGGTCACCGACGACAGCAACCCTGTGGCGATGCAGCGCGTCGACGGCAATCTGTGGTCTGCGGTGGTAAGACTCACACCAGGGCGCTCCCACCAGTTTCATTACCTGATCGACGGGGCCATGTTCGGCGGACGCCTCGACATTCCCGTCTTTCTGCCCGCGTCCTATGAGCAGCCGGATGTGCCTCAAGGCAAGATGTCGGACAAACTGGTGTTTTCGAGCAAAGTCTACGCCGGCATGCAAAGCGATTACTGGATTTACGTTCCCGCGCAGTACGATCCCTCGAAGCCCGCCGCGCTGATGATCTGGCAGGACGGACAGGGCCACATCGCGCGCAATGGCCGCCGCACTCTGAACGTGGTCGACAATCTAACCTACCAGTTGCGCATCCCGGTGATGATCAGCGTGTTTATCTCGCCCGGCAAAGTCGGCGACAAGGCGATGCGCAGCATCGAGTACGACACGATGAACGACACCTACGTGCAGTTTCTCGACGAGCTGTTGACGGGTGTCTACGCGCAATACAATATCCGGAAAGATTCTTACAGTCGCGGAATCGCCGGCGAATCGTCGGGCGGAATCTGCTCGTTCAACGCGGCCTGGACCCATCCGGAGGAGTTTTCGCGCGTGCTCTCGACGATCGGCAGCTTCACCAGCATTCAGTGGCATCCCGGCGAAATCGACGGCGGCAACGTCTATCCGAACAAGATCCGCAAAGAGGCCAAGCGCAACATTCGCGTCTATTTGCAGGATGGCAGCGAGGATCTGGAGAACCAGCACGGAAGCTGGCCTCTCCAGAATATCCAGATGGCCAATTCCCTCAAAATGATGGGCTACGATTTTCATCTGGCCTTCGGCAACGGCTCGCACAACGGCGCCGACGCCAATTCCCAGCTGCCCTTGTCGCTCTCCTGGCTGTGGCGCGATTACAACCCGGCGAAGACCGAGCAGGTTTACGAACAGGAACCGGCGGAGAAAGCGAAACCGATGTTTCGCGTCCACATCTATAATCGGTAGAGATGTATTTTCAACAGTTCTATCTCACCTGCCTGTCGCACGCGTCGTACATGCTGGGGTCGGAAGGCGTCGCCGTGGTGGTCGATCCCCAGCGCGACGTGTCTCTCTATATCGACGAGGCGGCCGCGCAGGGCCTGAAGATCGAATATATTATCGAGACTCATCTGCACGCCGATTTCGTCAGCGGGCATCGCGAGCTTGCCGACCGCACGGGCGCGAAAATCTATCTCGGCGCCCGCGCCGGTGCGAAATTTCCGCACGTCGGCGTTCATGACGGCGACGAAATTAAATTCGGCCGCGTCATCCTTCGATTCCTCGAAACCCCCGGCCACACCATCGAAAGCATTTCCATCGCCGTCACGGACCTCGACCGCCGCGCCACACCGTACGCGGTGCTCACCGGCGACACTCTGTTCATCGGCGACGTCGGCCGCCCCGATCTTGCGCCGGACCTCACGCCGCAGCAGCTCGCCGGCATGCTGTTCGACAGCTTGCATCAGAAATTGCTGCCTTTGGGCGACGATGTCGAGGTCTATCCGGCCCACGGCGCGGGCTCGCTCTGCGGTAAGCAGATGCGTCCGGAGCGCCAGTCGACCATCGGCAAGGAGCGCGCGCTCAACTATGCGCTGCGCCCCACGTCGAAGGAGGAGTTTGTGCGCCTGTTGACGGCGGAGCTTCCGGAGCGCCCCGGCTATTTCGCGCTCGACGCCGAAATCAACCGCAGCGGCGCGCCTGCGTTAACGGAGCACAAACCGATCCCCGAGCTGACCGCGGACCAGATTCCCCCAGACGCAATCATTCTGGACACGCGGCCCTCGCAGCAATTCTTCAACGGCCACATCCCCGGCGCGGTGCACATCGCGCTCGGCGGCCAGTACGCGTCCTTCGCCGCCACGATTCTCGGCCTCGATAAAGAAATCGTTCTCATTGCCGAGGACGAAGAGCACCTGGAAGAATCGCGCATGCGCCTTGCTCGCGTCGGCATCGAACGAATCGTCGGCACGTTGAAAGGCGGCATGGCGGAGTGGACCGGTCCGGTGCAGGAGATTCACCAGGTCTCGGTCGAAGATCTACGCCGCGAAATGGAACACCTGCAAGTCGTCGACGTCCGCCGCGAACCGGAGTTCGCCGGAGGCCATATCGAAGGCGTGAAGCTCATGCCTCTTCACAAGCTGGAATCGCTGGTCTCCACCCTCGATCACGACCGCCCGATCGCCGTGCACTGCAAAGGAGGCTACCGTAGCGCGATCGCATGCAGCCTGATCCAGCGCGCTGGTTACGATAACGTCATGAACGTAATCGGCGGCTTCGACGCCTGGCTGGCGTGCGGATTACCCCAAGCCGCCGCAGTTCCGGCTCATTGAACACCGGGCTTTTCAATGCTGTGTGGTGCACACACTCCTGCTAATGCTCTAATTGCTTGATTTCCTTTGGTGGGGCAGGCGGTTCCGCCTGCCAATCGCGGCTTGCAACGACTTTTTCCGCAGCCTGCTAAATCGGCTGCTGCCCCGACGCCATCGCGCTTCGCTTCTTCCGTCGCTCCAGCCGCAGCAGTTCCCGGCGTCGCCGCAGTTTCACCGAATCGTCCACCCGCCGCCAGAACGTGCGGAAATAATCGGCCGCCGAGACGATGCCGAACAGCATCACTACCCACATGCCCATGATCGCCGGCTCGTTCAGCCACGGCCAGCGGATGCTGCCGATCACCAGCGCGATGGCCGTCACTTGCGCCGCCATTTTCGATTTGCCCAGGTCGCTGGCGGCGATCGTGTAGCCTCCCGCCGCCGCGATCGACCGCAGGCCGGACACCGCGAATTCCCGTCCGATGATCAGGATCACCATCCACGCCGGCACGCGATGAATGTCCACCAGCGAAACCAGCGCCGCCGAAATCAGCAGCTTGTCGGCGATCGGATCGAGCAGCGTTCCCACCGTGGTCACCTGCGCCAGCCTGCGCGCCAGGTAGCCGTCCAGAAGATCGGTGGCCGCGGCGGCCAGGAAAACGCACAACGCGAAAATCTCGCGCGAGAACGGCACCCACGCATCCCAGTTCACACTGGTCCCGTCGGCCAGCAGCGCGGCCACCAGCAGCGGCACGAGGAAAATTCGCGCCAGCGTCAGTATGTTGGGCAGATTCATCCCGATTCTAAAATGATAACCTACGCTGTCCAGTCCCGCTTCAACATCGCAAAGCGACGCAGGTCGCGAAAACAGCCGTGAATCAGTTGCGCCTCCCGAGCCATCCCCTCCTCGGCGAACCCCAGTCTTCGGGCGACGGCGCAGCTCTTCTCGTTGCCCACGGCGCATTGAATCTCCACGCGGTTCAGGTCTCTGTCGCCTAACAGATGAGTCACCACCGCCCTGCAAGCCGCCGTCACAATGCCCTGACCTTGAAACGAACGCCCCAGCCAGTAACCGATTTCCCCCTTGCGATTCAGCATGTCCAGCTTGTGTGTGCCGATGACGCCGCAGAACCGTCCGTCGCTCCAGATGCCCGCGGCGAAGCCCTGGTTTGAAGCAAACTGTTCGCGCGACGACTTGATGAAGCTCAGCGTGTCGTCGATCGTCTCCGTGGCGTCCACCCAGGGCAGCCACTCCCGCAGATAGTCCCGCTCCCGGTCGACGAGCGAGAAAACCTCGGCAGCATGTCGCTCCTCCAGTAACTGTAGGTACGTCTGGTCGCGAATCTGAGCCTGAAACATGGTTTATTGTAATCCGCGGCGCCGCAGGCAGGGCCGCAAGCGGAGGCTCGCGCAATTGTTCCCTTGCCGGGCGGTGAGGTGCTTGAAGGTTCGGTCGTGCGCGCGGGGGGCGAAAGAGGTCGAAAGGGTCGAGAGCTCTCCCCGCTCCCCGCAATGCTATGAACAAGGTGAAAGGACGTATATGACACCACAACCCGTACCCAACCGCGCCCAGACCAACATCGCGAATGCCCAGCACTCCACCGGCCCCAAGACCCCCGAGGGCAAAAAGAAATCTTCACTCAACGCTCTCCGCCACGGACTCACCGGCCAGATCGTCGTCATGCCCGCCGAAGATCTCGAGGCCTACCAGGCCCATCTGAAATCGTTTACCGACGAGTGCGATCCGCAAGGCGCCATCGAAGCCAACCTCGTGCAGGCCCTCGCCGACGCCTCCTGGCGCCTCAACCGCGCCGCCGCGCTAGAAGCCAACCTCCTCACCCTGGCCGCCGTCCGCCATCCCCTTCACCTCGACGATGCCCCCAGCCAGATCCGGGACGCCCTGGCCACCGCCGCGGCGCTCGAAAGTCAGACCAAAGCGTTAGCCAACCTGGGCATCCACACCCAGCGTCTCTCCCGCCAGTTCGAACGGACCGCCGCGCAACTCCGCGAGTTCCAGCAAACCCGTCGCGCCCACGAGAAGGAGGAACTGGACACCCTCCTCGACATCATGGAAATGCATGAATCGAAAGGAGAACACTACCACCCCTCCGCCGATGGCTTCGTTTTTACGAACGCCCAGATCGAGACCGCAACCCGCGCCAGACACCGCGCCCGCCTGGCCGAAAAAGCCCACACCCACCGCCTCCGATCCGCCGCCTGAACCGCGACCATCAGGAAGCGGACAGACGCGTAATACTGACCGATAGAACATCACCGCGATTTCCCAACGGCGCAGCGAACCTGTGCGAGTCATACTATAAACATGGTCCTTGCCGGACGGCGCAAGACGATCGCGTTCTTTATTTCGCTGGGCGCCGGGCTGATTGTCGTCACGCTGCTGCTGTACATAGGTTGGGTTTTACTCAACTGGAAGCACGGGATTCTGTTGTTCCTTCTTGGCTTCGTTCTGCTGGCGATGATCATCGCCGGCGTGGTGCTGAACACTATTTTTCTGGTCCGCGAAATCCGCCGCAATGAGCAGCATGACGCGTTCATCAATGCCGTGACGCATGAGTTGAAAACGCCGGTCGCGTCCATCCGTTTATACCTGGAAACCCTGCAATCGCGGCCTGTCGACGAGGAGAAGCGGAAGGAGTTTTACCGCATCATGCTCGAAGACAGCGACCGCTTGCTGCAAACGATAGAACAGGTGCTGCGCACCGGGCGCATGGGCGGGTCGCACAAGCTCAACATCGGGCGGATCGACCTGAGCCAGGTGATTGAGGAGTCCCTGGTGCGCGCGCGCGCCTTGTACCGGCTCCCGCCCGAAGCGCTGACGTATCGCGCCAACGGTCCCACCACCATCATGGGCGACGCCGACGAGGTGCGCGCCGCGGTTTCGAACTTGATTGACAACGCGGTGAAATATTCCGGGAGTAGCGTGAAAGTAAGCGTGGAAACGGAAAGAATCGATAGCGTGGTGGCCCTGCGCGTGAAGGACGAAGGGCCGGGAATCCCCAAGACCGAACTGAAGCAGATCTTCAAGCGGTTCCATCGCGTGCCCGGATCGCTGGCGACCCGCGTCAAGGGCACGGGACTGGGGCTGTACATTGTGCGCTCAGTGGCCAAACGCCACGGCGGACGCGCCTGGGCGGAGAGTGAGGGACCGGGAAGAGGCAGCACGTTTGTGCTGCAATTACCGGTGGCTAAATAAAAAAGACAAATGAGCAGCATATTGGTCGTGGAAGACGAAGCGCACCTGGCCGAGGGCTTGCGCTTCAACCTGGAGGCCGAGGGCTATCAGGTCAACGTCGTGGATACCGGCGAGGCGGCGCTCGAGATGTTTGAGGCCGGCCAGCGGCCCTTCGACGTGATCGTGCTGGATGTGATGCTTCCCGGCAAGGACGGCTTCGAGGTGATCTCCGAACTGCGGCAGTCCGGCCAGTTCGTGCCCACTCTGATGCTGACCGCCCGCGGGCATCCGGAGGACGTGCTGAAAGGCTTCAGCGCGGGCGCCGACGATTATCTGACCAAGCCTTTCGATCTGTCGATCCTGATCGCGCGCATTAAAGGGCTGCTGCGGCGTCGCGAGTGGCTGATGACGGCGCCGGCCGCTCCCAAGCCTCCGAGCGACGCGTTCACCTTCGGCGACAAGACCATCGATTTCGCCGCGCTCGAACTGCGCGTGCGCGGCGAGGTGTTTCCGCTTACGCTGATGGAGGTGAATGTCCTGAAATATCTGATCGAACACGAAGGAAAGCCCGTGTCGCGCAAGCGCATGCTCGACGAAGTATGGGGCCTGCATGAGGACACCGACACGCGCGCCATCGACAACTTCATCGTCCGTCTGCGGCGCTACATCGAAGACGATCCGACGCATCCGCGCCATCTGCTGACAGTGCGCGGCGTCGGCTACCGCTTCATCGCCTCGCCGGGAGATCCTAAAGCATGATTCGCGCCGCCGTGGTCCAAGCCGCTCCGGTCGTGTTCAATCGCGACGCCACGCTGGCCAAGGTCCGCTCGCTCACCGCCGATGCCGCGTCGAAAGGCGCGCAGTTGGTCGTGTTCCCGGAAGCGTTCGTCTCCGGGTACCCGAAGGGCCTCGACTTCGGCGCGCGCGTCGGCTCCCGGACGCTGGAAGGACGGAAAATGTTCCGCCGCTACTTCGAGAGCGCGGTGGAGGTCCCAAGTCCGGCCGCCGCCGAACTCAGCGTGATCGCTCGCGACCACTCTGTTTATCTGGTCATCGGCGTGATCGAGCGCGACGGCGGCACGCTGTATTGCACCGTCCTGTTCTTTGGTCCGTCGGGCAACCTCATGGGCAAGCATCGCAAGCTGATGCCGACGGCGATGGAGCGCCTGGTGTGGGGTATGGGCGACGGCTCCACCATGCCCGTGTTCGATACGCCTTTGGGCCGCCTCGGCGCGGTGATCTGCTGGGAAAATTACATGCCTCTGCTGCGCATGGCGATGTACGCGAAGGGCATCGAGCTTTATTGCGCGCCGACCGTGGACGATCGCGACACCTGGGCGCGGTCCATGCAGCACATCGCGTTCGAAGGCCGCTGCTTCGTGCTGTCCGCGGTCCAATATCTCGAACGCAAGGATTGTCCAGACGACTACGCCGACACGGCGCCCGTCCTGATCCGCGGCGGCAGCGTGATCGTTAATCCACAAGGGATGGTGCTCGCGGGCCCACATTATGACAGCGAAACGATTTTGGTCGCGGATCTGGACCGCAACGAAATCGCCGAGGGGAAATACGATTTAGACGTCGCCGGCCACTACGCGCGCCCCGACGTGTTCCGGCTGACGGTCAATGAGCGCCCCGCGCCGTCGGCGGAGTTTGAGCGGGATTAGTCTGAAACCCGATTTGCGGAATCCCCGCCGTGACGGGACCCCCGGCGTCAGCCAGGGGATTCGTCCTCCCGCGAAATGACTCGGACAGTTACTCTAGAGGACCAGATCGAGACCCGCCGCGTCGGCGAAGGCCCGGAAATCGCGATCTCGCGTCAGGAGACGAATCCCGCGATCGATACAGCTTTGGGCGATAAGAGCGTCGCCGAGGCGCGCCTTGCGGCGCCTGGCGAGCACCTTCGCCCGTAACCCGCCTGCCCGCTGCCAATATCCGGGCTCGACGTCGATGAGCGGCAGCTCTGAAAGAGCCCGTGAAACCTCGGACGCCAGTTTCGGGGCACTCAATATTTCGGTGAGAACGGCCGGCACCATCAGTACCTGCCGGTCCTCAAGGGCCTCGTTCAGCAAGTCCACGTCCGGACCTGCGTGGCCTTCGAAAAACGCGACCCACGTGCTGGTATCTACTGCGATCACCGGTCTATCTTCAATGCGGCTGCCGTACGGGAGAAACGAACCTTCCCCCGGAGCTTACGCAGACGCGAGTAGGCCTGCGACGCGGCGACCAGTTGCAGGCCGGTACGAACGGTTTGTGTGATTCCGCCGCCGCTGGCCCGTTGCGCCCTTTCGAGAAGCTCCGGCGGAACTTCAACGGTGATCTTGCGAGCGGTTTCCACGATATCTCCAAAATACCATATCGGAGACCAGCGTTCAATATGGTGCTTCCGATGTAGTACACTCAGCGCTAATGCAGCCGATAGCCGCACCGCAAACCTCGGGCGTCAAGATTTTTCCACCGCTCATTCACGTCGCCGCCATCGCCATCGGATTCCTGATCGAGTGGGTTGTGCCTGTTCGAATCGGAGGGAGCGGCTTCGGAGCCGTTCGCATCGCCGGTTGTATCCTCCTGGCGATCGCGCTAGCGCTCATCGCCTCCGCGGCCAAGATCATGCACGGCGCCGGTACCACGCCGAATCCGACGCGACCCTCCACCGTCATCGTGACAAGTGGACCGTTTCGCTTCACCCGAAATCCGATGTACCTCGCCTGGGAGATCATCTGCATCGGCGCCGGCCTGGTAGCGAACGCAGCCTGGCCGATTGTGATGGCCGTGCCCGCCGCGATCGTCACGCGCCGGCTCATTATCGACAAGGAAGAACGCTACCTCGAAGAGAAATTCGGCGCCGAATACCTTGACTATAAGTCGCGAGTCCGGCGCTGGTTATAGAACGCAGCGCACAGGGCCTCGCGTCGAGATTACTATTAAGGAATATGGGTCTCATCACTGTCCGCTTCGCGCTAGCGTTGTCTTTATTCTGCGGGCTTGCCTGCGCCCAGAAATTATCCGGATTCGACCCCGGCGCCCTCGACCGCAGCGCCGATCCTTGCGTCAATTTTTATCAATACGCCTGCGGAGGCTGGCTGGCTGCCAACCCCGTGCCCGGCGATCAGTCGCGCTGGGGGCGCTTCGATGCGCTTCAGGAGCGGAATCGGACGATTCTCGAAGGCATCCTCGAAGCCGCGTCCGCCAACAAGCCCACGCGCACCGCGGTGGAGCAGAAAATCGGCGATTATTACGTGTCCTGCATGGACACGAAGCTCATCGACCAGAAGGGCCTCGCGCCGATTCAACCCGACCTCGACCGCATTAATGCGATGGACAACAAAGCGGCGCTCACCGGCATCGTGACCAGCCTCTATCTGATCGGCTCGAATCCGTTCTTCCGCTTCTCCTCCGAGCCCGACGCCAAGGATTCGAACGAAATCATCGCCGGCCTCGACCAGGGCGGCATTGGTCTGCCGGACCGCGATTATTACTTCCGTACCGACGATAAATCGGTCGAAATTCGCAAACAATACGTGGCTCATCTTTTGAAATTATTCGAGCTGCTGGGCAATTCCACGGAAGTCGCCTCGAAGAAGGCCGAGGCCGTCATGAAGATCGAAACGGCGCTGGCCAAAGGCTCGCTCGATTCGGTCGCGCGGCGCGATCCGGCGGCCGTTTATCATCGCCTCACGGTGAAGGAACTGATCTCGCTTTCGCCGGGCTTCGATTGGGAGAAATTCTTCGCGGGCGTGGGCGTTCCCGGAATTCAGAGCCTGGACGTTTCCATACCTCCCTTCGTCCGTGCCATGGAATCGGTGATCGTGCAATCCAGCCTGGACGACATCAAATCGTATCTGACGGCGACACTGGTCACCGACCGCTCCATCATTTTGCCGTCGAAATTCCAGGACGAAACCTTCAACTTTTACGGCCACATTTTGTCCGGCGCAAAGGAAATGCGCGCCCGCTGGAAGCGCTGCACCGATTTGACCGATAATTCCCTGCCCGACGCGCTGGGCCAGCGCTTTGCCGAAAAGACGCTGGGAGAAGAGGGAATGAAGCGGACGCATGAGATGGTCGCGGCGCTCGAAAAGGCTCTGGGACAGGACATTCAATCGCTGTCTTGGATGACGCCTAAGACCAAAGAGCAGGCGATGGTGAAGCTGCGCGCCATCATGAATAAGGTCGGCACCAAGGAGCACTGGCTCGACTACGCGAGCGTTCACGTGGTCCGCGGCGACGCGTACGGAAACCTGGCGCGCGCCGACGATTTTGAATTGCACCGACAGCTCGACAAAATCGGCAAGCCCTTCGACCGCAGCGACTGGCAGATGAGCCAGCCCACGGTGAACGCCTATTACGATCCGCAGGAGAACGACATCAATTTTCCCGCCGGCATTTTGCAGCCTCCGTTCTACGACAACAAAATGGACGATGCCGTGAATTTCGGAGCGATCGGCGCGGTGATCGGCCATGAACTCACGCACGGCTTCGACGATCAGGGACGTCAGTACGACGCCAAGGGCGATTTGCGCGACTGGTGGACGGATGAGGACGCCAGGGCCTTCGAGCAGCGTGCCGATTGCATCGTAAAAGAGTATTCCGGATTCGTCGGGCCGGGCGACGCGAGGCTCAACGGCAAGCTGGAATTGGGCGAGAATACGGCCGATAACGGGGGCCTGCGTATCGCTTACATGGCGCTGATGGATACGCTCGGCGGCAAGGAGCCTCCCAAGCGCGACGGCCTGACCGCGGAGCAGCGTTTCTTCCTCGGCTGGGGGCAGGTGTGGTGCGAAAACATCACCCCGGAGAGCGCGCGGCTGCAAGCGCAGACCAATCCGCACGCTTTGAGCGAATTCCGCGTAAACGGCGTCGTGGGCAACATGCCCGAGTTTCAAAAAGCATTCGCCTGTAAGATCGGCCAGCCGATGGTGCGCTATCCTGCCTGCCGGGTCTGGTAGATGAGCCGAAACGTCCGCATCTCCGAGGTCGGCCTGCGCGGCATCGTCGGCTCCGGACTATCGGCGGAACATGTTCTCGATTTCGCCTCCGCCTTCGGAACCTTCCTGGGTCCCGGCGCGGTGGTCGTCGGGCGCGATCCGCGCGCGTCCAGCCTGATGCTGCGGGAAGGAGTCATCGCCGGACTGCTCGCCTGCGGCCGCGAAGTGATCGACCTCGGCTTGGTTTCGACCCCTGTTCTGCAACACGCCATTTCCCGACATTCGGCAGCGGGAGGAATTTCGATCGGCGCCAGCCACAGCGGCGCCGGATGGAACGCCCTGAAATTCCTGGGCGCGCGGGGAACCTATCTTTCCACCGCGGAAGCAGGCGAGTTGCTGGACCTCTATCATCTCCGCCGATTCGCGTTCGTCGACTGGAAAAACATCGGGAAATTGCGGATCGAAGAAGACGCTCTGGATCTGTACCTCGACGATCTGGCGCGCGCGTTCGACTTCTCCGCATTGTCGAAATATAAAATCCTCGTTGACTGCGCCAACGGCACGTCGTCAAAAATCCTCCGCCGTCTGAACGATCGACACGGTTTCCGCTTCATCCTGATCAACGAACGTATGGGCACGTTCGCGCACGAGCCGAACACCTCGGCAGCGACCGTCGCCTTGCAGCTCGCGCCGCTGGTCGAGCCTGCCGGCGCGGACGCGGGCTTCCTGTTCGACGTCGATTCCGACCGCGTCGCGATGGCTACCGAGCAGGGCGAAGCCGTCTCCGAAGAGATGATGCTGCCGCTTCTGGCCGACTATCTTCTACCTCGCTCCGCCGGGAAAGTGGTGATCACGAATCTCTCCACCACCGCGCTGGTGGAAGAAATCGCCCGGCGCCACGGCGCCACCGTCATTCGCGTCCCCGTGGGCCGCCAGGCCGCCACCGATGCATTAGCGATGTATCGTCCAGAAGAGATCGCCGTCGCCGGCGAAGGCACCGGCGCGGTGATGATGCCCCGATTCCGGTTCATATACGACGGGATCGCCTCCATGCTCGCCGTCCTTTCGATGATGCGGGAACGCAATGCGCGACTATCGGAAATTCTCGCCGGTTACCCTCACTATTCGATCTTAAAGGGCCAGGTTCCACTCATTCCGCAGCGGATTCCCGCCTTATTTGCGCAATTGGAGCATCGCTATTCGGATGGCCGCGCCAACATGACCGACGGTCTTCGCGTCGACTGGCCCACCAAATGGTTCCACGTCCGCGTCAGCCAGACCGAGCCGATTGTGCGCGTCATCTGCGAACACCAGGGCGCTCCTCCGCGCATGCTGTTTCAGGAATTGATGGACCAGGTGCTCCAGAATGCCTCGTGAGCATCTTCTAAAAATCGGCGTCTCCGGCATCCGCGGCGTCGTCGGGCCCTTCCTCACTCCGCAGCTGGCGCGCGCGTTCGCGCAGGCTTTCGGAACCTACGTCGGCGGCGGACGAGTCGTCGTCGGACGCGACACGCGCGCCACTGGTCCGATGCTGCAACACGCCGTCCACTGCGGCCTGCTCGCCGCCGGCTGCGAGGTGATCGACGTCGGTGTCCTGCCCACGCCCACCATTCAGCTCTACACCGGAGCCATCGGCGCCCGCGGAGGCCTCGCCATCACCGCGTCGCACAATCCTCCCGAATACAACGCGCTGAAGCTGTTCAACGCGTCGGGGCTTTTTTTTAATCATTACGAACGCGGCGAGCTGCTTGACATTTATCATCAGAGCGCGTTCCGCGAAGCCTCCGACATCTGTCCCGTCACTCACGAGTACTCCACGCCCATCCGCCTGCATTTCGACCGAGTGCTGACCCAGGTGGACGTCGAGCGCATTCGCGCGCGCAAGTTCCGAGTCGCGCTCGACGCCGTCAACGGCGCGGGCGCGGTGATGACCCCTCAATTCTTGCGCGACGAACTGGGCTGCGATCTGTACGCCATCTCCATCGATCCGGAAAAACCTTTCCCACGGGTCGCCGAGCCGAGACCCGACACGCTAACGGAACTCTCCAAACTGGTCGTCGAAAATAAATGCGACATCGGATTCGGGCAGGACCCCGACGGCGACCGCCTCGCGGTGGTCGACGAAACCGGCCGCGTGCTCGACAACGACGACGTGCTGGCCATCGCCGTCGACGCCGTGCTCGCGCGGCGCATAGGCCCGGTGGTGGTGAACCTCACCACTTCGATGGTGATCGAGGACGTCGCCGCGGCGCATGGTGTCGCAGTGCACCGCACACCAGTCGGCGAAGCGAACGTGGTGGAAGGAATGCTCGCCTGCGGCGCCGTCATCGGAGGCGAGGGCGGCAACGGCGGCGTGATTTTTCCCGCCGTCCAGCACTGCCGCGACAGCTATGCGGGCATGGCTCTATGGCTCGACCGCCTCGCTGGCAAAAACGAGTCCGTCTCGCAACTGGCCGCCGCGCTGCCGCGATATTATCGCCGGGCCGCGAGCGTCGCGCTCGAACATGGCTGGCTCGGAACGTTGATGCAGCGCCTCGCGGCCGAATGGCCCGAAGCCCGCCTCGATCGCCGCGACGGTCTGAAGCTCGTGCTGACCGGCGCCTGGATCCACGCCCGCGCGTCGAACACGGAGCCCATTCTCAGATTGTCTGTGGAAGCAAAAACGGAAGCGCGCGCGGAGGAACTGTTTACTCGGGCGGAGGAACTGCTTTCTCTTTCTGTTCCGACTCCGGCAAAATAAACGTCGTTTCGCCGGGCCTTTGCAGCTTCAACTGCTTGCGGATTTCCATTTCCTGCTCGCTGCGGCTATCCTCCAGCCGGCGGATGCGCTCCTTACGGCGGTCGTTTTCACGCTGGATATTGGCGTTGCGCTCTTCCAGCGCGCGAATCTCGCGCCGCTTCTCGATCAGCGTTTCCAGGCCCTGCGGCCCGCGCAGGAACACCCAACCGTAGGCGCTTACCAGAATCACCACGAGCCCAATTCCGGCACGGCGTTTAGAGCCTTGAAACAAAGCCTGAAGAAATGGTCCCAAGTATCGTTTATAACCTTTCCTGAGAAAAATATCCAGTACGCGTGCTATCTTCGTACTGTTAAGTCACGCATGTCTGAAGTACGCGAATCCCCGAAGCGGGTGCCGAAATGCCCGAAATGCGGTTCCAGCGATATCCGCCGGTCGAAGAGCGACGGATTTTACGCCGTCCTCCAGAGGGCGCTCGGGCGCTGGCCTTTCCGCTGCCGCAGTTGCCGCGTTCGTTTCTATCGAACCTCCGATGCTCCTCTGGACATGGACCATCCTCACGACGCAGCCCACTCGTAAATCAGATACAGCAGCGTTCCCACCGCGATCGTGCAGCCATGCGGCAACCGTAGCCCCTTGCCGCTGGTCACGTCCAGCTCGTCTTCGGCCTTGTGCGGCGCGCGCAGGTGAATCAGCTCTCTCAGCAGCACGCCCACGTTTCGCAAGGTCCGCCGCGTCCTGCCCTTCACCGCGATCAGCACCAGCGCGATCGCGCCGCCGGTAATCGCCGTCGTCAGAAAAATCGCGATCCACGCCTTCGGACCCGCCATCGATCCCACCGCCGCCATTAATTTGACGTCGCCCCCGCCCACCGCGCGCAGAGCGAACAGAGGAACATAGATCAGTAACGCCAGCGCCATTCCCAGCAAGGCCTCGCGAGCCCCCGCCCACTGGAACAGGGCGATTTGAGAGGCGAATCCGCAGATTGCACCCGAGGCGCACAGCCAGTCAGGAATGCGGCGCGTTCGAAAGTCGACCACCGCGGCGACGATCACCAGCGAGGCAAGCAAAACGTGGCGCAGGGCCATGCCCTGCGATAAAGACATCCCCACGCTACTTCTTCTCAGCGGTCTTGCTCAGCAGCGCCTTGATCTCCGCGGGCGGGTCGAAACGATCCGCGGGAAACGCCTGGTTGATCTTCACATCCTGGATGGTCAGGTTGAATTCCTGCCCGGCGGCTTTCTGCGTGATCTTGGTCGGCATCGTGACGCCGCCGAAGGTTTTGTAATCGCCGGTCACCACTTCAAACGGTACGTCGCCCATCGGGCTCACCGCCACGGTTGTGGTCTTCACCGCAAGTCCGGATTTTTTCTGATAATAAGTCGTCTCCGGATTGCCTTCCTTCGGCGTCAAAACGACTTTGTAGCAAAGCTCGCCGTCCACCGTCTCGGTTCCCGTCGTTTCCACCTTGGGATAGAACTCGCGCCAGTGGACGGAGGCGTTGAACGTGCCTTCGCGCAGAGCCTGCGCCCGCTCGGCGCCGGTCTTGATGCGCGGCCCCAGCATCGGATTCTTATCCCACGCCACGCCCTTTGTCCATGCCCGATTCAATCTTCCCCACACCATCGATCTCCATGACCAGGTACTCTTCGGCCGGCACCGCCGAATAACGAGTGACGGAGCCCTTCAGCCCCTGCGCTTTAAACTCCAGTGTCCCGGTCGCCACTTCGTTCGTGCGCTTATCATAAGCCGCTTTGCCGCCGGTCACCTCTACGTAACGATCCAAAATCGTTTCCGCCTTCGGCAGCGGTTCATCCTGCCCGAACACGATGACGTAAGAGGCGCCCAGCAGCGCGGCGAAAATGTAACGACGATTCATTTTTTCTTCCTAATCCACTCTAACGCAGCGTCCAGCACCGCATCATGGCCCGCCAGCAGCCCCTCGCGCGTCAACTTCACTTCCACGTCCGGCGTCACGCCAATGCCCTCCAGCGGCTTGCCTCCCGCGGAAATATAATTCGCCGTCGCATATTGGAACCCGTCGCCATTCGGCAGCCGTTCGAAGATCGAAGGCAGCGCCGCCGCCGCGGTCTTCGTTCCGAACACGCGCGCGCGGCCCAGGTCCTTCAAACCCTCGGCGAAAATCTCCGACGTCGAGGCCGAGCTTCCGTCCACCAGCACCGCCACCGGACCGGTAAATACGTCGGCGCGCGGGTTAATCACGAAGTTCAGCGTCGCGTCGCGCATGTACATCGTACCCAGCCGCTGATCCGGTTTGTCCACCAGCCAGCCGGCCATACCCATCGCCATGCCCCCGATGCCTCCCGGATTGCCGCGCAGGTCGATGATCAGGCCGTCGCACTGCATGCAGCTCTGTACCGAGTCGCCGAACCTGCCCATCACCCGCACTAAATCGAGGAACATGTTGAAGCGCACGTAGCCCGTGTTGCCGAACTTTTTCGATTCGAAGAATACATGTATCGGCGGCAGATTGCCGAACCGTGCCGTCTGGCCCCGCTCCGGCCCCAGTTCCAGAGGCGCGCGTCACGGTCGCGTTTCGACCGTCGAGAAACGCGAACTCAGTCGTGTCGCCCACCGGCCCAGTCAGCCTCGCACGCACCGCCCGCTCCAACGCCAGCTCGTGAATCGCCGGATCGGACTTCAGCTTTTGAATCAGCGGCTCCAGAGGCTTTCGCGTTCGCGCTGACCACAATCCAGCCCCGCTGTCACTCCCGCCCGTTCCGCGGACGATCCCGGATCCAGGTCCGTCACCACGGCCTTGCCGTCCAGTACGCGCACGTCGATGCCCGCCGACCCGTCGCCTCCGCCCTCGCCCTCCACGTCGTTATAAACCGCGGCCGGAAAAATGCCGAAGTGCGTCTGCTTCAGCCGCCCCAGCATCTCGCGCATGATGGCCAGCGCCTCTTCGTCGGATTTCGCGTCGACGATGCGCGGATAAAATTCCGCATGAATCGCCTGCCAGTCGAGGCCTCCGGGATTCTTCTGCCAGTGCTTGTCGCGGATGGTGGTCCAGACTTTTTCAAACGACTCGATCTGCCGCTGCTTTTCCGGCGAATACGATTGCCCGTAAAGGCCGGCCGCCACCACGCACGCGAGAAAAATTCTCATTTCCCTGGTTGGATGACGCCACCCGCCTGCCGGATGCGATATAGATTCTTTTCGGAGCGTATATAAATCGAATCCCCGGCGATGGCCAGCGACGCGACGACTCCCTCACCCAGCGAATTGGTCCCTAGAATCTCGTAGACCGGCCCGGCCTTCAACACATAAGTGTCGCCGTCCTGGCTGGTAATCAGCAGTTTTCCGTCAAACGCCACCGGCGCGCCCGCGAAATGCGCCGGCGTGGGAAAACGCTTCGATTCATACTGCGGCTTGCCCGTCATGGCGTCGACGCAGGTCAACAAACCGGCATCGGTCATGAAGTACAGATAGTCGCCGTAAAGAATGGTGTTGGGAATGTAGCCCGTGCCCTTCTTATACGTCCAGGCGACCCTCTCTTCGCCCGGCTCGGGATTCAGCCGTACCGCCATCACGTTCTTGACCGGGTAGCCGGTCGACACATACACCATCCCGTGTCCGAACACCGGAGTATGCACCGAATTTCCACCCACGCCTTCGGTCTTCCAGATTTCCTTGCCCGTTCGCGGATCGTAGGCGATCAGGTTCTCGGTCCCGCTGACGATCATCTGCGGCTGTCTGTCCACCTCGAGAATGACCGGTACGGTCCAAGAAACCTGCGCCTGCCGCGCTACTTTCCAGGCGATCGATCCGTCTTTGGTGGAAACCGCGGCCATGAACGAATTCTCGCCCTCGTCCTGATCGGCCAGGATGATGATCTTGTCCTCGAACAGCACCGGTGAAACGCCGGCTCCCACACCTTCGGTCGAAATCGGCCCGAGCGACATTTTCCAGATCAGCTTGCCGTCAAAATCGTACTTGTAAAGGCCCTGCGATTCGAAGTACGCGTAGACGTACTTGCCGTCGGTGACCGGCGTGGGCGAGGCGTAGCTGTTGAACTTGTGAATCTCGTCGTACACCGTGCCGTTGTAAGCGGTCTTCTCCCACAACTGCCTGCCGGACGTGGCATCGAAGCTCATCACTTTGAGAATGTGCTTGTGGTTCATGCCGGTGCTGTCCGGATGGCGGAAGGGCTCGCCCCGTATGCGATGCTTCGGTGGAACAGCGCCCTCTACCGCTTCTCCTTCCACGTCGACGGTCAAGAAAATCCGGTCGCCCCACACCACGGGCGAGGAAAGTCCTCGTCCCTCAAGCGGCGTCTTCCACGCGACGTTGCGGTCCGCGCTCCAGGAAGACGGCACGTCCTTCAGCGGCGAGATGCCGTTGGCGGTCGGCCCGCGCCACCCCGGCCAGTCGTCGGACCCGGCGAGCGCCGGCACGCTCAGCAAAATAAGTATAGGAAGCAGGCGCATGGATCTTATACGATGGTAAAGCTATTTCGTTAGGAGTGCCGAGAAAGGGATTCTTTAAATGAGCGAGCTCGTCAAGTACGCGAGAGACGGCAACGTCGCCATTGTGACTATCGACAACCCGCCCGTCAACGCCTTGAGCCCTGGCGTTCCGGAGGGCATTCTGGAAGGCATTGAGAAGGCGAATGCCGATCCGGAGGTGGGCGCCATCGTCGTCATCGGCGGCGGCCGCACCTTCATCGCCGGAGCCGATATCAAAGAGTTCGGGAAAATCACCTCCGGCGCCAGGCCGAGGCTCGCGCTCTATCCGGCGCTGCTCAAGATCGAGGATTCGAAGAAGCCGGTGGTGATGGCGATTCACGGCACGGCGTTCGGCGGCGGACTGGAAGTCGCCATGGCGGGCCATTACCGCGTCGCGGTCGCCTCGGCGCAGGTCGGCCAGCCGGAGGTCAAGCTCGGCATCATTCCCGGCGCGGCCGGTACGCAGCGCCTGCCGCGACTGGCCGGCGTCGCCAAAGCGGTCGAGATGTGCGCCTTCGGCGAACCCGTGGACGCGAAGACAGCGCTTGCGTGCGGAATCCTGGATGCGATCGTCGACGGCGATCTTCTCGCCGGCGCGGTGAAGTTCGCACGCGAAGCGATCGGCAAGCTGGCCTTCAAAACCCGCGTGCGCGGCGAAAAGCTCCGCGACGCGACTAAGAACGCGACGGTGTTCACCGTCGCCCGGGAACACGCCCGCCGCACCCGCCGCGGCCAGACCGCGCCCCTGGCCGCCATCGACGCCGTCGAGGCGGCCACGCGCGGCACCTTCGAGGAGGGCTGCGAGCGCGAGGCGGAAATTTTTCAGGAATGCCTGTTTTCGACGCAATCGAAAGCGCTCATCCACGCATTTTTCGGCGAAAGAACGGTCGCCAAGATTCCGGACATTACCAAGGACACAAAGACCTACGACATTCGCACAGCCGCGATCGTCGGCGCCGGCACCATGGGCGGGGGTATCGCGATGAACTATGCCAACGCCGGCATTCCCGTCATCGTCAAGGAGACCTCGCAGGAAGCGCTCGACAAGGGCATCGCGACCATTCGAAAAAATTATCAAAACAGCGTCAATAAGGGCCGTTTCAGTGCGGAGGTGATGCAGAAGCGGATGGATCTGATCACGCCCAGCCTCACCTACGATGGCTTCGACCAGGCCGACATCGTCGTCGAAGCCGTTTTTGAAGGAATGGTGCTCAAAAAGCAGATTTTCAGCGAACTGGATAAAATCGCCAAACAGGACTGCATTCTGGCCTCCAACACGTCGACGCTCGATATCGACGAGATCGCCTCGGCCACCAGGCGTCCCCAGATGGTCATCGGGCACCACTTCTTCAGCCCTGCGAACGTCATGCGGCTGCTGGAAATCGTACGCGGCAAGGCGACCAGCAAGGAAGTCATCGCGACGTCGATGGGCTTGGCCAAGAAGCTGAACAAGGTCGGCGTGCTGGCCGGCAATTGCCGCGGCTTCATCGGCAACCGCATGATCCACTGTTATGGCCGCGAAGCGCAGTTTTTAGTCGAAGAAGGCGCCGCGGTCGAGCAGGTCGACACCGCTTTGTACGATTTCGGCATGGCGATGGGACCCCTGGCGATGGGGGATCTAGCCGGGCTCGACGTCGGCTGGCGGATTCGAAAAGAGTTCAAACATCTTGAAAAACCGGGAATTCGCGTCCCGCTGGTGGCGGATCAGTTGTGCGAAATGGGCCGCTACGGCCAGAAAACCGGCGCCGGATGGTACAAATACGACGAGAATCGCAAGCCGACTGGCGATCCAGTGGTGACGGCGCTGATCGAGAACCTGGCGCGCGAGGCGGGCATCGAACGGCGACCGGTCAAAAACGACGAGATCATCGAGCGGACCATCTATGCGCTGGTGAATGAAGGGGCGCGGATCCTGGAAGAAGGGATTGCGCTGCGGTCGGTGGATATCGATATCGTGTATTTGAACGGTTATGGATTCCCCGCCTGGCGCGGCGGGCCGATGTTCTATGCCGATACAGTCGGGCTCAAAAATGTTCTGGCCAAAATCGAGGAGTTCGAGAAGAGGCACGGGGAGTTGTGGGCTCCAGCGCCGCTGCTCAAGAAACTCGCCGGCGAGGGGAAGACTTTCGGGAGTTTTGACGCGGACAAATCTTAGCGCGGACAAACTTAGCAAGGAGCCGCTGTTCCCGTTTTTCCAGTTCCGGAGAGGATTCGAGGGCCAGCGCGTCGCGAGTGAACTGTAAGGCGGCGAGGTAGTTTTTATCGTCGTGCTCCGCTTGCTTCGCCAGCTCAGTGAGGGCGTTCACGCGGTAAGGATTTTTCGATGCCGCCAGATCGTTCCAGATTTCCTTGGCCGCCGACGGGTCCAGCCTGGCGATATCCCACAGTGTGCGGAACAACAGCTCGTCCGAGAGGCCGACCTCTACGGCGCGCTTGAAAAGCGTCAGGGCGCGGTCGACGTCGCCGGTTTGCTTCAGCCATCGGGCGATTCCCGTCAGCTCGGCGGCGTTGGTGCGGGAAGCCGCGTCGTTGAACGCGTGAGGGACGATTCCGGTCAGGCAGGCCAGCGTGAGAATATCGAGCTGGTTGTGGTGGAAGACCGGGACCAGACGCTCGATCCACCTGGTGCGAAGGTACTCGAAATACACGTAGGGGATCATCGCGCCGGGAATGTCGCCCTGGCGCTCAAACCCGAGCACCTGATTTTCGAGGTCCA
The DNA here is from genome assembly GCA_963749245.1 of Bryobacterales bacterium. Lineage (GTDB taxonomy): Bacteria > Acidobacteriota > Terriglobia > Bryobacterales > Bryobacteraceae > Palsa-187. The sequence continues at coordinate 94,236 of CAVVNE010000009.1, forward strand.
CTAAACGGCAGCTCTCGAAGCGCAGTTTCCACAAGCGGCGCGCGCCGTGCAACAGGTCGAGATGAGGCAGGCGGCCGAAAGGCGACGGAGCGCGGTTGAGGCGATAGCGCGACTCCAGCAGCGGCTGATCGAACGCGGCGCCGTTATACGTGATCAGCAGCTGGAAATTGTTGAGATAGCGCGCGAGGCTGTCGAGCAGGCTGGCTTCTTCGCGATAGCCGCGCATGAAAAACTGGCGGACGCGAAACCCCTCTTTCGTGATGCAGCCGACACCCACCAGAAACGCGCAGGTGCCAATACTGCCGGAAAGCCCCGTGGTTTCGGTATCGAGAAAAGCCCAGTTTTCGGGAGCAGTGGAGGGCATCTCCGCAATTGTCGAAAGCAGATCGTGCGGCAGCGACGCGAGCTGGCCGATATCGGCGCTTCCGTGATGTCGATGATGCTCCCACAGTTTCTCCGTCTCGAAATGACGGCCATACGCCGTCTCGATTTCCTCGCCTGGCAGAAATTCTTCCACAGGCATGTGGCGCGGAGGAGGGAGAGGGCGCGTGTCGTACTTGCGGTTGATATTTTCGATGAGCAGCTGTAAGTCGTTCATTCGCCTTTTCTTCGCAGTATAGCAAATCGCGGCAGGCGTGGAGTCCGGTGAATCACGATGCGATAAACCCTCGGAAAATCGGCCTTTCGGCGCATATTTCTCTTTACACCGGCTTTGCCGATCCTATATCATTTAGTTGCAAATGCGGGTTTCAGGCGCTTTCTAGAGGCGCGCGGGGTCCGCATCGTACTTACGGGAGAATCAGAACAAAAGGAGCATTATGGCAGCAACGAAGATGACTCAATCGCAGTTGATCAAAGAGCTGGCGGCGATGGTGGAAGTACCGAACAAGGTGGCGAAGGCCTTCACGGTCGCCTACGCCGAAATGGCCATCAAGGAAACGAAGAAGAGTGGCGTAAGCATTCTGCCCGGCATCGGCCGGCTGGTTCGCGTCGATCGCAAGGCGCGTATCGGCCGCAATCCGGCGACCGGCGAAGCGATCAAGATTCCGGCTAAGAAAGTAGTGAAGTTCCGCGTCGCGAAAGCGGTAAAGGACGCGATTGTTCCGCCGAAAGCGAAAAAATAACGTTTCGGTGCAAAATGAAAAACCCCGCGAGGCTGGTTCGGCCGGCGCGGGGTTTTTGTTAGTTCGAAAACCGATTGAGGTCCGCCGGTACGGCAGGCGGGGCCAGGAAGCGCTTATGCCGGCTTCTTATCTTCGGGTCGTTCTGCGGGGTGATCTTCTTCGCCCTTCAAGGATGTCTTGAAGTTACGGATACCTTCTCCCAAGCCTTTGGCGACCTCGGGAATCTTTTTGCCGCCGAACAGCAACAAAGCGACAACCAGGATAACCAATAGCTCAGGCAAGCCGATAGACTTTAGCATGCGGCCTCCTTCAGCTTTAATGTAGCACAGGCGGGGTACGGCCCGGTCATGACAAAGAAGAAAGTTAAGTTCGATCAGAAAAAGGAAGTCCGGGCGATTGCGCGGGAGCGGGTGGGTCCGGTGAAGGCGTCGCGGGCGATTGTGCCGAAGGTGGACCGCAAAAAACCGAAGCACAAGAAGCCGCTGGAAGAAGAAGCGTCCTGAGGCCGTGGTACAAAAGCAAATATGGCATTCGTTAAGGTAGGATCTCTGGCGGCGCTGCCGCCGGGGTCGGTGATGGAAGCGGAAGTGGGTGAGGGTACTTACGCAATCTGCAACGTAAGCGGCGAGTTGAACGCGCTCGAAGGAATTTGTCCGCACGCCGGTGGTCCGCTGGGGCAAGGGAATATCGACGGCGACAAGCTGGTTTGCCCGTGGCATGAGTGGGCCTACTATTGCCGCACGGGCGTGAACGATTACGACGAGAATGTGAAACTGGCGCAATTCCCCGTCAGAGTGGACGGCGACGATATTTTGATTGACGTGCCCTGAAGGCAGAAGAAAATTTGCCTGAACTGCCTGAGGTCGAAACGGTGGTGCGGACGCTGGCGCCGCGCCTGACGGGACATACCATTTTGTCCGCGCGATTTACTTCGCGGTTCGTGACTCCGGGAAATCGGGCCAGGCTCGCGCGGCAGGTCGCGGGACGGCGGATTGAATCTGTCTCCCGACGCGGCAAGTTCATTGTCATCCGGTTGGATCAAGGCGAACTCGCCGTGCACCTGGGCATGACTGGAAAGCTGCTGACAGCGGGCGTCGAGGGCCCGCACACCCACGGAATCTTCACCCTGGACGGCGGGGTGCTGCTCTATGACGATCCGCGGCAGTTCGGCCGCATCGAATGGGGCGCCGCGCGAACAAAAAAACTGGGGCCGGAGCCGCTGGAGGTTGGCCTAGCTCAGTTTTCTGCGGCTCTGAAAAAGAGGAAGACGCGCGTCAAGGCCTTGTTGTTGAATCAGACATTCCTGGCGGGCCTGGGAAATATCTATGTCGACGAGATTTTGTTTCTAGCCGGAGTTCATCCGCTGGCGCAAGCCTCCCGGCTGAGCGCATTCAGAATTGCGGAGCTGCACCGGGCGATGGTCGAAACGCTACGCCTTGCAATTGAGCATCGCGGGTCGTCCGTCTCAGATTATGTGGATGCCGACGGCAACCGCGGCGATTTTCAGATGCTGCACCGGGTATACGGGCGCGAAGCCGAGCCCTGCGTCGCCTGCGGCGCGCCTATCAGGAAGATCGTCGTCGCCGGCCGCGGAACGCATTATTGCACGGCTTGTCAAAAGCGGTAGATTAAACCGGCCGCCGCAGCGACCCGTGGGAAACATTACTGTCCGGCTTGTCCGCCGCGTTGGCAGGATCGGCGCGCAGAATTTCGTCGGCGACCTCGACGGCCGCTTTCATCGCTTTCACGTCGTGAACGCGGACCATATGCGCGCCATTCAGAACAGCAGCCGTAACGGCGGCGGCCGTGGCGAACTCGGTGCAGTCGGCCGATTCCCTGGCCACGAAATGTTTGCGCGAAGGGCCCACCAGAATCGGCAATTCGAGGCGGGCCAGTTCGCCCAACTGCGCAAGTATCTCGGCATTCTGCTCCCGGCGCTTGCCGAAGCCCAAGCCGGGGTCGGCGACGATGCGCTTCCGGTCGACACCCGCAAGAGTGGCGCGATGAGCGGCCGCTTCCAGTTCCGCTCGCACGGTGCGGATCAGATCCTTGAGCGGCGGGAGCTTGGCCCAGGTCTCGGGCGTGCCGCGCATATGATTCAGGATCAGCCCCGCGCCGGCATGGGAGACTTTGCGGGCAAGGTCGGCATCGAAGGTGAGGGCGCTGGGGTCGTTGATGATTTCAACCCCGAATTCGAAGGCTTTTTCAGCGACGCTTGCTTTATACGTATCGACCGAGACGGGAACGGACAATTTCCCCTTAAGCCGCTTCAGAACGGGAACCAGGCGGCGCAGCTCTTCGGCCTCCGAAACGCGGACGGCGCCGGGCCGGGTGGATTCGGCGCCGATGTCGATCAAGTCGGCGCCGAGCTCTTCAAGCTCGATGGCGCGGGCAAAGGCGCGGTCGGGATCGAGATAGGCCCCGCCATCGGAGAACGAATCGGGCGTGACGTTTAGCACGCCGATGAGGAGAGTTCGGTCGCCGAGGTTGAGAGTACGGTCCCGGAGCTTCCATTCGAATCGCTTGCGGAGAGTCACATTTAAGATTAACAGCCGCCCGGAGCTGAGAGACGATGGACCCGAGAGCGGGCAATGCGAAAATAGAAATTCATGGTTGAAACGATTGAATGGACCGATGCAGGCGTGGTGATGATCGATCAGACGCGCCTGCCAAGGGAACAGGTGTTTGTCACATGCCGGAGCTACGTGGAAGTGGCCGTGGCGATCCGGTCCATGGTGATCCGGGGCGCTCCTGCGATCGGCGTGGCGGCGGCGATGGGAGTGGCGCTGGGTGTACAGGAAGACGCGGATTTCGACCGCGTATGCGAAACCCTGGCCAGCACGCGGCCAACGGCCGTGAATCTATTCTGGGCCATCGAGCGAATGCGCGCCCTCTGGGCGTCGCTCAAGGGCGCGCCACGCGCGGAGCGTGTCCGGCGCATGATCGAGGAGGCGAAAAATATCCGCCTCGACGATATCGCCATCTGCCAGGCGATGGGCAGGCACGGAGCGTCGCTCGTACCCGATGGCAAAACCGTCCTGACGCACTGCAACGCCGGCGCGCTGGCGACGGCCGGCTACGGGACCGCGCTGGGAGTGATTCGCGCGGCGGCCGCGGTGGGAAAAAAGATCGATGTGTTCGCTGATGAGACGCGCCCGTTTCTGCAAGGCGCGCGCCTGACGGCCTGGGAGCTGCAACAGGACGGCATCCCGACCACGCTGATAACGGACAATATGGCGGGCCATTTCCTCCACTCCGGCCGAATCGGCTGCGTCATAGTGGGCGCGGACCGCATCGCCGCCAATGGCGACGTGGCGAACAAGATCGGTACCTATTCGCTGGCCGTGCTGGCGAAGGAAAATGATGTTCCGTTCTATGTAGCGGCGCCCGTGTCGACCTTCGATCTGACTCTTGCGTCGGGCGACGCGATTCCGATCGAGCAGCGGTCGGCGGAAGAAGTGACGCACGTGTTCGGGGTGCCGGTGGCGCCGGAGAATATCGCCGTCCAGAATCCGGCGTTCGACGTGACCCCGGCGCGATATGTGACGGCGATTATTTCCGAGCGCGGCGTGGCGCGGGCGCCCTATGAAGAGGCGCTGAAGCGCCTCGCGGAGGGGAAATGATCCGCTTATATCTGCTTTTCGCCGCGACCGCGATGGCCGCGACGCCCGAGTACACCTACAAGATTATTCACGTCTATCCGCATGACCGGACGTCGTTCACCGAAGGGCTTGAATTTCGTGCTGGATTTCTTTACGAGAGCACCGGCGAAGAAAGTCACTCCGTACTGCGCAAGATCAAACTCGAAACGGGCGAAGTCGTGCAGCAGATCAAGCTTGCGCCGCATCTGTTCGGTGAAGGGATTACGATTCTCGACCATGAGATCTTCCAGCTGACTTATAAAACGGAACTCGGCTTCGTGTACGACCTGGCGACGATGAAGGCAAAGCGCACCTTCATTTACAACGGCGAAGGGTGGAGCCTCACCAACGACGGCACGCAGATTTACATGGACGACGGAACGCCGCAGATTCGCGTGTGGGACCCGGCGACGCTGCGCGAAAAGCGCCGGATCACAGTGCACGACGATGATGGGCCCGTCCCGCAAGTGAACGAGCTCGAATGGGTGGCCGGCGAAATTTATGCGAACGTCTGGCAGACCGACACGATGCTGCGTATTTCCACGGCCAACGGACGGGTGCTGGGGAAAGTGAACCTCGCGGGCTTGCTCACTGACGAGGATCGTAAGGGCCGGGTAGACGTGCTGAACGGGATCGCCTACGACGCCGCCGGGAAGAGGCTTTTCGTCACCGGAAAATGGTGGCCGAAGCTGTTCGAGATCCGGATTGTGCCGAAGACAATTGCCCCGAAGAAGGCAAAATGATACGTTGGGCACATGCTTAAGTTTTCCGCGGTGCTGGCGTGCGCCGTTACGTTGATAGGTCAACCGTTGGCCAGCCTGACCCTTTCCGGACGCCGTGCGCCGAGTTTTTCGCTGCCCGACGCGAGGCTCCAGCAGCACGATATTCTCGACTACCGCGGCCGCTGGCTTCTGCTCGATTTCATGAAGACGGACTGTCCGCACTGCAAGGAGCTGTCGAAGAAACTGGAAGGCGTGATGGCCCGCCATGGCGGCAAAGTCGCCGTGTTGTCGGTCGTGCTCCCGCCCGATAATCAACAGACCGTGGCGCGGTACATCATGGAAACCAGGATCACCTCGCCGGTCGTTTTCGACTCGAGCCAGACGGCGATTCCCTATTTCAAGGCGACGCCGGCCACGCCGGGCTTCGATACGCCGCATCTCTTCGCGATCGATCCCAACGGGATGATCGTGAAGGACTGGGGACAGGCCGCGGTCGAGGCGCCGGGATTCCTGGGCGAGCTCGATCAGTTGTTGAATAAGAAGTAGAGGTGTTCTGATGCTGTTCTTCGCGTTCGCCGCGCTGTGTCTGGCGGACACATCGAACGTCGAAGAGCTGCATCGCGCGGCTCGCGCGGGCGATCTGAAGCAAGTGGAGTCTCTCGTCGCGAGCGGCACTCCGGTGAACGGGCGCGATTCCCTCGGCGGCACGGCTCTGCACGACGCGGCCTGGGCGGGCGAGGCGGAGATCGTCGAGTACCTGATCCGCGCGGGCGCCGACGTCAACGCGCGGCATTCCGAGGGGCAAACGACGCCGCTCGATTACGCCGTGCTGATGAACCGCTTCGAGGTGGTCCAAATTTTACTCGCGCATGGAGCCGGGGTGAATCGGCCGGGCCTGACCCCGTTACATCTGGCGGCGCGGCGCGGCGAGACGCGAATCGCGCAGTTGCTGATCTCCCGCAGAGCCAATGTTAATGCCCGCGATGATAGCGGCACGACCCCGATCGAGGAAGCGGCGTGGCGGGGCGAAACGGCGATGGTCAGCCTGCTGGTCGAAAAGGGCGGCGACGCGCGGAGCGTCAATCCCCAGAACGGCGTGACGCCTCTGCATGCGGCGGCGGTGAAGGGCCACGCCGACGTGGCACGAGTGTTGCTCCAGGCCGGCGCGAGGATCGACGCACAGGACAAGGACGGCGCGACGCCTCTCGACGACGCCCTGCATTACCGGCAGGTGGCCATGGTGGATCTGCTGATCGAAAAGGGCGCGAAGCTGGAGATCCAGCGCGCCCTGCGCGAATCCGTGATGCGCGGTCAGGCAGATGTGGTGGCTTTGTTGCTCGACCGTATCGGACCGCTGGGGCCCACTACGCTTCTTCACGACGCTGCGCTCAAGGGTCACCTAGAAATTGTCGAGCTGTTGATCGCCCACAAGGCCGATGTGAACGCTCGCAACGCGGAGGGTGCGACCGCTTTGCACGACGCCGCCCTCGCCGGACAGTGCGCGGTCGCCGAGGCGCTGTTGAACCACGGTGCCGAGATCGACGCGCGGGACGGCGACACGCAGGCCACCCCGCTCGAGCGCGCCGCCTCCTGGGGACGCCGCGACGTGGTCGAGCTGCTGCTGAAGCATGGATCAAATCCTGCATTAAGGGACAAGAACGGAAAGACGGCGCTCGACCTGGCGATGGCGAATGGGCAAGACGACGTCGCGACCTTACTAATGAGAACGCCTTAGGCCGCCGATACTACCGAGTGTGCAAGCGGAGCAGATTTCTCCAGAGTTGGCCGATGCGGCCGATGTATTAAGCGACCAGTTACGAGTTCACTTACATCGCCTGGCGGTGCTGTTGGAGCCGCACACCGACAAGATCGACGGCAAATTCCTGAACCGCCTGCGGAAGCTCGAGTTCGAGCCGAGACAACGGCACGCACTGGCGGCGATCACTCCAGGGGCGGCGGCACGAATTCTTTCTCGAGGGCAGCCGCCGCTCAAATTCATCGAACAGGTGGAGTACAACGGGCGAAGGCTGGCCAAGTTGAACCTGCCGCCGAGCGCGATTCTGGAGGCTCTCGAAGAGTACGACCAGATTTTGTCGCCTACCCTCGAAACACTGAACCCGGATGAAAACTCCAACTTTCAATGGGTGCGCGAACAGCTTCACTTTTGTGTCATTCTGACATTGAATAACGCGTATTACCAGGTGCGCGAGGCCGAAACACAGGCCTTTTACGAGCTGTTCCGCGTGGAGTTGGAATCGCGCAACCTGGACGAACTGCTGCGGCGGTTTCTCGATTCCCTGGTGCATGTGTGCAGGGCCGACGCCGGCCGCCTGTACATGCTGAACGACGAATCGACCGCGTGGGTGCTGAAAGCCGGAACGCCCACCGCGGCCTACCTTTCCGTACCGAACCAGCCTGGACTGATCAAGAAACTTTCCAAACCCAGGCATCTGAGCGGCGAGGCATTGAACTCCAGCGTCATGCTGGACGGGACATGGCACCAGCGCTTCTCCTCCTGCTGGTCGATCCCTTTGGCGGCGGACGGCCGCACGGCGGGAGTGATGCAGTTCGGCTTTACCAAGCCCTACGAATGGCTGCCGCGCGAACAGGAACTGCTGGCCGCGGCGGCCGAGCGGTGCCTGATGGCTGCGGAAAAAGCGCGCCTGATGGAGGATCTGGCGCAGCGCGAGGAGCAGGTGCGCCGCCTCGCCGAGCACATGCTGCACGTGGAGGAGATGGAGCGCCGACGCATTTCGCGCGAGCTTCACGACGAAGCCGGGCAGAGCCTGCTATGTATTCGCTTGCAAATCGAATTGATCGAGCAGGCGCTGCCCGAAAGCGAGGGTGAGTGGCGCGTGAAGCTGCGGGAGGCACGGGACTTAACTGAACGGACCATTCTCGAAATGCGCCGCCTGATCGCCGCGCTCAGTCCCGCCGTGCTGGAACAATTGGGGTTAGGCGCCGCGCTGCGGCAACTGGTCAACCGGTTTCAGCGGCTTCAAACCTGTCGCGTCAAGCTCCAGCTTTCGAAGATGGGCATGCTGCCGCAGCAACTCGAGATCATTTCTTACCGGTTGGTTCAGGAGTGTTTCAACAACATCGGAAAGCACTCCTCAGCGACCAATGTAAACATTTCGCTCGCATCCGCCGATGGAAGGCTGAGGCTGATCGTGGAGGACAACGGTATCGGCTTCAACGTGCAGGAGGCATTGGCCAAACGGGAGTCGTTCGGCCTGTCCGGAATGCGGGAGCGAGTAGCACTATTGGGCGGCGAGTTCTATGTGGAAAGCCGTATGGAAGGTACGAAGAAGGGTACAAAGATTTCCATAGAACTGCCGATAGCAAAATAAGGGCGAATTACCTAAGGTGAGGATCCCAGAGAGAAGTCAGGCAAAAACGATATGGCGAAGATTCGAATCATGCTCGCGGACGATCATACGTTGTTCCGCCAGGGAATCCGCACCCTCATTTCGGCCGAAACCGATATGGAAGTGGTGGGGGAAGCATCCAACGGCGGCGACGCCGTCGACAAAGCCAACGAAGCGCGCCCGGATGTAGTGCTGATGGACATCGGCATGCCTGGCCTCAGCAGCTTCGAAGCAACTCGGCAGATCAAAAAGAACCGTCCTGAAACAAAGGTGTTGTTTCTGACCATGTACGACGACGAGGACTATCTGGTCGAAGGCATGGAAGTGGGCGCCAGCGGCTACGTCCTGAAGGACAGCCCGAGCCAGCAGCTCGTCGCCGCCGTGCGCGACGTTTGCCGGGGCGGCAGCTATCTCAGTCCGCGCATGCTCTCGCAACTGGTCGACGATTTCCGTAGCCGTATCAAGTCCGCCAACCGCCTGCCGCGCTTCGCCACGCTCACGACCCGCGAACGCGAAGTGCTGAAGATGCTGGCTGAAGGAAACTCGGTGAAAGAAATCGCCTGCGACCTGAACCTCAGCGTGAAAACGGTGGAGGCGCACAAATTCAACCTGATGCGCAAACTCGACATTCACAATAAGGCGCAGTTAGTCCAGTACGCCATCCAGAAGAAGATCATCAAGATCCCGAACCTCGTTTAAAGGTGGCGCAAGCTTTCAGCTTGCAGCATTCTGCTTCGATAAAGTAGTCGGTTGGCAAAAACCCTCTCCAAAGCGCGCATCGTGCTCCTGGTCGGACTCCCCGGTTCCGGCAAATCCACCTGGGCGAAGGACAAACCAGGCGTTCTCTCGAGCGACGCCCTGCGCGAACTCCTCGCCGACGATCCCGATAACCAGACCATCCATGCCCTCGTCTTCCGCGTCCTCCGCGACCTGCTGAAGCACCGGCTTGAACTAAAAAGACCCGTAACCTACGTCGACGCCACCAATCTGACGGCTTACGAGCGCCGCCCTTATTTCAAGCTGGCGCAGGCGTTCGATTGCACCATCGAAGCCGTATTCTTCGACGTCCCTGTGGACGACTGCATCCGCCGGAATCGCCAAAGAGGACGCGCCGTGCCCGACGAAGTGATTCGCAAAATGGCGGCCAGGCTCGTGGCTCCCTCCCGCGAAGAAGGTTTCTCCCGGGTTTCACGGGCAACGACGTTACAGGAATGATAGAATCGTTTCGCCAGGAGGCAAAACCATGTTTCGTCTGGACGCCGACCGCCCGGTGGAGTTTTGCGACGGGCTGAGAAGGCGGGATTTTCTGCATGCAGGCTCTCTGGCGGCCCTTGGGCTCAGCCTGACGGACTGGTTCGCACTGAAAGCATCCGGCGCAACTCCTTCGAACGATACCAACTGTATCCTCTTAATGTTGATCGGCGGCCCTTCGCAGCTCGACACCTTCGACATGAAGCCGAACGCTCCGGTGGAGATCCGCGGTCCGTATAAGCCCATCAAGACGAACGTCCCCGGCATCGAGATTTCCGAGAACTTTCCGCTGACGGCGACGCATGCCGACAAATTTTCGCTGGTCCGCAGCGTGTACCATACGGCCGCGGCAGTGCACGATACCGGTCACCAGATGATGCAGACGGGCCGCCTGTTTCAGGGCGGAGTCGAACATCCGCACTATGGCTGCGTGCTCTCGAAACTGAAGGGTCCGAATGGCGACGTGCCCGCGCACGTGCTGCTGCCGCGCCCCATCGGCAACACCGGCGGAAACATGCCCCACGGGCAAACGGCTGGCTACCTGGGCAAGGCGTTCGATCCGTTCGTCCTCAATGCCGATCCATCGGATCCGAACTTCAAGGTGCCGGACATGCTGCCGCCGGATTATCTCACCGCCCTCCGCGTCGACCGCCGCCGCAACTGGCGCGAAATGATCGACAAATCCGTCAGCGAATTTGAAACCTCGCAGGATGCGCGGCTGCTCGATTCGACCTTTCACCAGGCTTATACACTAATGTCGTCGGCCAAGGCCCGCGCGGCCTTCGAGCTGTATCGCGAACCCGAGAAGATTCGCGAAAAATACGGCATGAATCGTTTCGGCCAAAGCTGCCTTCTCGCCCGCCGCCTGATTGAAGCCGGCGTCCGGTTTGTGACTGTCAACATGTTCGAGACCGTGTTCGACGAGATCACCTGGGATATTCATGGCTCGAAGCCCTTCAGTCCCATCAGTTGCTATCGCGACCTGGTGGGACCTATGTTCGATATGGCGTACTCGTCCTTGCTGAGCGAGTTGAGCGAGCGCGGCCTGCTGTCGAACACCATGGTCGTGGCGACCGGCGAGTTCGGGCGGACGCCGAAAATCAATCCGGCGGGCGGACGCGACCATTGGCCGCAATGCTGGACCATGCTGATGGGCGGCGGGCCTTTGAAGGGCGGCACCGTGGTCGGCGCCTCGGACGAAATCGCGGCCGCGCCCAGAGATCATCCCGTGACCCCCGCGCAGATTGCCGCGACCGTATATAAAGGACTCGGCATCGATCTCGCCCTGGAGCTGCCGGGTGCGCAGAGCAGACCGATTCCCCTGGTGGATCGCGGGACGGAGCCCGTGCGGGAGCTGTTCGCGTGAGGCTGCTGTTTCTACTTTCGATTCCCTTAGTGGCGCAGACCATCGTCGTGTTGCCCCCAACTGTGGACCTGACTGGTCCCGAAGCGCATCAGCAGATGATTGCCGAGGCCACTCTGGCAAATCATCAGGAAGACTGGACCCGCGCTGCGGAATGGTCTTCGTCCGACCCGAAAATCGCGATGGTCGACGAACACGGCATGGTGCGCCCCACCGGCGACGGCGAGGCGAAAATCACCGCTCGCGCCAAGGGAATCACTGCCACTGTATCAGTGCGCGCAAAGGATTCGCACGCGCCGTTCACCTGGAGTTTTCGCAATCATGTGGTTCCGGTGATGACCAAGATGGGCTGCAATCAGGGCGCCTGCCACGGCGCGCTCGCCGGGAAAAATGGGTTCAAACTCACATTGCGCGGTTACGATCCGGACGCCGATTACGACACGTTGACCCGCAGCTCCGTAGGCCGCCGCGTTTCTCTTGCCGATCCGGCGTCAAGTCTGATCGTCGCCAAGCCTTCTTTCGCGATTCCGCATGGTGGTGGCAAGCGATTCGCGAAGGGCTCGCTCGAATACCGCGTGATTGAGGAATGGATCGCTGCTGGCGCGCCTCCTCCCCTGGCCAAGGACGTGCAAATTCGCGGGCTGGAAGTATTTCCCGCGTCTGCTGTGCTCGCCCCGGAAGCCGAGCAGCAGCTCGTCGTTCGCGCCCGATACTCCGACGGCCATTCCGAGGATGTCACGCGCTGGGTGAAGTACAGTTCCAGCAACGAGGGCGCGGCGACCGTCGACGATTGGGGCCGCGTGAAGATGACCGGCTCCGGCGAAGCGGCGATCACACTCTGGTATTCGAGCCGCGTCCTCTATTCGCGACTCTCCGTTCCTTTTCCCAACGAAATCAGCTCCACCGCCTATGACAAATTTCCGCGGCGCAATTTCATCGACGATCTGGCCGTCGCCAAGTGGAAGAACCTGCATCTTGCACCGTCGAAGATCGCGGACGATTCCGAGTTCCTTCGCCGCGCTTGTCTCGATGCCATTGGCCTGCTGCCGACTTCCGAAGACGTCGAGAATTTCCTCGCCGATACGTCGCCGGACAAGCGTTCCAAACTGATTGAGCGGCTGATTCAGCGGGATGAATTCGTCGACTACTGGTCCTATAAATGGTCCGATCTTCTTCTGGTCTCCAGCCGCCGCCTCAATTCCACCGCCATGTGGGCCTTTTATGACTGGATTCGCGAATCCGTCAAACAGAACAAGCCCTGGGACAAATTCGCGCGCGATATTTTCCTGAGTTCCGGCAGCACCCGCGAAAACGGAGCACTGAATTACTTCGTGCTGCACAAGGATCCCATCGAGCTGAGCGAAAACGCCACGCAGGCGTTCCTCGGACAGCGCATCACCTGCGCGCGCTGCCACAACCATCCCCTCGAGAAATGGACGCAGGTTCAGTATTACCAGATGGCGAACCTGTTCGCCCGCGTGGGCGTGAAGAACGGGTCCATGCCAGGCGAAAACATCGTGTTCGCCAAGGTCTCGGGAGACGTGCTCTACCCCAAGCTGGCGCGTCCGTTGTCCCCCGCGCCGCTCGATAGCCCTAGTATCCCGATTGACTCCACTCAGGACCGCCGCATCGTCTTCGCGAATTGGCTCACCAGCCCGGACAACGCGATGTTCCCGCGCACCGTCGTCAATCGCGTATGGGCCAATTTCATGGGCCGCGGCTTAGTGGATCCGATGGACGACCTGCGCGCCACCAATCCCGCGTCGGACGAAGAATTACTGGCCGCATTGAGCAAGGATTTCGTCGAACATGGCTACGACGTGCAAAGGCTGATCCGCATGATCATGAACTCCAGCCTCTATCAGCTCTCGAGCGAAGCCAATGCCACGAATCAATCGGACAACATCTACTATTCGAAGCACATCATTCGCCGCCTGAATGGCGAGGTGATTCTCGACGCCATGTCGCAGGTGACCGGCGCGCCCACCGCGTTTTCCGGTTATCCCGCAGGCACGCGCGCATTGCAATTGCCCGATACGCAGGTGAAATCGGAGTTTCTCGCGTCCTTCGGCCGGCCCGCGCGAATCCTGTGCGACGCGGCGGAACGTGCGTCGGACCCCACCATCACGCAGGCGTTGCACGTCATCAACGGCGATACGCTCAATAAGAAATTGAGCGCGCCCCAGGGTACCATCGCGCTCTTCCTGAAGCTCGGCTTGTCCGACCGGCGGATTATGGAATACATGTATCTTTCAGCGTTCAGCCGCTATCCGTCGGATTCCGAACGTGCGGCGATATCAGCTGCGCTTGAGAAAGCACGCCCTGAAAAAGGTACGGAGGAAGCCCGCCGCGATGCGCATAGGCAGGCGCTGGAAGACATGGTATGGGCGATGCTCACCAGTAAAGAATTTTTCTTTAACCACTAAATGAGATTCGCTGCGCACTTTCTCGGCCTGCTCGCTCTCGGTTCGCCGGCGAGCCAGATTTATTCGCTCGCCTGGGCGCCCGACGGCGCCACCATCGCCCTCGGCGGATATAAAGAGACGCGGGTGGTCGACGCCCACACGAAAAAGACCATTGCCACACTGACAGGAAGCGCGGAGGCCGTCCGTGCGGTCGCCTTCTCGCGCGATGGTAAGCTGCTTGCCGCCGCGGGCGGTCTGCCTGCCCGCAAGGGAGAAGTAAAGATCTGGAACGTTGCCGATAAATCCTTGACCGCAACCATTGCCGGGCATTCCGACTGCATCTACGCAGCCGCGTTCTCGCCGGACGGTGCGACCCTCGCGACGGCAAGCTACGACAAGCTCATCAAGCTGTGGGACGTCGCCAGCGCCAAGGAAATTCGCACTCTGCGCGATCACGTCGATTCCATCTACGCGCTGGCCTTCACGCCCGACGGCAAACGGCTGGTATCGGGCGCGGCCGACCGCTCGGTGAAAATCTGGGACGTTGCGACGGGCACGCGCATCTATACCCTTTCCGATCCCACCGATGGCGTCAATACGATCGCGCTTTCCCCCGATGGCTCGCGCGTCGCCGCCGCCGGCCTCGATAAGACCATTCGTGTCTGGAAACTCGGCGACAAGGAAGGCACGATCGAGAATATTCTCATCGCGCACGAGGATTCGATTTTGAAGCTCGCTTGGTCGCCCGACGGAAGTTATCTCGCATCCTCATCCGCGGATCGGACGATCAAACTATTTCGCGCAGCCGACCTGAGCGAAGTGCGCACCATATCCGGTCAACCGGACTGGGCCTTCGGCCTCGAATTTTCGCCCGACGGAAAATCGCTCGCGGCCGGCTTGTTTAATGGGGTTCTGGAAATTTATGAGGTTGATCATGCCAAAATCCTGGCTGCGAAATAGCGTTCGCGTCGTGTTCCTCGTCTCGCCGCTGATGGCCGGCTCCGCTGACCAGCCCACGGGCAACCGCATCACTCCCCCGACCCTGAACTCCGTTTCTCCCCTCGGTGTCGCACGCGGAACCACGGCGGAAATTACGGTCGAAGGTCTGAATCTCGCCAGGGCCAGCGCGATCTACTTCAGCGAGCCGGGCGTCACCGGACGCATCCTGCGTGTGAAGGAACTGCCTGATTTACCGGATGTTCGCTTGGGCTCCAACGGCACTCTCTCGACGATCGATGTCGGCCCATTACCTCCCCGCAACCAGGTCACCGTCGAATTCGATGTCTCTCCCGATGCCGAAATCGGCCCGGTCAGCTTTCGATTGTTGACTCCCCTCGGGACCAGTCCTGAAGGGAGGTTTCTAATCGAGCCCTATTATGGCGAAGCTCCCGATAAGGAGCCAAATGACACCCCGGAGAATGCGTTCGAAACTTTCCTGCCCGCGATTCTGGCCGGTACGATTTCGCGGCCCGGCGATATCGACTATTTCAAGATTCAAGTAACAGCCGGGCAGGAGCTCTCGTTTTTCAATGGAGCCATGCTGATGGGGTCCGCATTGCAGCCGGTGGTGACGATTCTCGACTCCGATCTGAACACCATCGCGACCTTCGGCGAAAACGGTGGGCGCGAACAAGTCATGTTCGCCCGCCGATTTGACAAGGCCGGCGCATACTACGTCCGCGTCGAAGACTATCAACGCAGCGGCCGCGCGAATAATTTCTATCGCATCATCGTAGGGGAATTTCCATTGGTGCTCGGCGCGTTTCCGCTGGGTGTGCAATCCGGCGCAACCGCGGACCTTGCGCTCCGCGGCTATCATACTTTGGGAAAATTCAAGGTGGAAGGAAAGGCGTCGCCCGACTCGGAAGACACGCTCACCCTGCGCCCGGAAAACGCCTTCGACACGGTCCGCGTGGCCCTGGGCAAGGAGCCGGAAGTGCAATTGCAAGGCGGCTCGATCCCTGTTCCTGTAACCGTGAACGGCCGGATCGATAAACCCGGAGCCGAGAATCGTTATCGCTTCCACGCCGCGAAGGGCGACCAGTTGATCTTTGAGGTGAATGCGCGCCGCCTGGGCAGCGATCTCGATTCCTATCTCGAAATCCTCGACGCCAAAGGCCAGCCCATCGAACGCGCCATCGCGCGACCCGTCTGGGCGACCTCCCTCACCTTGCGCGATCACGATTCCGTCGGCCGAGGCCTCCGCATCTCCGCCTGGGACGGGATCAAGGTCGGCGACTACGTCATGATCGGAGGCGAGATCATCCGCGCCGAGGCGCTGCCGCTCTCCCCGGATAACGATACCGTGTTCGAAGGATTCGCTGGACAGCGCCTCACCTTCTTCGATACCACCGCCGAAGCGCACGCCGTCGACTCCGCCGTCTACAAAGTTCAGATCTATCCGCCCGGCACGAAACTCTCGCCCAATGGGCTGCCCGCCGCGCATCTGTACTATCGCAACGACGATGGCGGACCCGGATACGGGAAGGATTCCCTGCTCCACTTCACCGCGCCCGCCGACGGCGAGTACATCGTCTGCATCCGCGATGTGCAGGGCCTGGGCGGCGAGACGTACGCGTACCGTTTAACGGCCCGCCACCCGCGACCCGACTTCCGCTTGACCGTCAATCCAAAAAATCCGAATGTGCCCGCCGGGGGTACGATTCCTGTCATGGTCGCCGCCGTTCGCCTGGACGGATTCGATGGACCCATCGACGTCTCGCTGTCCGGCCTGCCCGCGGGCTTCCATGCTTCGGCCGGCGTCATCGCGCCCGGCCAGGTTTCGACGACCATTGCGCTGAGCGCGGATTCGAATGCAAAGCTGGACGCGGCCGCGCCGCTCAACGCCACCGGCCGTGCCACCGTCGGCGCCGCGACGGTCACGCGCCTGGCGAACCCGGAAGATCATCTCAAACTGATCTCCCTGATGCCTCGCGCCGACATCCTCGTGACCGCCGAAACCAGGGAGATCACCCTCGAACCCGGCGGCACCGCGCAGATCACCGTCTCCATCCAGCGGCTGGGCGATTTTCGCGGACGCGTTCCCGTCGAAGTCCGCAATCTGCCTCCTCGCGTCCGCGTCCTCGACGTTGGCCTTAACGGCGTGCTGCTCAACGAAGACGAGTCTCGCCGCAGTTTCACCATTAACGCGTTGCCGAACGCCGAGCCCGTCGACCAGCTCATTTACGTTTCCGGCACCATCGAAACCCGCTCCAGCCAGCAAAACTCCTACGCCGCCCCACAACCGATCCGCCTCCACGTGAAGATCCCGTCAGCAAGTGCATCGCGCGAGTAGCGCGCGTATAAAGTATGATCCGAATTGCGAATGGACAGGGCTTTTGGGGTGACTCGCTCGAAGCGCCCGTCGAACAGGTTCGCCGCGGTCCCATCGATTATCTGACCCTCGACTACCTTGCCGAAGTGACCATGTCGATCCTCCAAAAGCAGCGCTCGCGCGATCCGCGCACCGGGTATGCCCGCGATTTTGTCGACATGATCGCACGCGTCCTCCCGGATTTAAAGGCGCGCCGCATCCGCGTTATCGCCAACGCCGGCGGCGTCAATCCCACCGCATGCAAGAATGCGGTGCTAGAAGCCGCGAAACGCCAGGGCATTTCCATCAGCGTTGCCACCGTCGCTGGCGACGACATCATCGACCGCCTCGACGCCTTCCTCGCCCGCGGCATCGAGCTAAAAAACATGGACACCGGCGAGCCCCTGGCCGCCGTCCGCGCGAACGTGCAAAGCGCCAATGTCTACTTCGGCGCCCGGCCCGTCGTCGATGCGCTGGCCAAGGGCGCGGAGATCGTCATCACCGGCCGCGTAACCGACACCGGCCTCGCCCTCGCGCCGATGATTCACGAGTTCGGATGGAAGCCTGACGACTGGAACCGCCTCTCCGCCGGTACCATCGCCGGTCACAGCATCGAGTGTGGCGCGCAGTCCACCGGCGGCAACTGCCAGGTGGATTGGGAAACCATCCCGTACATGGAGGACATCGGTTATCCCATCATTGAAGCCGAACCCGACGGCACCTTCTGCCTCACCAAGCACGCCGGCACCGGCGGCCGCATCACCGTCGCTTCCGTGAAAGAGCAGTTGCTTTACGAAATGGGCGATCCGCACGCCTACATCACGCCCGATTGCGTCGCCGATTTCACGACCATTCGTCTGGACCAGGCTGGCCCCGATCGCGTCCGCTTCTCCGGCATCCGCGGCTGCCCTGCCACCGACTCTTATAAAGTTTCCATCAGCTACTCAGCCGGATTCAAAGCCATCGGCATGCTCGTCTACGCCTGGCCCGATGCCTACAAAAAGGCGCGCGCCGCGGACCGCATCTTGCGCCAGCGGCTGGATCGCCTGGGCTTGCGCTTCGATGCCGTGCATAGCGAATTCGTGGGCGCCAACGCGTGCCACGGCATCGCCTCCGCCGAACCGTCGCCCGAAGTCGAGCCGCATTTGGCCGAAGTGGTGCTTCGAATCGGCGTGCGTTCGGAAAATCGCGCCGCCGTGGAGCGATTCACAAAAGAGATCGCCCCGCTGGCCCTGAACGGTCCGCCGGTCGTCACCGGCCTCGGCGGCGGACGGCCCAGGGTGGAGGAAATCGTCGCGTATTGGCCCGCGCTGATCCCCAAGCGCGAGGTGACTCCGGAGGTGACCGTATGGCCAGGCGAAAGCTGATCGAACTCGCGCACGCCCGCTCCGGCGACAAAGGCGACACGGCAAATGTCGGCATCATCGCGCGCAAGCCTGAGTATTATCCGATTCTGCTACGCGAAGTCACCGCCGAGCGCGTAAAACAACACTTCGCCGGAGTTTGTTTTGGCGAAGTCCAGCGTTACGAACTGCCGAATCTGGGCGCCTTGAACTTTCTGCTTCACGAAAGTCTCGATGGTGGAGGAACACTTTCTCTGAAAGCGGACCCTCAAGGGAAAACCTACAGTTCGGCCTTGTTGCGGATGGAAATCGATGTCGATTCTTTATAGCGTCGACGGTGCGGTCGCCCGAATCACGCTCAATCGCCCAGAAAAGCGCAACGCTCTAAATGACGAAATGATCGGCGTGCTGAAGGATTCCCTCGCCCTCGCCGCAGAAGACGAACAGGTCCGCGTCGCGCTGCTAGCCGCCAACGGTCTGGACTTCTGCTCCGGAGCCGACCTATCCGCGCTTGATCGCGCCGCCGAGCAGGGCGTGCTCGATCATCTAGCGGCCGCTCGCGAACTGGCCGATGTGTTTCTGGCCATGCGCCACCATCCCAAGCCGATCGTCGCCGCGGTTCGCGGACGCGCCTTCGCCGGAGGATGCGGCCTGGCGACCGCGTGCGACATCATCCTGGCCGCGGAATCGGCGCAATTCGGTTATCCGGAAGTCAAGATCGGATTCATTCCCGCGATGGTGATGGCGATCCTGCGCCGTTCGGTCAGCGAGAAAAGGGCCTTTGCGCTGCTCACCACCGGCGAACCCATCGGCGCACTGGAAGCCGAATCCATCGGGCTGATCAACCAGGTCTTCCCCGACGCAATCTTCGAAGCCGGCGTCGAAACGTATGTCGAAGCGCTCGCCGCCAAATCTTCCTCCGCGCTGGCGCTGACCAAGAACCTGCTCTATCGCATCGACGGCATGACGTTCGACGCGGCCATTGAAGCCGGCGCCCACGCCAACGCACTCGCCCGGATGACGGACGACGCCCGCCGCGGCATCGAAAAATTTGCGAGAAAGAAGTGATCGAGCGGGTTCGCAAAATCTGTCTCGCCTTGCCGGACGCGGCGGAAACCACCAACTTCGGTCATCCTTTTTCCCGTGTGAAGAATAAACCGTTCTGCGTTTTTCACAACGAAGCGATCGCTGTGAAAGTCATGAAGACCGAGCAGAGTATTTTCCTCGAAAACCCACGTTTTCTTAAAACGCCCTACATGCACCACAACGGGTGGGTCTCCCTTTACGCCCGTGGGAGGCTCGATTGGAAGGAAATTGCCGAGCTGATAAGAGCCAGCTACAACCTAACCACGCGCCCCCCGCGCCGTAGTCGATCAAGGCCCAGGGACTGACGCCTTTTTCGCCCCTCACGATGCGGCTTCCACAGCGCGGCTCCGCTTACCTCTGCCGCAGCACCGTGATCACGTCATCCGCCGTAATCACCCCCGCCAGCTTCCCATCCTCGTCCACCACTGGCAGTGTGAACAGGTTGTATTTATCGAAAATTTCCGTCACGCGATCCTGCTTCTCCGTCACTCGCACGTCTACCAGATTGTCGGAGGCCAGCGTCGTCAGCTCCGTCGCGCCCTCGTGCAGAAACAGGCGGGCCAGCGGCACGGCGGCCTTTAGCCGGTCCTGAGGGTCGACCAGAAACATCGTATTCAGGCTCTCCAACAGATCCTCGTTCTGCTTCAGGGCCCGCAGCGCGTCGGCCACGGTCGCGTGCTCGGGAAGCGAAACGAACTCCGTATTCATCATTCCGCCGGCCGTATCCTCCTCGAACTCCAGCAGCTCCTGGACCTCCGCTTTCGGCTCGTGCTCCATCTCTTCCAGAATCTCCTCGCTCGTTTCCGCGCCCAACTCGCTCAGCGCGTCCGCCGCATGATCGGGCGACATCTCCTCCACGATATCGGCGGCCGTTTCGGTCTCCAGCGACTCCAGAATACTCGCCTGAATCTCCGGATCGACCTCGGTTAATGCATCGGCGGCAACCTCGCTGTCGATATTTTCGAAAATCGACTCGCGATCCTCCGGCGACAACTCTTCGACGATGTCCGCCAGATCGGCCGGATGCATGCCCTCCAGCAGGCGATTCGAGATGTTCAAACGCAAACGCCGCTGCGGGTCCGGTTCGAGGATATTACAAAATTCCCACCGGATGGAATGCGGCGCAATCCGTCCCTGTAATCGTCGCACGAGACGCGGCGGCATGACCCCCTGCAGCAACCGCCGGAAAATGCTGCGGATCCCGATGTCGATTTCAAGCACCCACAACGCATCCGACCCGTCCTGAATCATCCGCTCGAATGTGACATCGTTAATGCGGACGACCTTCCGTCCCTGCGCATCGATGATCTGCTGATCCAGCAGATCGCGCGCCATTCGCAGCATGTATTCGTCGGAATGATACGGCGTAAGATTTTCGTCCCGCAGATGAATGCCGTCAAGCGAGATGGAACGAATCTGATCGTGACGGACCGTCAGCCAGGCCAGCCCCACGCCGCCGATCAGATAGCGATCGACCCGGACCGGATCGACCAGCGGAACCACGGCGGCGTCCTTGACCACACCGATTCTGCGTCCCTTGAGGTCGAAAACCTTGAGGCCCAGAAGTTCGGTAAGGAACATGAACTTTTCCGCCATCGAGTGCCCGAATCCATAGATTTAGAACTGCTCAGATTTACTATGAACCATTGCCGCAAGGGGACGCAAGCATTTTCTGGTCATTGTGTTTCAACCCCGTAATAGCGGGCCATCCAATACGGGAGGATGTAATCGATGCCCGCCCCCTCAATCGTTCCGCTCCCCCCGCCGGCGAGTTGGAACGGATCCCTTTGCCATAGAAAATCGGTCGGAACCCGCGCCGGAACCGGGATCGGATTGCACGCCTCCGTCCCCGACGATCCGCACGATTTATAAACGCCGGTCAGATCCACGTACGGATCGCGCCGCGGCCGGGTCAGCCATTGATCGAGAAACGTGCGCGTGTCGTAATCCCGGCCAGTGTTCGGTCCCCGAATCGACCGGTCGATCGCGTCGAACTGCGCGTTCAAATGCGTCCCCGTTGTGTTGCGAAGGATATCGTACGCCTGCGTGTAGAAAAACTTCCGCAAACTCGAGCTCTCCAGCCCGATCAGGTGATATAGGTTAATGTAGTCGAGATTGAACTTGAAATACGACCCGTGCGTATCGTCGCAATCGATTCCGATGGGTGCAATCACCGACGGCGCGAGAACCGCAAGGCCGGAGTAAGCGGCGTTGTATTTCGAATTGACGTGACGCCCGATTTGCAACAGCGTCAACTGCTGATCCGGGCGGGCCACAAACGTCGTGCTCACCGAAAAGTCCGGCATCACCACCGTCCATGCATGACCCACCAGGTTGTCGAGCAGCCTAGTGATCAGCGCCGCGACCTGCGCCCTGGTCGGCGCATCCGCGATCATGTCGTAGGCGACGCACAGTCCGAAAAAGGCGCCGATATACTGGTCGCGCGACGTGTTCCCGATCCACGTGTACGCCGTTCCATCGGCCGACGATCCCAGATAGGACCCGTTCGCCGCCTCCTGCTGGACAATGCTCGCCAGGTAGTCCGAATTCATGGGAACCGCGCATCGGGCCAGTAGATTCGTCCCCGTAACGTCGGTCAGTACCTGAAGTCCCGCGATGGCGCCCTGCGCGTTGGCAAGCGCATCCGCGGCTCCCGTAACTTTGTAGCGAAATGCCTCGGCCGCCAGGTAGTGCCCGGTCCAAATCGCGGAATCCCCGCAGCGCGTGTAGTCGACGATCTGATCGCTGTCGGCCGCCGCGAAAATCGGATCCAGAATCGTGCCGAACGGCAAATGGCGTGCCTGAATCGTCGCCGAGATGGCAAGGGCATCCGATTCGGCGCCCCAGCAGATAGGAATAAGTACAAGGAAGGCGAGAGAGCGCATACCGAAACTCCTCGCCTTCCAGGCTAGCAGCCAAACATTAAGAATCGCTTAACGCACACACTAGCGCGCCCCTCGCTGTCGAATGCAGAGGATTCTGCGCCAGCCGGATGTCCGATACCGTCACCGGAAAATCCTGCTCCCACAGCAGCTTTTCAAACCGATCCCGGAACCCCGGCGGCAACGCCGTACCTCCCGACAGCACCATCGGGATTGGACGATTGAACTTCGGCAGATTCGACGTCCTCGTAAAAGCGTCCTTCAGCGCCGTCACCAGCGACCGGATCATGTCGTCGTAATACACGCCCAGCACCTGATGAACTTTGTCGGCGAAAAACCCGTTGAAATGGAACGAATCTTCCTTCGTTAGGCGGATCCGGTTCGCGCGCTCGCCGGTCACCGACGCCGCGCTGGTATCGATGTAATCGCCCGCCTTCGGAATACTGAAGCTGATGATCGGCACCGACAGGTACGCCAGGCAAACGTTGCACAACCCGCCGCCGCAACTGATCCCGATCCCGGTATAGTTCGAGCTTTCCAGTTCGCTATAAACGATCGCTAGTCCTTCATTGATGCTGACCGGCTCATAATTCAAATCGGTCAGAATCTGGCGCAACGTCGCTTCGTGATAGGTGAGCGACCCTTCCGCCCCCAGCGGCGGCGCCGGCACCGTGAAACAGACCTTCTGTCGCTTCTCGGCGCGATGCCCGGCGAACATGGTCGTCAGGATTTCCCGGATCATGCTTAGGCTGTCGGGCTCCTTGGCATCCAGCACACCTCCCGTCATCGGCCGGCGCGTCTCGGCGTTCAGCAGGCCGGCGAACTTCTCGCTCTCGTTGCCATGGACGATTATCTGCCCCAATTGCACGGTGTGAGGAATTTTTTCGCGCTCCAGCACTCCTTCCGTGATCTTGGAATACGGAATCGCGACGAACGCGTTCAACTGAGATTCGTAGCGGAAATCGTCTTCCGCCCGGTGCGCAATCACGATGCGGCTGGTGCCGACATCCAGACCGAGAGCATTTTGCCCCTGGCTCATTTCATCACCTCCTCGCTCTTTTCCTTGAGAGCGCTTGCAATGTCCTTGTAGCGATGCTGAAGAATCGCGCGATACCGCTTTGTCTCCAGACTTTCCGCCGCCGCCTGCCGCGCGACCCGTAGTTCGGCCAGGTCCAGCCCTCGCCAGCGCGTGCCCGTCGCTCGCAGGAATACGCTGTCGTAGTCGAACCCGAAAACGTACATACTCGCCACCGGAATCGAGTAGTTGTCCGGCAGGCCCACTCCGGCGAACGGAAATTTGCCCGCCCAATCCGTATGCTCCCCGATCTTCATGTTTTGGGGGTTCACCGACACTTGGGCGTGCGTCACGCAGTCCTCTGTCCCGACGCCGTAGCGCGAGCGCAGCATCTCCGTCAGGACTTTGCCCGCGGCCACCTGCGCCGCCGTCACCTCGTCCACCGCGCCCGTCTGCCCTTCGAACGAAACGCCCAGAAAACTGTCGTTCAGGTTGACGTAAACTCCCCGGCTGTCCGCCCAGATCGAATTGCCCACGTGATTGGCCGCATCCGACTCCTGGACGATCCGGTAGACCCGTCCAAACCGGTCGATCACGTAATGATAGGAACGGTACTCCCGCACCCATTCCATCAGATTGCGCCCCAGTCTCTGCAATTGATGGTTTTCTTCCTCCTCAAACGGCGCGAGATTGCTTTCCGTGGTGTGATAAACGATTCCCACAGGCTTGCTGCCCTCGTCCACAGGCTCCGGACCTCCGGCGAGGGAGAAAATCGGAAAACGGTTGCGCGGCCGGTTCGCGACAGCGAACGCCAAATCGATCCGCAGCCCATTGCTATAAAGCTCCGTCGAATCCGACTTGTCCACCAGCCAGACATGCGGGACGCTCGCCGCCGGCGTGTTTTCGGAGCTGTGAGCGGCAAGCCTTTTCCCCTTGACGGTTTCGGCCGTGCCGGTAGGCAGCGGAACGATCCCCACCAACGCCACCAGGCCCGCAATCAACAATCCCCCTCGCCAACGAGGAGCCGCCACCGGCCGAGGCTGCCTCGGCACCCACATCTCGCGTCGCAGAAATCGCAACCGTTCCACCGGGTCCTGGATCCGGCCGGCCCGTGTTTCCACCCACCAGGGCGGCTCGAGATTGGGAGATAGCGCCATCTTCCTTAGTAAGGAGTGCGTTTCCCGAGGGAAACCTCTCTCATTCTAGGAATCGGCGGAGCAAGGGAAAAACCTTAGTTCTGCGTAGCCTGGGGTCCAATAGCCGACAGTCATGGAGGGGATGTCATTCCAACCTCCTCCCGAACCACCACAGCGAAATCCCGTAAACCGCCAGGCAAGGGATCAGCAGCAGTACGCTGGTCCGCGACACGCCGTTCGCCGCAATCGACATTCCGAATACCTGCACCACGCCATTGCCCAGCGCCGCCCCAGTCGAGAATCTCCATCGCACCTGCGGCCTTATATGCTTGACGGATTGTTCGTGCCCGACGGCCAGAACGATCAGCCCCGCGGCCAACCCTGCCAGTGGACTGAATGGCACCGTCAGTACGACAGCCACAGCCAGAAACGCGGCGTCCTTCGCCAGCAGAATCTGCCAGCCGCGCAGAGGCAGCAGAGCGTAACGCGCCAACCCTCCGTCTCCATCCAGTCCGAACAGGCACTGTGCATAGCTCGACAACGCCAGCATCACCAGCAGAGACATCAACAGAAATGCCTCCGGAGGCGCCGTCCGGTCCGCGATTCGATAGATCGTCGTCGCGATGCTTAGCACCAGAGCGCACCAGAAGTCGAGCGTCGAAATCATCTGCCGCAGATTTTTTTTGACTAGTCCGCGGCCCGGCACCCCGCGCGCCAGCGCATCCCAAGCTCCACCACCCACGTCCGACAACACGAAGCCAAGCGCAAACAAACCGGCAATCGCGCCCAGTAACGGCCACGTCACCGACCGCCGCACCGCCCAGACCGTCAGCGCGGCCAGCACCCACATCACCGGGTTTAGCCATGGACTCAGAACCCGCAAAATCCACCATTCATGCTTTTCCAGGGGCCACAACACCAGCCTCTCCGGCGGAATTTCCCGCAACGGATCGGCACTCAACGGAAACAGCATCAGCAGCGCGATGATCAGGTACAGAAACCCGCCCTGCCTTTGAAACAGAATCGCCGTGAACAGAAAAAAATTGTTCGTGCCGATCGACGCGAAGGAGCCCTGCCCGCGCCGGACCGCGCGCCAGACGGCTTTTAAGACCGCGCGGACCCTAACCATGCAAGGTCCTCAACCTCGGGCGCTTCCACCAGTTCGAAATACAGTTTTTCAAGCGATCCCGGCACTTCTTCGACAGTCGAATTCCACGCCACTACGCCTTTGCGAATCAGGACGACGCGGGTTGCGAACTGTTCCACCGCGGCCAGGATGTGCGACGTCAGAAACACCGTCACCCCGCGCTTGGCGATGGTGACCAGAAGATCGGTGATGGTCTTCGCCGTCACCGGATCGATGGCTTCCAGAGGCTCGTCTAGAAACAACGCCTGAGGATTCGACAGCAGAGCCATGGCGAGCGAGGTTTTCTTCCGCATCCCATGCGAGCAACGGCTCGCAAATGTGTGCCGGCCGTGTTCCAGATGCAGGGCACGCAGTAACTGCCCCGAACGATCCTTGGTCTCGGCGCGGGTCAGCCCGTAAACAGAGCCGGTCAGTTCGAGATGCTCCTCCACGGTCAGATCGTCAAACAGTCCGAGGTTTTCGGGCAGCACTCCAATGCGGCGTTTCAGTTCCAGAGCGTCGCGAACCACGTCCAGCCCGGCCACGGTAGCGGACCCCGAAGTCGGCGCGACCAGTCCGGTCAGCATTTTTAAGGTGGTCGATTTTCCCGCGCCGTTCGGGCCTAAGAAAGCGCAAATCGAGCCGGCGGAAACATCCAGCGTCAGGCGGTCGACGGCCACAAACTCACCGTAACGGCAGGTAAGATCCCGGCAGGTAATCATTTATCCCCTCCTTTACAGTCGGGGTTCAGTGCCGGGTTTGGGATCGGGATCAAACATGTGCCGGACGAGACATCGGCTTCTCCGCCGGCAGGCGTGATGATGAACTCCGCGCCGCGGCCGCCGGCGCAATTCGCGGCGCGGACTTCGCCGTCGTCCTGCTTAACGATGGTTTCGACGATATGCAATCCCAGACCGCCGCGCACCTTGGTGGAAACGTGGGGACAGAACAGGTCGGCCAGAATTTCCGGAGCGATTCCGTCGCCTTCGTCGCGGACGATAATTTCCGCGCGGCCATCGCGGATACGCGCCGAAACGTAAATGGTCCCGCCGGCGGGCATGGCGCGCATGGCGTTGGAGAACAGGTTGATCAGCACCCGTTCCCAGGCCCAGGTGCGGCGCAGTTCGATGCCGGGCTCGACGTCGGACACGAACCGAATTTCCGGACCTCTTCCGCCGATCAGCGAATCTTCGGCAAAGGCGATGGCATTGGCGAGGATCGCCTCAAAGGGCGCGGGCTCCTGCTCCACCTGCTGCATGCTCTCCGTGATTCCCTTACCCCGTTCGATGCTGCGCAGGATGACGGCCGAAACGGGAGCCCAGCGGGGATCGCCGGACAGCAGATCGGCCGCCTCCACCAGCGTCTGAAACACGTTATTCAAATCGTGCACCAGACACGGCAGCGTGAGATCAGTCGCCTGATTCATGAAGATCCAGTTTAACCCGCGATCTCGCGAAGTGTGCTAAAAAATTCGGGAAAAGATACGCCCGCCGACTCCGCGCCGTCAATTTCCGAGGGTCCATCAGCGGCCAGAGCCGCGACCGCGAAGGCCATCGCGATGCGGTGATCGCCGCAGGAATCGATTTCAGCCGCATGAAACTGCTGTTTGCCCGGCACATGGAAGCCGTCGGGCGTCGATTCGATTTGGACGCCCATCCGGCGCAGGTTCATTTCGATGGTCGCGATGCGGTCCGTCTCCTTCACCCGGAGTTCGGAGGCGTCGCGCACGGTCAGGCCGCCAACGCTTGCGGCTCCGAGCACGGCCAGCGCCGGAATTTCGTCGATCAGCCCGGCCGTCAGCGCGCCTTCGATGACGCCTCCCTTCACTTGCGACGCGCGGACACGCAAATCTCCGATCACTTCGCCTCCGCTCTGCTGCAAATCCAGCACCTGGATCGATGCGCCCATGCCGGCCAGAAAATCCAGCAACTGCGACCGCGTCGGATTCAGTCCGGCGCCGTGAATCACCAGGTTCGATTCCTTCATAAGCAGGGCGGCGACCAGGAAAAACGTGGCGGAACTCAAATCGCCGGGCACCACCAGCTCGCGGCCGGTCAACTTGGCGCCGGAGCGCAGAGTGATCACCCTTCGTTCGACTTCGATATCGGCTCCGAACTCCTGCAAGGCGATTTCGGTATGATCGCGGGTCCGGACCGATTCGCGGACGATGGTGTCGCCTTCGGCGAACAGGCCTGCCAGCAGCACGCAGCTCTTCACCTGGGCGCTGGCAATGGGGGGCGTGTAATCGATGCCGTGCAGAGGTTTTCCGTGAATCGTCAGCGGAGGAAACTGGCCTTCGGTGGCCTCGATTTGGGCGCCCATTTCGGTCAAAGGCGCCATGATGCGTTTCATGGGACGCTTGGAAAGGGACTCATCGCCGCCGATTTTCGATGTAAACGGCTGGGCGGCCAGAATGCCAGAAAGCATGCGGATGGTGGAGCCGGAATTGCCGGCGTCGAGCTCGGCCGCGGGCTCTTTTAAGGCCCCTCCCTGCACGACGACCAGGCCGTCGCGGCGCTCGATTTTGGCGCCCAGAGAAGCCATGCAGCCTAAAGTCGACTGGCAGTCCGCGCCGGTGGAATAATTGGCGATTTTGCTTTCTCCCTCGGCGATGGCGGTCAGCATTCCGTAGCGGTGGGATATCGATTTGTCGCCGGGAACGGTGATTACACCAGAAATGCTCTTCGCCGGAAAAATGGTCTCACGCATGTCCTCACTATTATGAACGACGGGATGTGACTGGGGAGGGGTGGGCGAGGGGCTGAATTTGGCTCTGGCGGTAAAGAACCGCCTCGAAAGCGCCAGGCACTTTTGCACTGTTCCGTCTTTATACACTTCGTAACTATCCCATGTGCAGTGTGGGCCCGGCGGCGGCGCTAGGAGTGCGGCTGCTTTCGCTATGTGTTTGACGGGGCTGGGGTTATTTGGGGTTGGAACGGGGGATTGGCGAAGAACGCCGGCTGAAGCCGGCGCTGCAAGCTAAAGCTCGCGCCACCTTCAGGGGCTTCGATGGGTTCCAGATCGCCCATCAGTTTGTGGAGGATGAAGAGGGCGATCATATAAAAACTGCTCATCATGAAGAACAGCGGGGTGTAGCCGATGAATTTGACCAGGTAGCCGGGGACAATTGCGGAGAAAATCACGCCGCCGAGGCCTCCCATGCAGCCGCCGATGCCATTTACGCTGCCCAGGGCGCTTTTGGGGAAGACGTCGGAGGTGGTGGTGAATAGATTCGCGGAAAAACCCTGGTGCGCCGAGGTCGCCAGGCTGAACAGGCAGACGGCGAGGGTCACGCTGGGCACGATGACTCCCGTTGCGGCAATCGGCATGGCCGCGGCGCAAATGAACATCGCCGTTTTTCGCGCTTTGCTCCTGGTCCAGCCCTTCTCCATGAGAAACCCGGAAAGCCATCCGCCGCCCATGCTGCCGAAACAGGCCACGAAATAGATGAACGAAAGCGCCCGGGCGTAGTCCTTGTCCGCCATGTGCCTTTGGTCGTGCAGGCAGAGGGGCAGCCAGAACAGATAGAACCACCAGGCTGAATCGGTGAGGAATTTGCCGCTGGCGAAGCCCCAGGTTTGCTTGAACTTGACCGCCTCCATGTAGGACAGGCGGACGACCTTTTCTTCCACCTCGACCTTCTCGGGAGTGCGATAGGTGGCCCACCACAGCAGCAGCCAGACGGCTCCCAGCGACGCGATCATGAGGAAACAGGTCCGCCAACCGTACCAGTGTTCGAGCAGCACGAACACAGGCGGCCCGACGACCTGCGCCAGATTCGAGCCGGAGTTAAAGATTCCGGTCGCCAGGGCACGCTGCTCGGCGGGGAACCACTCGGCGACGGCTTTGATGCAGGCCGGGAAATTGCCGGCTTCGGTGAAACCGAGCATTCCGCGGAACCCACCCAGTTGCAACGCCGAACCGGCCGTGGCATGAAGGCCCGCCGCGATGGACCAGAAGCCGGCCGACACCGCGAAACCGGCCTTTGTGCCGACCCGGTCGATCACCCGCCCCATGACCAGGTAGCCGACCGTGTAGGCACCCAGAAACGCTCCGGTCAAATAGCCGTAAATCCGTTCGTCGATGTGGAGATCGCTTCGCATGATGGGGATCAGGACCGCGAAAATCGTGCGGTCCATGTAGTTGATCAGCGTCGCAAGAAAGAGGAGTACGAGGATCCACCAGCGCATGTAAGTTTACGATTATGTCAGGTTTATCCGAGTCGCGCGGCGGCGGGCGCGTGCCGATAAGATGGGCGTGACGTTCTGGTTTGTACTTTTCCTGATGCAAGACACGCAGGCCGACCGGATTCGGGCGGCGATGGAGGCATCGCTGGCGCAGCAGCGGGCGTCGGTGCAGAAGCAGGCGCAGGCGGCGGGAGCGTCGATGATGCCTTGGACTGCTCCCACGGCTTCTGAGCCGGTGGAAAGGGAGTCGATCATGTTCGAGCCTTTTTGCGAGCCCATTGCGCAGCCGGAATTGTCGACGATGATCGACGATGCTGCCGGAAAGAACGGCGTCGAGCCGTCGGTGGTGAGGGAAGTCGCGCGGCAGGAGTCGGGATTCCGGCCTTGCGCGGTATCGCCGAAGGGGGCGGAGGGGCTGATGCAGTTGATGCCGGCTACGCAAGATCAGTTCAAGGTGATCGATCCGTTCAATCCGATGGCGAGCCTGGATGCGGGGACGAAGCTGCTGAGGCAGTTGCTGGACCGGTATCATGGCGACTTGTCGCTGGCGCTGAGCGCGTACAACGCGGGGGCGGGGACGGTGGATCGGGTTGGGGGGGTGCCGCAGATCGTGGAGACGCAGAATTATGTGACGAGTATTTTGGGGAGGTTGGGGCAGTAAGGCGGCGGCCCTGCGTTACGGATGGCGGTTCCGAAGCATGTCATCTGTATTCATCCTCATCGGCGGGACGCCAGAGGCGCGTAAAAGACTTATTGGCCGCCGATGAACGCAGATGAACGCCGATCCAACTGCGAAATTTTATTTTTTGCGCGCTACCAGGACTCTTGAGGGATAGCCGGTCTGGCGGACGAATTCGTCGGTGACGATTGTCAGGCCGGCTTTGTTGATCAGGTTCGATACGGAGTGCTCCACCTGGCGGCCCCAGAAGGCGGGGACCAGGCTGCCGCAGACGCAATACAGCCGGTTGAAGGTCTTGGCGTTCTGGCCGATCACGACCAGTGAGAATCGTCCGCCGGGACGCAGGACGCGGGCGATTTCGCGCAAGGTGAGACGGATATCGTCCTGACCCAGCAATTCCAGCAGGTAGCAGCACACGACGGCGTCGAAGCTCGAGTTGCGGAAGGGCATGCTGCGGACGTCGACGGCGCCGCAGTGGGCTTCAGCCCGGGGAAATTCCTTGCGCGCGCGGCGCTGCGTGCGGGCGGCCATGTTCGGCGACAGGTCCAGCCCGAACGTCTTCCCCTCCGGATTCGCCATCACCAGGCGATGGAACATCTCGCCCGAGCCGGTGGCGATCTCCAGCACTTGCATGCCGTTTTCAATCCCGGAATGGCGGAGTACGCAGGCGTGCGCCCGGGAGTGGAAGAAAAACGTACTTACGGGATAGATTGCCGACAGGCTGTCGTAGACCCTGCGGGTGCGCGCCGCAATCGTGCGCGGCATGCGTTCGGTATGCGGCAGGGTGATGGAATAGTTCAGATCGCTCAAAACAATGGTCCCTTACAAAGTGCCGGCGAATGACTCGGCTCTCACTACCGTACCACTGACCTGCTCCGGAAGTTCGATGCCGGTACTGGTGCCCTCGCCCAGACGGCTGTCGATCCACATTTTATAATCGTCTCCGAAAAGGACTTTTAACCGCTCGTTGACGTTGCTGACGCCGATACCCTGCTCGAACAACGTCGCCAGTTTGGTCTCCGGAATGCCGACGCCGTCGTCTTCGACCAGGATCTGGAGCCGGTCGCCGACGATGCGGCTGCGCAGACGAATCACTCCTCCGTCCACTTTGCTGGACAAGCCGTGACGGATGCTGTTCTCGACAATCGGCTGGAGGAGCATGCTGGGCACGAGCATATCGAGCGTGGCGGGGTCGATGTCCTTCACCACGCGGAGTTTTTCTCCGAAGCGGACCATTTCTATGGCCAGATAATCGTCAATAAACGACAGTTCCTCGCGGAGCGCGGTCAAATTATCCTGCTGCCGCAATAACCGGCGGAGAATATTCGACAATTTATACACGACCTGGCGGGCCTGTTCCGGGTCCTGGCGGATTAGCGAGGTCACCGAATTCAGGGTATTGAAAAGAAAATGCGGATTAATCTGGCGGCTGAGGGAGGCCAGACGGGCTTCGTTGAGACGCAACTGCTGCTGCTCCAGCTTCTTTTCGTTGCGATTACTATTCCAGACCTTGATGGGCAGAACGGTGGCGAACAGGGTGGTAGCGTAGACGGCAGCGACAATCCAGGGGGGCAGGGGCATCCATCGCTGCTGGAGGGCGAAGACCCCGATATTGTGAAAGCGCGCGACGGCGGTGCGCATCAGTTCCGCCAGCAGAATCGCGAGGACGCACAACAGGCTGAACGCCGGCAGGCGCAGGTCGTGTTTGCGGATCATTCTCCACAGGCTCAAATCCGGAAAGGGCGAAAATTTCCAGATCGCTTCCTTGTCCGGCGCGACGTCGCGCAGCAGGCCTCCGAGGACGCCCACGGCGGCGAGCAGGGGCATGGACATGAGTTCGCCATTGAACATCGCGGGGATGGAGATCAGCACGCCGGAGAGGAGGCCGGTGACGTATCCGCCGAGCATGCCCATGACCAGGCTGCCTTCGAGGCCGAGGTCGACCGCGGAATAGGCGTCGTGGGTCAGGACACGGGCGGCGACGCCGGAGCCGAAGATCGCGGCGCAGACCACGGCCATCTGGACGCGCTGCGGGAGGGTTCGTTCTTCGCGGAGCAGCATGCGCTGGAAGCGTTGGGAGCGGGTGAGGATGCTGGCCAGCGATGCCGCGACGGCCAATTTCACGAGCAGAATCACCAGGAGCTGTTCCACAGCGGGCGGCTCGATGAGGGGATGCTGCACTGGCATGCCTGCGTTCATTATAATGAAGTTATTCGCCGTTCCCACCCATGCCTCCAGCCTTTGAACTCCGTAAGGTCGCCGAAGCCGACTTTCCCAGCCGCTTTGGGCAGTTCCGCATTTATGGGTTCGAGGGGCGTCTGGACGGGGTGGTGGAAGAGTCGGTTGTCCTGTTAATGGGCGATGTGACGGGCGAGCCGCCGCTGGTGCGGGTCCATTCGCAATGCCTGACGGGCGACGTTTTTCACAGCCTGCGCTGCGATTGTCGAGCCCAGTTGGAACTGGCGCTGGAGACCATCGGCAGTGAAGGACGGGGCCTGCTGATTTATGAACATCAGGAGGGGCGGGGCATCGGTTTGATGAATAAACTTCGCGCCTACCAGTTGCAGGATCAGGGAGCGGACACGGTGGAGGCCAACGAACAACTGGGGTTCGAAGCGGATCTGCGAGGGTACGTGATGCCGGGGGAGATTCTCCGTTATTTCGGCCTGCGCGCGGTGCGGCTGATGTCGAATAATCCGGAAAAAATCGAGGCGCTGGAGCGGGCGGGGGTCACGGTGACGGAGAGGGTGCCGTGCCTGGTGGCGCCGGTGGATTCGACGGAGGATTATCTGCGGACGAAGAAAGAGAAGATGGGGCATTTGCTGGATGTGTGAGGAGCAGTCTCCGCTCGATTCCTTTCACGAACGGAACAGGACGTTCTCGTTCTCGAACTGGCGGGTGGCGATGACGAAAGCGATGGCGGCGTAGGCGAGATTCGCCACCGTGGTGATGGCAAAGTTCGCGGTGGTGGCATCGCCGAGCAGGATTCCTCGAATCATCTGGCTGGCGTTGAAAATTGGGATGAGGCACAGGGCCGGCGTCATTTCGAGGCCGGAGATGCCCCCGATCAGGGCGGGGAAAATCACCACCAGCGCCAGAGGCGTCAGGTAACTCTGCCCCTCCTTGTAACTGCGGGCGAACAGGGCGATGGCGAACATCATGGACGCCGCGAACATGGCCAGGGGAATCAGCGTGATGGCGATCATGGACACGGTGTGCGCGTCGAGGGGAATGGTTCCCAGCATTTCCTGTAACTCGGGCGATTTCGATTTGGTGCCTTTGAGCGAGTACACCATGCTGGCCAGCGTCAAAATCGCGGTCATGAAAATGGCGGCCATGGCGGCGAGATTTTTTCCCAGCACGATCTCGCCGCGGGAGGCGGGAGAGGACAGCAGAGCCTCGATGGTCTTGCGCTCCTTTTCGCCGGCGGTCATGTCGATGACCGGATACATGCCGCCGGTAAACATCAACAGCAGGAGAATATAGCCCAGCATGCTGCCCCAGGCCATGCCGGCCATCTTCCGCGCCCCGGCGATATTGGTGCGCTTGACCACGAACGGGGTCAGCACGCTGGCCGGAATACCGGAATTCTTGAGCGACTCGCGCACTTGTTCGTCCTTCAGATCGTCGAGAGCCACGCGCACGCGGGCCGCGGCCGCGGTCGACGTGGGATTGGAGTTGTCGACATAAATTTCAACCTCGGCCGGCGTCCCCGGGATCTCCTCGACTCCCGCCGCCGCGGTTTTCTTGAGCACTGCGTCCTTCAAATCGTCTATTTCGACCATCTGAATCTGCGCGTTTTCGAGCGCCTGGCGCAGGGCGGGCGTGGTCACCTTCACGGCCACGGCCATCGACTTGGCTTCCTGCTCCGACCTCTCCTGCATCCTGGCGATCAGGCGCGTGCTGACGTTCAGCAGCAGGGGAATCACCAGCAGGGGCACGGCCACCATGCTGATCAGGGTGCGCCGGTCCCTGGCCATATCCAGAATTTCTTTGCGGTAAATCGCGCGGACGATGGAGAATCGCATTGTTCGTTTACTCCGGAAGGCCCAGCAGGGCGAGGAAAATCTCGCGCAGCCTCTGCTTGCCGGTGGCCTCGCGCAGCTCTTCCATGGTGCCCGTCATTTTCAGTTTGCCGTCGCCGATCACGGCGATACGGTCGCACAGGTACTCCGCCTCCTCCATGACGTGTGTGGAATAGAGCACGGATTTGCCCGCTTTCTTCGCGTCGATAATGGCCGTTTCAATGGCCCTGGCCGTGGGCACGTCGAGGCCCGAGGTCGGCTCATCCAAAATCAGCACCGGAGGATCGCTGAGCATGGTGCGCGCAATCGCCGTCTTCTGTTTCATTCCCGTCGACAATTTGTCGGTGCGGACGTCCGCGAAGCTTTGCATATCGAGCATGGTCATCAGCGACTGAATCCGGCTGGCGAGCCGCGCGGGATCCATGCTGTTGAGACGCCCGAAGAAATTGAGGATCTCGAGCGGCGTCAGGCGTCCGTACAGGCCCATGTCGCCTGACAGAAATCCGATCTGCTCGCGAACTTTTTCGGGGTGGCGGGTGATTTCAAATCCGTTCAGGGTGGCGGTGCCGCTCGAAGGTTTCAGCAGAGTAGCCAGCATGCGCAGGGTGGTGGTTTTCCCCGCGCCGTTGGGGCCCAGCAGGCCGAACACTTCGCCGGCCCGCACATCGAAGCTGACGTTGTCGACGGCGAGGCGGTGCCCGGAGAATGTTTTGGAGAGGCCGCGCACCTGGATCATCGCGTACCCAAGGTATCACGACATCGGTTAAAGCCGATGCTCGAAGCTGAAGCTCGCGCCACCTGCCGAATTGATAAACTCCGAGATGTCGTTCTTCAGCTTCTTGTGCGACGGGACGTCGATGTAGAACATGTGGCCGGCCGTGTAGTACTGAAACACGACGTTCTTGCGGACGCTGGGATGCAGGCCCATGTGGCTGAAGGTGTACTCGGCGGCGAAATAGGGCGTCGCCATGTCGTAATAACCGCAGCCGACGAAGACCTTCATGTGCGGATTTTTCGCGAAGGCGCTGCGCAGCGAATCGGACACATCGACGTAGCGATTCTTGTTCTGCTCTCCGTAATCCCAGCCGAGGATGCCTCCGCCCAGAACATAATAGATGGCGTCCGTTTTATATTCCAGTTCCGAGCGCACATACTGGTTGAACATCGCGGTGTACGGAGGACGGATTGCCGTCATGCTGGGGTCGAACTCGGCCATTTCCGAGGTATTCAGGGGCGCGGGCCCGGTGAGGCGGCTGTCGAGCCTTCCGGCCATCAGCTTCTGGTCGCGAAGCAGCTCGCGGAGATAGTGCATCAGCTCCATGCGCAGGTCGGAATTGTCGACGTATTTCTGATCGACGCCGGTGAGGCGGGCGACTTTGGCGACGATGGATTTATAGTCGGCATCGGTCAACTGGTCGCCTCTGGCGAGCGCCTCGTTGTAGGGGCCGACCGCTAATCGTTCGGCTTCCTTGAGGGTTACTTCCAGGCTTTTTTGCAATTCCGGGGACAGTTTCTTGTGATAGAACGCGGTTGCGGCGTAGCTCGGCAGATAGAGCATGTAAGGAAGATCGTTGCCGTGCGCGAACTGGATCGTCTCGAAATTCAGCACGGTGGAAAGCAGGATGATGCCGTTGAAGGCGATGCCGTTATCCACCAGGTATCCGGAAAGACCGGCAGCGCGGGTGGTGCCGTAGCTCTCGCCGGCCAGGAACAGGGGCGACGCCCAGCGCTCGTTGCGGGTCAGGAAGAGACGGATAAATTCGCCCACCGATTGGACGTCGCCTTCGAGGCCGTTGAACTTTTTCTGTAGCGTCTGATTCGCGGCGCGGCTGTAGCCGGTGCCCACCGGGTCGACAAACACCAGGTCGGTCTGGTCGAGCCAGGTATTGTCGTTGTCGACCAGTTGGTAGGGCGCGGCGGGGAGCGCGCCATCGTCCATCATCTTCACGCGCTTGGGCCCGATGCACCCCATGTGCAGCCACACGGACGCGGAGCCAGGCCCTCCGTTGAACGCGACCAGCAGAGGACGCTTGGAATAATCGGTGGTGCCGTCCAGCACGTAGGAGACGTAAAAGAGATTTGCGTCGATATCGCCCTGCGCGTTCTTGATGGGCATCATACCGGCGGTGGCGGTGTAGCTGAGCGTCTTTCCGTTTACGCGCACCTCATGCTTGGTCACCACGGGCTTTTCTTCGACCAGAGGCTTCTCGGCAACGGGCGGCGTGGCTGCGGGAGCGGCTCCACGTCCGCCTCCGGGGGGCTGGGCGATCACGAGGGCAGTGAAAATCGTAAGGGCTACGAAGAATTTCATCAGGCTTAGGCTATCACGCTGGGTCAGTTCGAAATCGCCTGTCCGCTCCCTTACTGTCGCGGCTCCATGTCCACTTGGAACCGCTGCGCGTGAACAGGTTGCGGAAAAAGTGGTTGCAAGCCACGATTGGCAGGCGGAACCGCCTGCCCCACCTTGGCCCAATTTTATTCTGGTCCGACAATCGACAGGACGTGGCCGTCGGGATCGCGGAAATCGGTGGCCCACGTGGTCCCGGTGACGATCCTTGGCTCGCGCTTGAAGGCGACGCCGGCTTTGCTCAGCGCCTGATAGGCGAGCTTTACATGGTCGACGCCGAAGGCGATCTCGGTGGAGGCCAGATCCGTTTTATCGGCCTTGGGCAGGCCCGCGCGCAGGGCGATGGTGATGCCGCCCGCGTCGAAGAACGCGAAATCCTCGTTGGTGCTGGTGAGTTTCAGGCCCAGGCGGTCGCGGTAGAACTCGACCGCGCGGTTGAGGTCGGTGACGGCGAGGATGACGATGGACGCCTTCATCTGGGCGAAGGCGGTGAGGGTCAGGAGAGAGAACGCTGCGAGTTTAGGGAAGCACATGGAG
The DNA here is from genome assembly GCA_963749245.1 of Bryobacterales bacterium. Taxonomy (GTDB): domain Bacteria; phylum Acidobacteriota; class Terriglobia; order Bryobacterales; family Bryobacteraceae; genus Palsa-187. The sequence continues at coordinate 131,786 of CAVVNE010000009.1, forward strand.
CGATTGTAGGGGAGTGCGGAGAAGAGTGCTTCTCGAATCTTGCGAAAATTGGCGGGTAGATTTTCTACGGGGTTTTCGATACGTCCGAGTAGATCACGCCCAGGGGCGGCTTGAAGTTGAACATCGACTCGGCGATCGGGGGGTTTTGTTTTTCGGCCGAGAATGCGAAATCGAGTTGCGAGCCGTCCACTCCTTTTACATTCAGCCAGCGGATAGTGAAATTCGGATCCACCAGAAACGTGACCTCGGTGTAGGGCAGCTTGTCCGATTGCGGGGTCCCGGTAATGAACGTACTGCCCCGCCCGTCGGGCTGGGTCCGGAAAGCGCGAAACTCTTTCTCGAATTGCAGCTTGCCGAGCAGAAACGCCAGCGGCGCGCGCATGTCTTCGGCGCCCTTCATGCTGGCCTTCTCGAACAGGTTTTTATCGGGCAGGAACGAATAAATGTACTTCCCGTCGGAGCCGAAGATTTTGCCCGCGGGGATTTTATACTCCCAGCGCATGCGGCCGGGCTTGCGCAGAAACAGCTCACCGTTCTCGGTGTGCTTGCGGCCGTGATTCGTCAGCGTTTCGGCGAAGGCGACTTCCAGGGTGTCGCTATGGTTGTACCGATTCTCTACGCCCTTTAACAGGCGCGCCAAGTTGTCGGCGGCCTGGGCGTCAGGGAGACAGGCGATCCACGCGCCAACTGCCATCGCGGCGCAAACGGTAGCGTAACCGATCGTGGAGGCGGAACTTACCGCCCTGCCAGAATTCGATCTCGTTGGGATGGACACGATAACCTCCCCAGTGTATAGGACGCGGCGGGTCGCCTTGTGGATACTTTTTCTCAATCTTCTTTAATTTTTGTACCAGTACCGCCCGCGACACGATCACCGAACTTTGTTTCGAGATCGACGCGCTGAAGCGGCTGCCCAGCGGACGACTCTGAAAGTACTGATCAGACTCCTCAGGGCTCACTTTCGTTACACGGCCCGTAATCCGAATCTGCCTTTCGAGAGGCTGCCAGAACAGCACGAGGGCGGCGCGGGGGTTTTTGTACAGCTCGCGGCCCTTGGGGCTGTGGTAGTTGGTGTAAAAAACGAAGCCACGTTCGTCAAATCCCTTCAGCAGCACCATGCGCGCCGAGGGCTTTCCAGCGCGGGTGGCGGTGGCCAGCGTCATTGCGTTCGGCTCGGGCAGGCCCGCGCTTACCGCCGCGTCGAACCATTTTTTGAACAGCTTGATCGGATCGGAGCTCACCTGCTTCCAGTGTAAGCTGAAGGCATGAAGACTGACGAGGAGTGGAAGAAGGAACTCACGCCGGAACAGTATAAAGTTGCGCGCCAGTGCGGCACGGAGGCGCCTTTCACCGGCAAATACTGGAATCTGCACGACGACGGGACGTATCACTGCGTGTGCTGCGGCGCGAAACTGTTCAGTTCCGGAACGAAGTTCGAATCAGGCTCGGGTTGGCCCAGTTTCTACGCACCGATCGACGAAAAAAATTTGAAAACGATCGACGATACATCGTACGGGATGCGGCGGACCGAAGTGCAGTGCGCGCAATGCGGAGCGCATCTGGGGCATGTGTTCCCGGACGGGCCGAATCCGACGGGGCTGCGGTTCTGCATCAATTCAGCTTCGCTGAATTTTGAAAAGAGCTGATTTCGACGCCGGCTGAAGCCCGGCGCTGCAAGCTGAAGCTCGCGCCACCCTGTAGGGCGGCTGCTAGGCTAGGATTATGGGGATTCGTACATTCGGAATCGCGCTGTTGCTTCAGGCTGCGGCGTTTAGTCAGGCGCTGACCTTTGAGGTCGCTTCCATCAAGCCGGCCGGTCCGCTGGACCCCGCGGCCATCGCCTCGGGCAAAATGCGCATCGGCATGAAGGTGGATGGGGCGATCTGCGACATCGCAAGTTTTTCGCTGCGGGATCTGATCCGCACCGCGTATGAAGTCAAGGATTATCAGATTACCGGTCCCGACTGGCTGGGCAGCGCGATGTCCGCGCAACGCTTCAATATTCAGGCCACCCTGCCGCCGGGGGCTACCGAAAAGCAGGTTCCGCAAATGTTGCAGGCGCTGCTGGCCGACCGCTTCAAGCTGGAGATTCATCGCGACAAGAAAGAGCATTCCGTCTACGCGCTGGTGGTGGCAAAAGGAGGCCCGAAGCTCAAGGAATCCGAGCCCGATCCTGCCGCGCCGGAAACGCCGGAGGAGCCGAAAAAAGGCGAGACTGTCGTGGGCCAGGGATCGAGCCAGGTGCGCATCAGCGGCAACATGAACGACGGGAAAGGCGTGGTGGTGAAGGGCGGTCCGCAGGGGGCGATGAGGATGTCGATGGTGGACGGAAAAATGCACATGGAAGCCGCCAAAATGGACATGTCGACGCTGTGCGAATTCGCCACCCGCTTTGTCGACCGGCCGGTGGTCGATATGACGGAGCTGAAGGGCCACTACCAGGTGGCGCTGGATCTTTCGATGGACGATCTTCGCAACATCGCGAAAGCCGCGGGGGTGGTGGCGCCGGGTGCGGGCGGCGGAGGGGGGAATGCTCCGGCGGAAGCGTCCGATCCGTCGGGGTCGTCGATTTTCCAGTCGCTTCAGCAGATGGGACTGAAGCTGGAGGCGCGCAAGGCGCCGCTGGACGTGATCGTGATCGATCATCTGGAAAAGGCTCCGACGGAGAATTGATGCGCGTGTACTGATCGCTCCCTGCGGTCGCGGCTCGGAATCGGAGTTATGCAAATCAACCGGGAGTCGATCTGCGCGAGTTTTTCCGCGGCGTCCGCTAAAATAAGAAGCTATGCTTCGTTCCTTCGCGGTCCTGCTTGCCTGCACCGTTTCTCTTTCCGCGCAGACGAAATTTGAGTATTGGCCTGGCGCTTCTTACGACCCCGCCGTGCCGACTCATAAAAAAGTTCTCGGCTACGAGCCGGGCGACCACGTTTCTTCACACGCCCAGATCATGCAGTACATGGACGCGCTGGCCGCGGCGAATCCCAATCGGATGAAGGTTTGGGAATACGCTAAAAGCTGGGAAGGGCGCAAGCTGGTTTACGCCGCCATCGGGTCGGAGGCCAACATCCGGCGCCTGCCGCAGATCCAGGCCGATATTAAGCGGCTGGCCGATCCGCGAAAGACGTCCGACGCCGATGCGAAGCGGATTATGGCGAATCTGCCCGCGCTGGTGTGGCTGGCCTACGGGGTGCACGGCAACGAGATTTCCTCTCCCGATGCCGCGCTGATGACGGCGTATCATCTGCTGGCTTCGCGCAACGACAAAATCGTGGACGAGATCATGGCCAAGACCGTGGTCATGATCGTTCCTCTGCAAAATCCCGACGGCCGCGAGCGGTTCGTCTTTAACTACGATGTGAACGCCGGACTGGAGCCGGACGCGAATCCGCTGGCCGCTGAGCATAGCGAACCGTGGCCCGGAGGGCGCACGAATCACTACTATTTCGACATGAATCGCGACTGGCTGGCGATGACCCAGCCGGAAATTCGCGGGCAGATTCACGCGCTTCAGGAATGGCTGCCGCTGATCTACGTCGACCTCCACGAAATGGGCACCGACGCGACGTATTACTTCGCGCCCGACGCCAATCCCATCAATCCTCACCTGACCAAGGCGCAGGAAGAAAACCAGAACTGGTTCGGCAAAAATAACGCGCGCTATTTCGACAAATTCGGCTTCAGTTACTTCACCAAGGAAACGTACGACGCGTTTTATCCGGGCTACGGCGCGAGCTGGCCCGCTTACTACGGCGGCATTTCGATGACTTATGAGAACGGCTCCACGCGTGGCCTGGTGGTGAGAAAGAGCGACGACACAATCGTTACCTATCGCGAGACCGTGCGCCGCCACTTTATCACTTCGATCGCGACGTGCGAAACCACTGCGCAGCATCGTACGGAATTGCTGGAGGAATTTTTCCGTTACCGCAAGTCGGCGATTGAAGAGGGTTCGAAGGAGCCGATCCGCGAATACATCCTGGCGCGCAGGGGCAATGTCACGACGGTCGACAAGCTGGCGCAGTTGCTGGTGGACCACGGGGTGGAAGTGAAGCGCGCGACGGCCGCGTTCTCAGACGGCGGGAAACAGTATCCGGCGGGCAGCTATGTGGTCAGCTGCGCGCAGCCGGCCAAGCGGCTGATCCGCGTGCTGATGGACACGCAGGTTTCGATGGCGGAGGATTTTCTGAAGGCCGAAGAGGCTCGCCGGAAGCGTCGCCAGCCATCGGAAATTTACGACGTCACCGCCTGGAGCCTGCCGATGCAATATAACGTCGAGGCGGTGACGACCGGCACTGTATCGGAAGGAAAATTCGAGCCCGTTGTTCTCGGAAACACGCCCAAGGGCGTGGTGAACGGCAAAGCGGAGGTCGCGTATGTGATCCCCTGGGGCACGTCGGGCGCGGCGAAGATGCTGACCTCGCTGCTCCATTCGAACTACAAAATCGTGTCCAATGACCGGCCGTTCACGCTCGACGGCAAGCGCTATGAGCTGGGCGCGCTGGTCTTGAAAGTGAAGGACAACCCGGCCACGCTCGAACAGGAGGTCCATAAGCTGGCCGAATCGACAGGGGCCGACGTCGACGCACACAACTCCAGTTGGGCCGACGAGGGGCCCACGTTTGGCAGCAGCCACTTCAGCTCCTTGCGCAAGCCGGCGATCCTGATCGCCTGGGATCGGCCGACGCAGGCAGGTTCCGCCGGGCAGGCACGCTTCGTGATTGAGCGCCAGTTCGGCTACCCGACCACCGTTATCCGCACCGACCAGATCGCGGGCGCGGATCTGTCGAAGTTTCAAACGGTCATTCTGCCTGATGGCGGAGCCTACGCGGCATCGCTGGGCGCGAACGGCGTGCGGCGGTTGAAGGAATGGGTGCAGGCCGGGGGAACGCTGGTCGCGGTGGGTGGCGCGATCCAATTTCTGGCCGCTCCGGCCACTGGCTTGCTTTCGACCGCAGAAGAGAACGCCATCAAGGAAGGCGTCGCGGCCGCCGGCGGGGGAACCGCGGCAACAGGCGGAGGACGAGGGGGGCGCGGAGGAGCCGCCGAAACTCCCGGAGCGCCGGCGGCGCCGCCGGGAAACGCCGCGCCCGTCGCGCCGAAAATCTTTACGACCCCGGCTGACCTGGACATCGCGGAACAGCCGACGGCCGAGCTACCCGGCAGCCTTCATGGCGCCCTTGCCAAAGTGAAGGTCGACCGCGAGCACTGGATCACCGAAGGCGTCCCGGAAACGGTGTACGCTTTGGTCAGCGGGCGCGCGATTTATCAGCCCCTAAAAGCGGACAGAGGGATCAACGCGGCGGTCTTCGCCGGGCCCAACGAAGTCCTGGCCAGCGGTTACATGTGGGACGAGTACCGCAAACAGCTCGCCTTCAAACCCTTCGTCATGGTGGAACGCAGCGGACGGGGCAACGTCATCGCTTTCACCGCCGACCCCAACTATCGGGCCTACATGGACGGCCTGAATCTCCTGTTCCTGAACGCCGTATTTCGGGGCCCGGCGCACAGTGGAGGCGGCCGCGGCGGCGGGCGGGAGTAAAGTATTTCCCGCGTCCGCCGATGGAAAAGCAGGGGGAAACTCTATCGTGGGTGCGATGCAAGCCGTCCTGAGCGGCGCAATTACGATCATTTTTTACGGCATGGTCGTCGCCGCGGTGTGGAAATTGTTCACGATGGCCTCCGATCTGAGCGAAATAAAAGCGCTTCTCAAGGACATTCGCAATAACACGGCGTCGCCGGCCGTTACGAAGACCATTCCGACCAGCGCGCCCCCGCCCGCGGTGGCCGCACCGGGGCCCACGACGGCAGGGCCCGCCCCTCATCCGGTCCTGGCCGGACCGATCTCGCTCGAATCGGCGGAGGCGTTGCTGCGGGAAGTCGCAGAAGAAGAGCGCGCTCTGGCGCAGCAGCCGAAAACTATTGCGTAGGGCGCGCGAAACAAGCGTCGAGTGAGACTCGACGCGGCACGCCATGGGCGTGCGCCACATCGACAACTGCCTGCCCGGCTACCTGTTCAGCGGATCTTCGACCCATGGCGGAGTGGCTTCCATCAGACGGCCGAGCTCCGGCTCCAGCCTCTCCATGGCGCACTTCATATCCCACGCGACCTTTCTATAACTGAAGTGACCCTTGACGCCGCTGCGCAGACGCGCGATATATTCCGCCTCCGCGAAATCCATTTTGAAAAGGAATCGGGAGCGGGCCCCGAAGGGTAATAAGTAATGCGACGCCGGCGCGGGCAGAGTCTTCATTGCCTCAAACGTTTCCTTCATGACCGATTCATAGATCGGACTGGCGCCGCTTTCAACCATCGCTTCCGGGGTTTCGAAACCCAGCAGGCCCGAATATTCCTGCCGGTATTGCTGGCAGCGGCGATGCCGGTGCATGTCGCGGTACGCTCCGATGTCCATCACGATATCAAATGCGTAGAGGCCGCCGCGGAACCCCCGCAACAGTTCATCCCGGCGTGTCCGCGACCGCAGGGCGACGTCGATGACTTCATTGCGCCGCGCCGCCGACCAGGAACGCGTCAGCTCGTACAGCTCGGCGAAGGGCCAGTCGGTCATCGGATAGAGCAGCGTCGCCGCAATCTCTGAATGTGTGTCCGTGGAGCGCGTCAAATCGATCGATTCCAGCCGCGCCGTTCCGGACCAGGAAGGGAGATTCTGCTGCACCCAACTCCGCAGGTCCGCCCGCGACTGCGCCGCGTGCTCATCGGGGTCGACGTGACGCGCCAGGGTGGGCGCCAGCGGCTCCATCGCCGATTTTTCGTCCCCTTGGTTTAAATACCACGGGCAAGCCGGAGGCGATGCGCAAGCCGCCGCAATTTCGCCCGCAAGCTCCCGAATCTCCGCATACTCGGACGCTTTCAGCCGGCGGATCTGTCTCTCAAGTGTCCGGATGCTGGTCACTTGACCCACTCCAGTCGGGATGCTGAAGAACAACGCGTAGCGCGCAATATCGAACGCGCGAGCGGTGAGGTTGCGGTCGTAGAGGTCCGGCTTCATGTCGTCCGGACGAGGCAGGCGGTCCGCCAGATACGTTTTGGCTCGCACGTGAATCTCGTGATAGGCGGCGAGAAGCTTCTCCGCCGCTGCCTGATAAATCCCCCCTTCGCTGTCGGAAAATTCGGGGGGCGTGACAAATCCTCCGCGCGAGAAATCCTGGTAGCGCGACGAACGCGCCTGGCCGTCCCACAACTGCTCATCCTCAATCTCGGTCGCGGCCAGCTCGGAGACGCCCTCGAAGCAGAGGACAACGTGCCCCAGGTCGGCGATCGACGCATGGCCATACTGGAAATAAAAGCTTTCGAGAAATTTCGCGGAGTCGTGGGTCCGCACCCAGTCGATCGATTTCTGAATCGAATCCGGGGAACGGCTGTAGCGGGCCAGCGCATACGCGCTTTTTTCCGGAGGCATCGGCGCGACCGCCAGCACGCGTGGAGTTTTCGGGGTCAAACCGCTATCATAGCGAGTTGACCATACGCATAAAGCGACTGCATCCCGACGCCTCGCTTCCTGTCTACGCTCACGGCCCCGATGAGGACGCGGGCCTAGACCTACGGGCCGTTGAATCGGTCGTGCTCGCGCCCGGAGTGGCGCAAGGCGTCCCGACGGGCATCGCTATCGAACTGCCTCCGGGCTGTGAAGCGCAGGTCCGGCCGCGCAGCGGGATGGCCCTGAAACATTCATTGACGGTCAACTTCGGCACCATCGACCCGGGCTATCGCGGCGAGATCAAGGTCATCATGTTCAATCTCGGACGCGCCGATTATACAATCGAAAAAGGCGACCGCATTGCGCAACTGGTGGTGAATAAATACGAGGCCATCGCCTGGGAAGAAGGGGACCTGGGCGGCAGTGAACGAGGCTCGGGAGGTTTTGGATCTTCCGGCCGGTAATTCGGGTGACGAACCGCATCCAATCCGTCGACGCATTGCGCGGACTCATCATGATCGTGATGGCGCTCGATCACACGCGCGACTTTTTCCACGCCGCGGCTCTGCAATTTCAGCCCGAGGACCTCACCCGCACCACTGCCGCCATCTTTTTCACACGCTGGATCACGCACTTCTGCGCCCCGGTCTTCATGTTCACCGCCGGGATGGGAGCGTTTTTCTGGCTCGAACGAGGCCACACGAAGAAAGAGCTCTCCGTATTCCTGTTGACGCGAGGGTTCTGGCTGATCGTGCTCGAACTCACCGTCGTCCGTTTCGCGATGACCTGGGGACAAGGTATGTGGGTCATCAACGTGTTGTGGGGACTCGGCTGGGCGATGATCGTCCTGGCTGGGCTGATCCACCTGCCTGTTCGCGCGCTGGCGGCCTTCAGCATCGCGGTGATCGCGCTGCACAATCTGGCCGACCCTATTCCTCTCCCGGGCCTGCACCAGGTCGGCGTTTTTCAAGTCCATGGCACGACGATTGTGATTTCCTATACGCTGATCCCCTGGTTCGCCGTCATGTCCGCGGGCTTTTGCTTCGGCGAGGTTTTTACGAAACACAAATCCTGGATGCCGGCCATAGGTCTCAGCCTGACGGCGGCGTTCCTTGTCCTCCGCACCGTCAACATTTATGGCGATCCTCTTCGATGGTCGGGAGGCATCCTGTCGTTCCTGAGGTGCAACAAGTACCCTCCCTCGCTCGACTTCCTGCTGATGACAATGGGTCCGGCCATCCTGCTGCTGGCGTACTTCGACAAACGACATTTCCGGCCAGCCAACCCTTTGCTGATTTTCGGGCGCGTCCCCCTGTTTTACTTCCTGGTGCATCTTTACGTGATCCACCTGCTGGCCGTGCTGCTGGCGTGGATCCGCTATGGCAAGCTCGTTCCGGTAAATCCCGTGATCAGAATCTGCCCTCCGGGGTACGGCTACGACCTTTGGGTGGTTTACGTCGTCTGGATCGGAATCGTCGCCGCGATGTACCCGCTATGCCTATGGTTTGCAAGGGTTAAGCAGCGTCGTCACGACTGGTGGCTCAGTTATCTCTGAAACAGGGCGGGACCCGCAGGTATCGGACAAGTATGATTTCGAAGAATCAACTTGTCCTCTTCAGTGCGGTGCTGTTGGCCACGACGGTGGCGTGCAAGCGCCAGGGGCAGAACGCGAGCACGACACAACCCGCGGCTGCCGCGCCGCAACCGCCTCCCCCGATTGAAGTTCCGACAGGAACCACGGTCGAGGCGCGGATCGATCAAACCCTTTCCACACGGCGCAGCCATGCCGGCGAGCATCTCCACGGGTCGCTGGCCGCGCCCCTAGTGATGGACGGACAGGAACTCATCGCCCAGGGAACGCCCATGGATGGCACCGTGATTATGTGCAAGCCGTCTGGACCCTTCGAGGGTCGGGGGAGATCGCTATCCGGCTTGACTCGATTGATTACAAAGGCCAACCTGTACCAATCCAGACGTCGCTCGACGCCAAGCTCAGCGCGGCACATAAGAAGAGGGACATCATGTTCATCGGCGGAGGGGCCGGGAGCGGAGCGGCCACCGGAGCGGGGGCTGGCGCGGGCTTTGTCGGCGCCGTCATCACCGGCAAGAAGCAGGTGGTGATCCCGGCGGAAATGGTGTTGACGTTCCGCCTGACCTCGCCGGTGGAATTAGCCCGCTAAGATTCAGTTCTGCTGCAGCCGAGGCTTCAGCCAGAAAACGAACGTCAACGCTGCCAGACCTAATACAACTAACACCAGGGTGGCCGGCGCCGGCGTCCCCGCCAAGCCTGGCTGGGTCACCGTAAATCCCTGGCTGTTGTCGCCGTAGTTATTGTCGGCATTGGTGAAGGTAATGGTCGGATTCGCCACCGAGAAACTCGAGAATCCAAGCCCGCTGAGGGAAGTCGCCGGCAGGGTCAGCGTGCTCGGCGGCGACGAACTACCCAGCCCGTTGGCCGAATTCGCCGCGAACACTTGCACCGAACCCGCTCCGGAGATGGTCATGATCAGCGATCCATAATTCCAGGTCCCGCTGTAGCCGCCGACAACCCCCGCAAACGACGTCGCCGCGCCCACCCCCGAACTCCCGGCCACTGTGACCACGCCAGCTGCGTTCGTGCAGTAAACGCTGCCACCTTGTTCACACGCGTTGCCGGTGACAATCAACGAGATGGTCGCGGCCTGGGTTAATGTGCCGTTGTATGTGAAACTGGTGCCAGCCGAATTGCTGGCCTGCACGCTGAGCGCGCCGGGCAAGCTGATGCTCTGTGCAAAAGCCGCGGCGGTCATTAAGGCGAGTGTAAACAGCGTTCTTACTGAAGCCATCGTCCTCCTTAGTGAATTTGCTGCTTAACCTATGACACTCTAGGCTGATGAATCATAGCACGAATTCTCTTCTTCGTCGATAGTTTTACTTGGTGGCGAGCGTCACTCCCGGCTGGCTTTGTTTGCCGTTGACGACCACCACGACGGGGACATTGGCGTTGTGGCGCACACCCGGCGGAATCACCACGTTGACTTGAAAAATTCCCTCCACCAGACCCGGCGCTGGACCCGCATAAGGGACGCTGGTCGCCTGGATCCCGTCGATAAACACCTGAACCGGCATCGTGAAGGTCGCGAGAGGTCCGCCTACGCCGGCCAACGCGCCGTCGCGTCCCGGAGGAGAAGTCTGCCCCGCCGCGCCGCCGTACAACACCACCAGATTGCCGACCGATTCCGGGTTGCTGCCGCTATTGACGCTCAAGTCGTGGTTGAGAATCGAGCCTTGGCCGCCGCCGCTTGAATCGGCGGTGAAAAGTCCCGGCAAGGCGTCGACCACCGCCAGTTGCACGGTGGGCGAGGCGACGTTGTTATAGACCACCTGCACGTTGGTCGTGGTCTTGCCGGTCAGTTCGAACGGCGCGAAGCCCGCCACCTGGCCGGTGCCATTGTTGTCGACGGAATAATAGATCGGCGCCGGCGTGCCGTCGAACAGAACTTGCGTGTTGCCGACGTTGGTCGGCACCAGTCCATCGGAGCCGAGAATAGGTCCGGCAATCGACGATGGACCGAAGGGGTCGCCGCCAAAAATGACAAAAGGCTCTCCCGGAGCCACCACAGTGTTGACGTAGCTGGCCGAGTGGCCGAAGCCGTAGATGGTGAACCAGGGGGCAGGCGCGGCTGTAAGGCTGACCGGCAGGGTCGTGGAGATCCCTCCGGGGGAGTTGAATGTGATTGTGGTGGAATAGTTTCCCGCGATGGTGTTGTTGGCGGTGAGGGTGGCCGTCAGGGGCGTGGTCGTGTCGCTCAAGGTCAGGTTGAGCCAGGGCGCGGGCGGATTCACGGTCGCGGTGACGTTGCTGGTGGGGAGTCCGGAGGAGACGATGGGAACCGTGATCACAGGGGGAACCATGGCGTTGGAATTGGGCAGCGATCCAGGAAGTCCCAGCGCATTGAAGAACTTAGGCACAGACAGGCCGGGGATCAGGTTGAGCGAATTGCCCGCGTCGACGCATCCCACAATTTCTGCTCCCATCACAAACGGATCGATGGACGTATTGGCGGGCGCCAGGCCCGTGTCGAACCCGTTCACGGTAGTTACAAAGGGATAGAGCAAGTTGGCGGTAGAGAATGCCAGTGCGTACGGCTGGACCACCGTCGGCAAATCGACGAATCGGAGAATGACGAAAACGGTGGCCGGCGTCTGGAGCGACAAAGGAGTTCCGCCCAGCACCATCGTCGGGGACATGGAGAAAGGGTTGGGGTTGGACGGATCTCTGGCCATCACCTCCCAATTGACGATGATTTGGTTCGAGCTGCCGTTCAGCACCAGATTGTTTCCCGAGACGATGCCGGTGGGCGACGTGGCCATCGCGTTGCCGCCAATTAGAGCGGTGCCGTCGACCAGGTTCGACACTAAAGGCGTGGTGAGAGTGAGGCCCGGTTGAAGGCCGATGATGGTCGCACCCAGGTTGGTCCCGGTGTCGGAGGTCCCGATGATGGAGGAAAGCCCGGCCGTAGTGGGCAGGATGGTGCCGCTTTCCTGGGCCTTCGTTTTGAAGGCGGTCGCGAAGTTTTCGGTGAACCGAAGGACGGTCTTGCCGTCGCTGGGCGCGTCGGAGTTCCCGTTCAATCCCAGCCCGGAACAAAATTGGTTCGTGCTGCCCTTGGCTCCGACGGTAAGGCCCGACTGGATACGCCCGACATTGAGGGGTACAGTGGGAGCCGCGATCAGGGACGGGACACCACTGAAGGTGGCGTTCACTTGAGCTGCCGCGCCGTTTGGAGATAACGCGTTGGCATTGGCCCGGATGTTGGTAATGTGAAAATTACGGCCGTTTGCCCCGGCCGCATCCATCGGCACGGTGAAGGTGACGGAATTCGGCCCGCTCAGCACACCCTGAAAGATGTTCCAATGTCCGGGCGTGCCGTTGTAAAGGCCGACTCCGGTTCCGTTCCCGATGATCGTGCACGATCCTGGCAGGCCGCATCCAAACGGCGTCCATGCCGGGGAGCCGGTCAGCCCGGTCGGCGGCTCGTCGATCAGCAGCAGCGCCTCACTGGCTCCGCTCGGAAGCACGCGGCTGGTAATCGCCGTATTCAGGAACACCGTAATAATCGCCTGCGGGACTGGCGCGCCCGCCGCGGTTGGCGTTCCCCCGGCACAGTTGAGGGCGATATCACCGACCAGCTCCGTGAGTCCTTCGGATCTGAGAACGGGAGGCACGCCCGCATTGGCGGTGCATTGCAGTCCCGACGGACCATTCTGGCCGAACGCGGCCGCGCAGATAAGCAGAGTCGTACAAAGGAGCGCCCTCATCGATTCACCCTTTCGATTTCGACCCGACGTCGGTCGCGGAAGTATATCATGGTGCGCATGAACTCCAAAATCGCGCTGGTCACCGGCGCCGGAAGCGGCATCGGCCGCGCGGTCAGCATCGCGCTCAGCTCGGCTGGATTTTCCGTGGTGCTCGCCGGACGCCGCACCGAGGAACTCGAAAAGACGGCTGCCCAGGGAGTAAACATGCAAGTAGTATCGGCGGACGTCGCCGATCCGGATAGCGTGAAGGCGTTATTCTCGCGGCTGGAGCGGCTGGATCTGCTGTTCAACAACGCCGGCATGGGGGCGCCCGCGGTGCCGATGGATGAACTGACGTTCGAACAATGGACGGCGGTCGTCAACGTCAATCTCACGGGCGCATTCCTTTGCGCGCAGCAGGCGATGAGGCTGATGAAGAGGCAGACGCCTCGGGGAGGCCGCATCATCAACAACGGGTCGATCTCGGCAACGACGCCGCGGCCGAATTCGGCTCCTTATACGGCGACGAAGCACGCCATTACGGGGCTGACGAAAAGCATTTCGCTCGACGGGCGCGCGTTCGATATCGCCTGCGGGCAGATCGACATCGGCAACGCGGCGACGGAGATGACCGCGCGGATGTCGCAGGGCATTTTGCAAGCCAACGGAAGCATGATGGTCGAGCCGCGCATGGACGTAAAGCATGTCGCCGACGCGGTGGTTTATATGGCCAGCCTGCCTCTGGACGCGAACGTCCAGTTCATGACGGTGATGGCGACGAAGATGCCTCTGGTGGGGAGGGGGTAGTGTTTTTACGAGCTTTAGAAGATGAAGAAGCCGCCTGAAGGCGTCCCGCGCATAACGATGGGTATGAAAACAGCCGGCTCCAGTGGAGGGGGCGAAAAATTGGGGACAGCCCGCTCTGTCCACGCGGCGACGAAGGGAAGTGCGTTTCTCGGAGCGTCGCCAGCATCTTCTGCCCAATCTGATAAATGAATTTCCTGAATGCTGCCCGATTCGAAGCCCGCGAATATCTTCTGCACTGTCTGGCGGACCTTCCGCGTGACCGCGCCCTCGCTGAATGCGTCTGTTGTAGTTAGGTAAGTCCAGTCCAGATCGAGCCACATGTGGAGCGGGCGATATCTTTCGACGTCAGGCAGTGTAGTGTCTACTCATCGCGGACGAATCCGGCAAACGCGCTGCCTTTCAGGCGCAGAAGGCGGAAGCCATCTATTCCGGACTTAGCCTCAGCTACGCTTGTCGCGCCGGAATCTCCGCGGACCATCTCAATCACCGCATTCGCGCAAGCGGGTCCAGCGGGCGCGAACGCGATATCACCGCCAGCGACAGGCTGATATGGAATCTGA